>JAJECI010000007.1 GCA_022822065.1 Candidatus Dadabacteria bacterium
CGCCCGTTGAACTATGAAGTGCACAGTTTCTGAGAGCAGGGTTTGAGCCGTTTCAAGGTTCAAGTCTGATTTGAAAGGGCCAAGCGACAAGGATAATCTCTAAAGTGCTATCAATAGGAGGTTGTCCGATGTCATATACACACTTGGCCCAGGAAGAAAGGTTCCTGATCCACAAGCATTTGCAAGCTGGCCGTTCGTATAGCGAGATTGGCAGAGATCTCGGACGTCATCACACCACGATCAGCCGAGAGGTGAAGCGCAACACCGGCGGACGCGGTTACCGATACAAGCAGGCAAATGAATTTGCGAAGCATCGTCGCAGCAAAGCATCCTCTGTTCCCCGCAAGATGAGCGAAGAGCTTTGGGCTATGATCAAGGAGCTGCTGACCAGGGAGTGCTGGAGTCCGGAGCAGATAGCCGGAAGGCTTGCCCTGCGGGGCGTGGTCTCGATAAGCGCAAAGTGGATCTATGACTGCATCTGGGCGGACAGAGCAACTGGAGGCACTCTGTACCAGTATCTTCGCAGACGCGGCAGGAAGCCGAACCGTCGCGGCAGGGACGGTTCGGGACGAGGCGTTATACCGGGCAGGGTGGACATAACCCAACGCCCGGCGGAAGTTGAAGAGAAGAACAGAGTAGGAGACTGGGAAGCGGACACCATAGTGGGCACAAAGCACCGCGGGGCGCTTGTTTCCCTTGTGGAGCGCGCTTCTAAGTTTGTGTGTCTGCATAAGGTTGGAGCAAAGACAGCCCGGGAGGTGGGAGACGCCATACTGGGGTGCCTGGGACCTGTCAGGGAGGTTGTGCACACCATAACGGCGGACAACGGCAAGGAGTTTGCCGGGCACTCAAGGGTGTCGGAGGGGCTTTGCGCCGGGTTTTACTTCGCCACGCCGTACCGTTCATGGGAGAGGGGGCTCAACGAGCACACAAACGGCTTGGTGCGGGAGTACTTCCCGAAGAAGCGGGACTTGAGCGAGGTTGACCCGGAGGAGGTAAGGGGGGTGGAAGACCGGCTCAATACCCGGCCGAGGAAGTCACTTGGCTACAGTGCGCCTTGCGAGGTGTTTTACAATGCGCTGGGGAGAGTTGGGGACAGCAGTTCTGTTATACCTGATCTTAGTTCATGGAGGGAGTGATTCGGGGAGCTGGATCGGTATTTATTGAGGAGAGTGCCGTTGCGGGGCAAGGGAGGAGTGCGTTCTGTTCAGGGGGAAAGGCAAGGCGAGCATTGTCTTTTGTCCATCTCTGTGCTAAACTCCCACTGAAAGAAGATTGTCTGAGTTAATTGTGCGCTTCAGACTTCAATCGGTGCCGTAATGAGAGCGGCATCTGCACTATTACGACAATCCAACGGCCGGATTCTTGACTTAGACATAATACGGTATAGAGTTAACCGCTTCTCAAGGGTTTTTATGGAAATCCCGGAAAAAATTATTCCATGCGAAAGCCCTTGCTCTACATATATATATATTCAACAGCGTAATCCATCTTGATAGAAGCCGTTGATTTAGTCCGGTTCTTGCTATATCAGTTAATAGATGATTGTTGTAACAACCGGTTGTTGCCAGACTGTCAGCAAAGCAGGGCAAGGTGTTCCGAATCCAACACTTAGTCCTCGCAAAAAAGTGATGAAAAATAGAGAAAACAATTGCCACTGTCAGGACGGGAGGCTCGCGGGATGAAATCGTTTCATAGGCATCTTGCTCTTGCCGACGGGCTTCGTGCCAGGATTTCGTCCTCGCCAGCGCTTCCGGCGCTTTCGGCCGGGATCACTGCAGGTCTCGGTTTGCTGGCTGCCCAGGTGGCCTTCGGGATCTTCATATTCTCTGGAGCGCTGGCCCCGTATTCATCCCAGGGCGTCGGCCTGGTGTTGTTCGGAAACTTCGCCGCGTGTTTACTCATCGCTTTGGGGGGAGGGTACCGCGGCGTAATTGCGGGGCTGTCTCCCTTGCTTGTGCTCGTGATGGCGACCATTGTGGCCACGATGAAGACAGATGGCGAGACGCTCTTTGCGACCACGGCGTGCGTGCTGATCATCAGCGCCGTGGCGACGGGGATGTGCTGTCTCCTGGTCGGACGGTTCCGACTCGCCAACCTGCTGCGTTTTATCCCGTATCCGGTTGCAGGAGGATTCGTGGCCGGGATCGGGGGGGCCGTCTTCCTGGCAGCCATATCCCTGATGGGGGTAAATCTGGATTGGCGGGCGGCAACGCCACTGGAACCGGTCGTGCTGTGGACCTGGTTACCGGGTCTGGCCTATGGGATAGCCTTGTACGGTGCCATGAAGCGTTGGAGAAATCCCCTGATCCTGCCGACGAGCGTTTTGCTTGCGGTCGGTGCGTACCATCTTGCCCTTTTCACCCTCGACATTTCCGGCAGCGAGGCCAGGGCGGCGGGACTGCTACTTATCAGCACGGCACAGGGAAACCTGTGGCCGGCGTTATGGCCCGCCGACCTCGCGCACGTGGATTGGACCGCGATCGTCGGACAGATACCGAACATGGTGGCACTGATCTCGATCGCCCTGATCTGCGTCATCATGAATGTCGCCGGGCTCGAGGTTGCCGTGGATGAGGATCTGGACTGGAATCGCGAGTTCCGGACGACAGGGGTTGCCAGTATCGTTGCCGGATTCGGCGGGGGAACGGTAGCAACCATTGTCGTTCCCGCATCGCTCCGCAGCAAGCTCTTCCACGCCACCACCCGGCTGACCGGGGTGATCGCGGCCTGCGTCATCGGTACTGCGCTGTTGTTTGGTGACGGAATGCTGGGACTCGTGCCAACTGCGTTTGTCGGCGGCATGCTGGTCTTTGCGGGTCTCGGGATGCTTGACCAAGGACTGGTGAAGAGCCGCGAACGCCTGCCCGGGTCGGAATATGCAATCATCCTTTTGATCTTCGTGGCAATCATCTTCTTTGGCTTGCTTGAGGCTGTAGCCACAGGCGTGGTGGCCACCCTCGTGTTCTTCGCCGTGCGTCTCAGCCGGGTGAATCCGATTGAATCCAGCTTCACCGCGCGCGAACGTCAGAGCAACAAGTCCCGCTCGGTCCCCGATCGCGCTATCCTACTGGCGGAAGGCGACCGGGTGCAGGTGTACCGGCTTCAAGGATACATCTTCTTCGGCAGCGTAAGTGTCTTGGCCAGCCGTCTCAGAAATTCCCTGGACGGCCCATCGCAGCCCTTCTGTCTGATGATCGACTTCACCGACGTCTCCGGGTTCGACTTTTCGGCGGTGAATGTGGTGGCCAGATTCGTGAAGCAAGCGAACGCGGCGGGGGTGCACGTGGTCCTGAGCGGTATGTCAGAAAAACTGCGGTTCGGCTTGGAGCGCAATGTTACTCCTTCGGTGTTTGCGGAACTGTGGCTGGAGCCGAACACCGATCTAGGCTTGGAACGCTGCGAGGAACTCATCATCGCGGCGTGGAAAGCAGATACGGCTACGATGGGACAGCGACGCACCTCGTTGCTGGAGCACACCATCGAGGACCTTGAGCGCCATCTGGAGCGACAGGTTCGTTTCGAGGACCTCATCGAAGCGCTTCGGCCGTGGCTGATTCCCCGGCACTATGCCGCCAAAGAGCTCCTCGCGGGACCAAACGTCCCACGCGAAGGCCTGCAACTACTGTTATCGGGCCATGCCTCCGTCCGCGATTCCGCGGGCTCGAGGCTCCGCCAGTGCCGCCCCGGTGATGCGGTCTGGCCGACCGATTCGGCGGCTGACACGAAGACGACGGTAATTGCGGACGAACCATGTCATACGATGTTGCTCACCCCCGGTGCCCAGCACTGGCTGGAGAAGCACGAACAGGAGCTGACAATCGAGTTGTATCGATACATGTTTGCCGAGCAATTCAGAGCTGAACCAGACAAGGACCTGCCCCAGGACGGGACAGCCGGCCGGGAGGATTCTGCGTGACGACTCCGGGTGGCGTGTCAACGGCTCCCGCTAGCCCTCAGACATCACTTCGAAATCCGTAATCTCGATCTGGTACTTAAGGCCAAGTATCTTGTTCACGGAAAGGTAGAAGGTATTGAAGAAAACGGTATTGCCGGGCTTTATATTAAAATTGGCCGAGGCCTCGATCCCGGTAAGTGCCGAGAGGTCGTCTCCGCTTTTTCTGTTCAGCTTCTGAAGAGGATGGGCCGTGTCGGCGTTTCTAAGGTCCCGCATCGAAAGGGTATTGCCCGAATAAAAATCCTGGACATGAACGGTCCGCCCCGATACCTGAAAACTGCTCCTGAGCTTTATGTAACTGACGGGAACGTCGCTTTCGTTCATGATCTCCCCGCGAATGAGAAAAAGATATCCTTTCTTGGTGGTTATCCATTGGGACTCTGTGTTCCTCACGATCAGTTTCCGGGAAATATCGTCGCTTTCCCAGAACCATCGCTCCGGGTAGAACCCGAACTTAAAAGCCCCAAGACCGAGTACGAAAACAAGCGCTATCAGGACAAGCCCGCGCGGGTACTTTCTCTTTTTTACTTCATCTATCCCGTAAAATACTTTTTCCGTGTCCATAAGTCCCGCCCGGGAGATAAAGAGTCTGCAAGAGGGCAAATACCCGCCTTCGCAGGCAGATTATAACCGTAATATCCGCTTTTCCCACAAGCGGAGTTTCCCATTCGCAAGCCGCGGCGCGGATCATCACCCAAGTCCCTCGACCATTTCATTTTACAACGAGTATTCTTCAAGCTATAAATATTAGGCGGGAAGGGCTTCAGGTTCCGTCCAACATACGGATTTAACCTCAGAATAAAAACTTATCGGGAGAAAAAATCATGAGCACAACGTTTAAGAACCGGAAGACGGGTTTATGGGTTTTAGTGATCGCGGCGGCAATGATTTTCGGTTTTTCCGGCAACGCGGTTGCCCAGAGCGGCAGTTTTTACGTCGGCGCTTCGGCCGGGGTTGAACACGTAAGCATGGAACACGCGAAAACCGTTGACAACACAGGACTTCCAGCCTCTTATCTGGAGAGTGGACACATTCACTACACCAGTGATTCAGCTGGCGAAACGGGTTTCAGCGGCGGGCTTCTTGCCGGCTACCGCCTTAATCTCGATCCAAGCGACACTCTCTATTTAGGCGTCGAGATTGACGGACAGTTCCACGACGGCACGGTAAGCGGAATGCTTCCTGGAGACGGGGAGTCCGAGGGCCGAAACCAGTACGGAGAAGCCTGGCCCGATGATTGGAGCGTTGAGAGAAAAAACAGCTATGGAGTAACGTTGATGTTCGGGGCAAGCCCCCCGTTTCTTGTTTCGCTTCTGGGCCCGGGCGCCGGCTTCTACGCCCTTGGCGGCGCGCGGCTCGTGGATGCGGAGTTAAATGTTGATTACCACGGCTGCCCAACCGTCGACGCGATTTGTACCAGTCCTGAAGAATTTGTCTCAGGCACCAATTCCTACGACGAAACTTTCTACGCGTGGACAGCGGGAGGGGGTCTTGAAAAGATGATCGGAGACAAGATAGGAATCCGGGCTGAGGTGCGCTATACACAGTACCTAAAAGAAGATCGGGAAACTTTTCCGGAATCAGAGGTCAAGGTTCCCATATCGCTTGACGGAAGCGAAACCGGTTTTTCAGTAAAAGCGGTTTTATACTTCTGAAGCGGTTCCCGGCCATTTGTCCTAAAAAGCCTCTCGGCTTTGCTCTAGAAGGTGCTTGCTCCCTTAACGACTTTTGCGGCATCCAGGAAAAAACCGCCCGCCCGAGGGCCAATGTGAAAGCGTTCCTGCGGCTTTTCCCGTGCCAAGTCCGTTAAGACCTCCGGTTTCCGCACACACCAAAACAGATTGAAAAAAATATCCCTTTATGTAATAATAACGCTCATTGCCTTTTTCAGGAGTGGATGAATGAACCCCGCTAACCCTTTTGCGTCCCTTCGGGAAGAAATGGACAAGCATGTCGTCGGACACGACGAGGTAAAAACCGCTCTTCTTCTCGGAATAATCTCAAGAGAGCACATTTATATCGAAGGTCCTCCGGGTACGGCGAAGACCATGCTCTCGGAAATCGTTTCCAAAGCGGCCCAGCTCAACTTCTTTTTCTACCAGCTTCACAGAGACACCCGCCTCTCAGAGCTCGTCGGAGACCTGACAATAGTGAAAGAGGAAACCGAACTCGGGGAGAGGATAAAGCAGGATATCGTAAAGGGCGGAATACTGACATCTGAGATCTGCCTTTTAGACGACATATCGCGCGCGCCCGGGGAATCGCTTAACATTCTTCTTCGAATACTTAACGAAAGGAAATTCTTCAGCGAATCCATTCCCCTTCTGACCGCCATAGCGACGAGCAACCCGACGGCGGACGAGTACTACAACGAACCCCTTGATCCGGCAAACCTTGACCGGTTCATTCTCCAGGTGAAGGCTCTTGGAATTTCCTACGGAAGAAAGTGGGATGAAGCCAAGAAAGTCATCGAGCTTTACGCTGAAAGACCGTTTGAAGAAAAAATACCGAAAAGGGTAAGCAAGAAACTTTTCGACAAAAGCTACAAGAAACTTGAAAAAATCCAGATTCCGCCCGATGTGCAGGAAGGTCTCGCGAATTTTACGGCCATAATGATCGAGGATTTCGGGCTTAACGAAACCAACTCCCTTATTACCGACAGGACGTTTTTCGTAAAAGCGCTCAAGCTTATCCGCTCCCACGCGCTTCTAAACGAAAGAGAGATATGCTCAAGAGAAGACCTTGACGTCTTAAGATACATGACCGCTTTCCGGGTTCCCCCCGACGTCTTCGACCAGATGGACAATATTCTTCGGAATATCGTTCAGGATAAAAAAAAAAGCCAGATGACAAGCTGACGCCGAATCCGGATCAGATGCCTGATTCGGAGTTCGACCAGGATTTCTCCCAAGAACCCAAAGGGGAAATTCCCGACGAGGAAGCAGACAAGGAAACCGAGAATCCGCTTGCCGAGGCCCAGAAAACCTTCTTTGACGCGCTCAAGGACCTGAAGCAGAACCTTGACAACAACCAGAGCGAAATGGCTCCTCCAGAGGGCCAGGACGTGCCGAGCGACCCCACCGGAAACCCTCAGGACAGCGGAAACACGGAAAGAGAGGACAAATCCGCGCGCGCTTACATGAGCAGCAAATCCAACAAGGCCGGAGAGGATGATGAAACTGTCATACCGGGAAGGGGAAATATGGAAACCGCCGAAAACATAAAACGCATCATGAGAGTGCTTGAGGGCAATTTCCAGAAAAGCATGGCCAAGAAAACATCCCACCCTGGAGGCTCCCCGAGGAAATGGAAACGCATGTCCACCTTTGACGAGGTCGAGGATATAGACCCCGTAGAGGCGTTTATATGGTCCGAGCACACTTCCCCCAGGCTGCCGCGGGTCCATCTTCGCGAAAAAGAGACGCTCGGGGGAGAAATAGCCATTCTGAGGGACGTAAGCACCTCGATGATGGGAGTGTACAGCGAGTGGTCCTCTTCCGTCGTTAAGGGAGTAATAGAGCTCGCGAGAAGAAAGAGGATGAGAATCGGCTATCTTGAGTTTAACCACCGCTCAAGAAAACACACGAAAAACTCCCGCTTTTTCACCAGGGACTACAGGTGGATAGAAAGGCTGGCGGAGAGCACGGACTGCTCCGGTAACACCAATTACGAGGAAGCGCTTGGAGAAGCGCTCAAGGAGTTCCGAGGCAGAGGGCTTAGAAACAAGCACATACTCTTTATAACCGACGGGATTCCAACTTCCGGCGACCCCAATGTCGAAGCACAGAGAGCACGCGCAAAGAGCATAGGAGTCTGCATACACTCCATATTCATCGGATCGAAGAACTATCCGCCGATACTTGAAATAATTTCAAAGGAAACAGTCGGAACACAGTTCATGGCATCCAAGGGCCGGGACGACATAATACGTATAGAGAGAAAGGACAGAGCTTACCTGCAAGCCGAGCAGGAAAAAATCGCCAGATCGCAGCATGACGGCTTCGCGAGAGCGTTCAGAGGAGAACTCTAGCGCACCCGGTCAAAGACTCTCCGGACAGCATAAAATCACTGTTTTTTCTTTTTTAAAAGCCTGTTCACGGCTTTCACGTGATCCCCGTATGTGCTTGAGAAAACATGGACCCCGTCCCCGTTTGCAACGAAATAAAGATAGTCAACATCCGCCGGTTCAAGCGCCGTGCGGATTGAATCAAGACCTGGAGCCGCTATCGGACCCGGAGGAAGTCCTGAAACCACGTAGGTATTATAGGGGGAGGGAAATCTCAGGTCTTTTTTTTTGATATCGCCGTCGAACTTCTCACCAAGGGCGTAAATCACCGTCGGATCGAATTCAAGTTTCATACCTTTTCGAAGCCGGTTGCGTATTACGGCGGAAACAAGGGGTCTCTCCAGCGCAAAAGCCGTTTCTTTCTCTATCAGCGAAGCGATCGTCACGATCTCCCTGATATCGGGTTGCGTATTTGTGATGCCAAGCGTCCCGCAAGCTTCCCAGAACCTGTTGAGCATCTTTTCAATTACCCTCTCCGCGGAGCAACCGCGTGCGAAGAAATAAGTGTCGGGAAAAAGGAATCCCTCGAGACTCGAAACGTCTGTGCCAAGTTTTTTCGTGGAATACTCACTGCTTTGCGCAAGGGTGAGAAACTCCTCCCGGGAAACTATCTGCGAAGCCTCGAGAATCCCGGCCATCTGCATAAGAGTAATCCCTTCGGGAAAAGTGACCTTCCTTAAAGACACTTCGCCGCGACGCAGTTTTCTGTGAACAGTATAAGGCGCCTCACCGACCGAAAACGCATATTCGCCATGCTTAAGCTTCCGCTGGGTTCCGCTTAGAAAAGCCGAAAAAAGAAGAATTTCCGCTTTTCTTATCACTCCCTCTCCCTCAAGCTTCTCGGCTATAGCGGACAGGCCAAGGCCCTGCGGTATCTCGACAATTTTCGTCTCAGTTGAAAAACCGTCTAGGAAGTAAAACCAGGCAGACAAGGCCAGCAGAACGAAAACAAAAACCGCAAGCCCCTTTGAGAACCAGGTAAATCCACAAGTCTCTCTCATCTGGAAAGTATCACCATCTCGTTTCGATGGATTATCTCGTCGCTATACCTGTACCCGAGCACGTTCTCTATCTCGGATGATTTCTTTCCGAGAATCTTTCTCACCTCTGAAGAACTGTAGGAACAAAGCCCCCTTGATATCTCAACCTCGGAAGAATTAAAGCAGCTCACAAGCTCTCCTATCTCGAATTCCCCCTCGACTTCCTTTATTCCCGAAGGAAGGAGACTTCTGCCTTTTTTACTAATAGCCTCGGCCGCACCCTCGTCCAGTATAAGTTTTCCCTGAGGCTTAAGCGTATAGGCAATCCAGTGTTTTTTCCCTGTGAGCCTTTCCCTTGTCGGAAGTATCACGGTTCCGTACTCGTGGCCGTTAAAGATGTTCAGAAGAGAGTCTTTTCTTTTCCCGTTCGCAATTATAGTGGGCACCCCGAAGGCGGCGGCGGATCTTGCCGCCTGGACCTTGGTTCTCATTCCCCCGGAAGTGGTCTTGCCGAAGGTGTCTCCCGCAAAGGACTCTATCCTGGAATCTATCTCCGTGATTGTGGAAAGCAGTTTGGCGTTTTCGTCTTTCGCCGGATCCTTGTCGAAGAAACCCTCCACATTGCTTAGCAGTACAAGAAGATCCGCCTCCGTAAGAGAAATCACAAGCGCCGCAAGATTGTCGTTATCCCCGAACATGATTTCCTCGAAAGCAACCGTGTCGTTTTCGTTTATTACGGGAATTATCTCCATCTCAAGCAGCCGCCTTATGGTCTTCCTCGAGTTAAGGAACCTTTTCCTGTCTGAGAACCCGTCACGGGTAAGGAGAATCTGCGCGACGTTAAGGCCGAACTCGGAGAAAGCCTCCTCGTAACTCCTGATAAGCTCGGTCTGACCGCAGGCGGAGATCGCCTGTTTCATGTCTATCTCCTTGGGCTTGCTCGAAAGACCCAGTTTCTTCATCCCCGAGGCTATGGCTCCCGAAGAAACTATGATCGTCCTCACTCCCCTCTGCTTAAGGCTAGAGACCTGCGCCGCTATTTCCTTAAAGACGGATTCGTCAAGAGACCCGTCGTCGTGGGTAAGCACGCTGCTTCCTATCTTGACGACGGCGGTCTTCACCTTTTCGATGAGATTTCTTCTTTCCTGCTCGCTCATGGCGGTCTGTATTCTACCTAAATACGAAATTCCATCCTATTTGACAACAAAGAAGGCTCTTGATACGCTTTCAGTTCGCTTTCATTGCGGGAATAGCTCAGTTGGCTAGAGCGTCTCCTTGCCAAGGAGAAGGTCGCGGGTTCGAATCCCGTTTCCCGCTCCACCCCCCTGTTCCGCTCATATCCCGGTTTCTTCAAAGAACTCTCCGATTTTCTCCCGAATTACTATGTCCGCCTCGTCATCGAAGGGAGTCTCCATCAAATTTATGATCACAAGCGCGGCCCCTTTTGAGAGAGCCAGGCGGGGAAGCCCGCTTGCCGGGGCGACAAGAAGTGAAGAGCCCATAACGATGAGAACCTCGGAGTCTGATACGAGATCAATCGATCTCTCCCACGGTTCTTCGGGAAGAGCCTCTCCGAAAAAAACCGCGTCGGGTTTCAGAATACCCCCGCACTCCGGGCAGAGCGGAGGATTCTCCCCCTCAAAAACCCTGCTCATCACATCTTCCATCGGATAATACTCCCGGCACTGGAGGCAAACAACGCGCCTTACGGAACCGTGGAGCTCAAACACGTTCTCAGAACCCGCCTTCGTGTGCAGGCCATCCACATTCTGCGTTATAACGCCCTTGAGCCAGCCCCTTTTCTCAAGACGCGCAAGCCCGTAATGACCCGCGTTGGGCCGGGCAGCCGCCCTCACCGGATAAGATTCCATGGCGTAGGAGTAGTAATTTTCGGGATTTCTCAAAAACCCGGAGAGCGAGACCACCGACTGGTCCATTTTTTCCCACATGCCTGTCCCGGGGGAACGGTAGTCGGGTATTCCGGATTCAGTGCTTATTCCAGCTCCCGTGAAGGCAACCGCACTGTTGGTTTTCTCAAGCAGTTCTAAAAAGAGCCTTACTTCTCTTTCCATAAAATAGGCCCGGCGCTAACCGGTAAAAGCAATGAAGTTCGAAGTTCCCTCTACGCTCGCGCACCATCTTCTGACCGATGGATAAATCTCGAGGTCAAATCCCGCTTCGCCGCAAAGCATCGTGTAGGGGTAGCACGCGATGTCGGCTATGGAGTAGTGCCCGCAGAGAAACTCGGTTCGGGAGAGATGGTCTTCAAGGATCGCAAGCGCGACATTCCCTTGTACGTGAAGTTTCTCGAGCGTCCCCGGCGGTACCTGATCGGGGGGCAGGAACTTCACAAAATACCTCGCAAGCGCCAAGTTAGGATCTATAGTCGTCTTCCCGAAAAAAGTCCACTGCGCAATCAGACCGTAGGTTTCCGGATCATCCGACAGGTAAGGATTCGGAGAGAATTTGTTCGCCAGGTAGAAAAGTATCGCGTTTGATTCCCACATAACGAAATCCCCGTCCGCAAGAACCGGGATCTTGCAGTTGGGATTAAGCGCGGAGAATTCCTCCTTTTTATTTTCCCCTGCGAATATATCAACCGTCACCCCCTCGTATTCGACTGAGAGCTGGTGCAGGAGAAGCTTCGCCTTGTAGGCGTTTCCGGAAAGCGGATGTTCATAAAGTTTTATCATTCTAATCCCTCACGTATTGTAAAAATTCTTCGCTCAGGTGCTCGAGGCCGAATATCTCACGCAGAACTTCCTTTCGGGGAGAGACGTAGGTCACTGTGGCACTTGCCAGTTCGGTTCCGTCCTCATCCCTTATGACCGAATCGACCTCGATCCACCTTCCCCTGATTTCCTTTATCTTCGCTCTCACGTCCAGAGTCCGGCCGCTTGGAACCTTCTTCATATAAACCATGTCTATTCTCGCCGTAAGGGCAATCTTACGGGTTTCATTGAACATTGCCCAGAAAGAAACCTCGTCGACAAGGGCGCACTGCACTCCCCCGTGCACTATCCCCGGCCAGCCGCAGAAATGCTCCTCGGCAGAGACGGTAGTGAATACCTCGCCGGTTTCCTGATCATGAAAAAACTTAAGGCGGAGGCCGTGCTCGTTGTGCGGAGCGCAGGCAAAGCAGTTATAACCCGGAAAACCGGAGAACACGTTTTCAATTTCCTTTATCATCTAGTCCCCTTCTGCGACTTTCGCGACCGCAGCCACAAGCTCTTCAGGCTCAAGGTTTATGACTTTTACCCCCTGGGTGCTGCGCCCCGTGTTGCGTATCTCGGAGACGTTTGTTCTTATCAGCTTCCCCGCCTGATCACTTATAATCATAATTTCCGTTTCGTCATCCACCTGAAACGCTCCGACCACCCTTCCGTTTTTCTCGGTTATGTTGACGGTCTTTACCCCGAGCCCTCCTCTCCTCGTAAGCCTGTACTCAGATACGCTGGTGCGTTTTCCGTAACCCATCTCTGTAACCGTGAGTATCTGCGCGTTCTGGTTCTTTATGACCTCAAGGCTCACCACCTCGTCCCCTTTCCTGAGATTTATGCCCTTAACGCCGATTGACACCCTGCCCATGTTCCTTACGTCAGTGCCCTTGAACCTGATCGCCTGGCCGTTCCTTGAAGTAAGAAGCACCTCGTCCTCCTCAGACGCGAGCTCCGCCCCCACAAGCTCATCTCCCTTGAGTATGTTAAGGGCGATTATTCCCCCCACACGGGGATTAGAATACGCCCCTAGCTTCGTTTTCTTGACGATTCCATTCCGAGTCGCCATAACTATGGAGACATCTTCTGAAAAGTCCTTGACGGGCAGCACGGCCGCCACCTTCTCCCCCTTGTCTAGGTTAAGCAGGTTAACCATCGCCCTTCCACGCGCCGCTGGAGAGGCTTCGGGAATCCCGTAGACTTTGAGCCAGTAGCATCTCCCGAAGTTTGAGAAAAACAGAATGCTGGTGTGTCTTGACGCGGTGAACAGGTCGTTAACGAAATCGGCATCCTTGGTACCCATTCCGGTTCTTCCCCGCCCGCCCCTTCTCTGGTTTCGATAAACGCTGAGCGGTATGCTCTTTATGTAACCCCCGTAGGTCGTTGTAACCACCATCTCCTCGTCGGTTATGAGATCCTCGATGGACATCTCTCCCACATCCTCGACAATCTCGGTTCTCCTTGTGTCCCCGAATTTCTCCCTGAGCTCGGTGAGTTCCTCCACCGCGAGATCGAGTATGAGCTTTTCGCTTCCCAGTATTTCCTTGAGTTTCGCCACGGTCGCGATGAGTTCGCGTCTTTCCTCGAGGATCTTGTCCCTCTCAAGCGCCGTAAGCCTCTGAAGGCGCATCTCCAAAATGGCCTGGGCCTGGCGCTCAGAAAGCGCAAACGTCCGCACAAGACCGGCTTTCGCGGCCGCGGGACTCTCAGAGCCTTTTATGAGCTCAACGATTTCGTCGAGGTTATCAAGAGCGATCTTGAACCCCTCGAGAATGTGAAGGCGCTCCTCCGCCTTGCGAAGCTCGTACTGGGTTCTGCGGGTAATAACTTCCTTTCTGTGTTCTATGAAGTGGGCAAGCAGCTCCTTTAGGCTAAGGACCTTCGGCTGGTTTCTCACAAGCGCGAGCATTATGATGCCAAAAGAGGTGTACATCTGCGTATGCTTGTAAAGCTGGTTGAGAACCACTTGGGCGTGTTCTCCGCTTTTCACGTCAATAACGAGCCTTATTCCTTCCCTGTCGGATTCATCCCTTATGTCGGAGATGCCCTTTATCTTCTCCTCTCTTACGAGTTCGGCGATTTTCTGGGCCAGTCGCGCCTTGTTAACCTGGTAGGGAAGCTCGGTGACGATTATCACTTCCCTGTCCCCTTTTTTCTGCTTCTCTATAAGTACCCTAGCCCTCATCCTTACTATTCCGCGGCCGGTGGCGTAGGCGGTGCGGATGTCATCGCGACCACTTACAAAACCCCCAGTGGGAAAATCCGGTCCCGGCATGATCTCAAGCAGCCTGTCCACAGTAATTTGGGGGTCGCGTATCTGGGCCACCACGGCGTCGAGAAGCTCCCCGAGGTTATGAGGAGGAATATTGGTCGCCATGCCCACCGCGATTCCCGAAGAACCGTTTAAAAGAAGGTTGGGGACCTTGGTCGGCAGGACGCTCGGCTCAAGTTCTCCCCCGTCGTAATTCGGATAGAACTCAACTGTTTCTTTGTCGAGGTCCTCAAGCATCTCAGAAGAGATTCTTGAGAGCCTGACTTCCGTGTAACGCATGGCCGCCGGGCTGTCCCCGTCAACGGAACCGAAGTTGCCCTGCCCGTCAACAAGCGGAATCCTCATTGAAAAATCCTGAGCCATCCGGACAAGAGAGTCGTAGATCGCCGAGTCTCCGTGAGGATGATATTTACCCATGACGTCCCCCACTACCCTCGCGGATTTCTTGTAGGGGCGGTTCCAAACGTTTCCAACCTCGCTCATCCCGTAGAGGATTCTTCTATGAACAGGTTTGAGTCCGTCGCGCACGTCGGGAAGAGCCCTTCCGACTATCACGCTCATTGAGTAGCTGAGATAGGACTCCTTCATCTCATCTTCAATGTTTACAGTCTGCACTCTGGATGAAGTGTCCATTCCTGAAAAAACCCTCCGGAGGAAAGAAAAAGAATGCTTGCGGAATAAACCGGTTGGATAAATATTTTACATGAATAAATCCCCCTCTTCCAGAGCTAGACGCAGACTTTATCGGTAAATTATTCGGGCTCTTAAGCGCACAGCGAAAAAGCCGGCAGACTGCCGGCTTCAACAAATGGAATCCGTGCTATAATTTAGAAAAAAAGACTTGGGGTTAATCAAAAATGCATAGATACTGCAAGCTGATGGTCATATCGGTTGTTTTGCTTGCCGCCTGCTCTGACCAGACCTCGAACCGGATCACCGAATGCGAAGGTTCGATAGCACTGTGCACGTTTCAGGAAATAATACCAAGCATACTGCGCAGTCAGCCGTCCACCCCGCTGGACACTCAGCCATTTAGCATCGACTTTATAGAGGAAAGATACGGAGTTGAGGAAATGAATTGCTCCCACCCGCTTCTAAGCGATAATTCCGAATTCGTCAGGATAGCGGAGCTTTCCCCGGAGCGGGACATAAAGATATGGTATTCCCGCGAAGAACTTGAAGAATATGACACCGAAACCGCCTGGGAATGCGCTAACGGCGAGAGCTTTACCGAATACGAGAAGGGAACCCCGAGATCAACATCCGAGTTCCTTATTATAGATGCCACCGTACAATATGGAATAGTTGAGGGGACGGTAACGGACCCCGAGATGCTTAAGCAGCTGGAAGCCTTGTGGAGAAACTGCGAAGTCGGAACCGAACCACCTAACTTTACGGGCGTTTTTAAAAGTTCTATAGGAGATCTTCCCCCGGAAGCCTTAACGTTCTGCGTGACGCTCGACATACTGCCCGGAGCGGAGCAGTGTTTTCGCAGGACCACTTCCATAGAAAGACGACGGGAGGACGGTACGCTTTACTATGAAGCGCTTCAGCCGGAATCCATTGAATATTCAAGCCATAACGGAGAAATTGGCCCTATAGAACAAATGGTCTCCGAGGCCGATTATTGTCGTATCAAGGGGAACTCGGATAGCCAGGCGCGGAGGATAAAAATATTCTGATATCTTTGCTGGGGTTAAAACATTGCAAATCTGATTACAAATGCGGAGCAGATCCGGCTTCGCCGGGAAAACCGGCCTAATCAACATGCGCGTACTTACAGGACAATCCAAGGGAAGAATACTGAAGGTTCCGCGGGGAAAACCGCTTAGACCCACCGCGGCCAAAATAAAAAAATCCATCTTTGACATACTGGGTCCCGAAGTGCCGGAAACAAGGGTGCTTGACCTGTTCTCGGGCTCGGGAAATCTGGGAATCGAAGCTTTAAGCCTGGGCGCCTCATCCTGCGTGTTTGTTGAGAAAAATCCCGCCGCGGCGGGGACAATCGCCCAGAACCTGCGTTCCTGCGGGTACACTGAACAATCAAGGATACTCAATTTTGATTTCAGAAAAGCATTGAGTATGTTAAGTGCGGAAAATTTTGGGTTTGATCTTGTTTTCATCGATCCCCCATATAAGTTTTATGAAAAAACCGAGCCGCACTCGCTTGCCCGCGAGATACGGAGCGTCGTCTTGGAGAAGGGAGTTATGGTCATTGAACATCCGTCCAGAAGCGTTATGAAGTCCGAGGGATTCGACGTGAGGACCAGAAAATACGGAGGCACCTCCGTAAGTTTTCTAAGGAGGCTTGATTGAACGGCAAGACGGTAATCTATCCGGGTTCCTTTGACCCTTTCACAAACGGGCACCTTAACATAATCGCCCGGGCGGCGGGAATCTTCGAGAAGATCATAATCTCGGTAGGGCACAACACCTCCAAAAAAACAACGCTTTCCACAGAAGAGAGGGTTTCCCTCATTGCCGAGGTGACCAAGGACTTCCCCAACGTCGAGGTTGAAAGCTTCGAAGGACTGCTGGTCGACTACATAAGAAAAAAGGAAACCAATACCATACTGCGCGGAATGAGATGCCATTCGGACTTCGAATACGAACTCCAGATGGCCACAGCGAACAAGCTTATGAACGAAGAGGTGGAAACGCTGTTTATGGTGACCGAAAGCCAGTTCTCCCACATAAGCTCATCCCTTATAAAGGAAATAATTTCCCTGGGAGGCTCCGCGAAGGGTTTCGTGCCGGCAGCGGTTGAGGAAAAACTGATCGAGAAACTCCGCCCGGCAAAAAAGCGGAGGAAGAAATAAAGTGAGGCTTTCAGAAAGGGTAAACAACCTTAAGCCCTCAGCGACTCTTACCATAACGGCAAAAGCCAAGTCGCTTCGCGCCCAGGGGGTCGACATCATAGGGTTCGGAGCGGGAGAGCCCGATTTTGACACTCCCGAAAACGTGAAAAAAGAGGGCGTAGCCGCGATTAAAAGCGGTTTTACGAAGTACACAGCCGTGGGAGGAATCGATGAACTCAAAGACGCGATAGCTGCGTCCTTGAAAAAAGATCACGGCCTTGAGTACGCAAGAGACGAGATAATGGTTTCCTGCGGGGCAAAACACTCTATATACAACATCACCCAGGCACTTTTCGAACCCGGAGACGAGGTCATAATCCCCGCCCCTTACTGGGTCTCCTATCCCGACCAGGTGGCACTGACGGGCGCAACCCCAGTGATTATAGACACAGACGAGCAAGGGCTTTTCAAGATTACCCCGGAGCAGCTTCAGGCAGAAATAAACGAAAGGACACGGGCCTTTATTCTTAATTATCCTTCGAACCCCACGGGAACCACGTATTCGCGCGGGGAACTTGAGGAGATAGTGGAAGTCGCACTGGACGCCGGCCTGATCATAATTTCAGATGAAATATACGAAAAAATAATCTACGCGGACACGGAACACGTATCCGTCTGCTCTCTCAGCGACAAGGCTAAGAAATCCACCATACTCGTAAACGGAGTGTCCAAATCCTACTCGATGACCGGGTGGCGCATAGGATACGCCGCCGGAGACAAAAGAGTAATAAGCGCGATGGCGAAGCTACAGGGCCAGTCAACCTCGAACCCTTCCTCAATTTCGCAGATGGCCGCCCTTGAGGCGCTCAGCGGACCGCAGGAACTGCTCGGCAAAAGGGCAATGGAATTTGAGAGAAGGAAAAACTTCATAGTAAAAAGGCTGAACGAAATCCCGGGATTCACGTGCTTTGACCCCAGGGGAGCCTTCTATGTGTTCCCGAGCATAAGTGGTTTCGTGGGTAAAACATACGGAGACAAGAAGATTGACGGATCGATCTCGTTTACAGAATTTCTGCTTGAAGAAGCAAAAGTTGCCGTCGTGCCGGGCATAGCCTTCGGAAAGGAAAACTATCTCAGGATATCCTACGCGACATCCATGGAGAACATAGAAGAGGGCTTAAACAGAATCGAAGAGGCGGTAGGGAACCTGCTCTGATTCGAAATGAACTCCTTTAAAATCGGCCTCTCCGCAACGCTCTCAGGACGCCACGCAATCCAGGGCAGGGAAAGCCTCCGGGGAATAAAACTTTTTACCGAGGAACTGCGCACCAGGGGCGGAATAGAAACGCGGGAAGGAAAATCCCTGGTTCCAGAACTCATCTTCTACGACGACGAGAGCATCCCCGAGAAAACAAAGGAGAACACCCTCCGGCTTATAGAAAAAGACAAAGTAGACATACTGCTGGGGCCGTATTCAAGCAGCCTCACGCTTGCGTGCGTTGAGACCGCGGAGAAGGCCCAAAGAGTAGTGTGGAATTACGGTGGGTCGCTTGACGACATTCCTTCTCGCGCCCGGGGTAAGACGGTAAGCGCGATAACCGGGGCATCTTCTTACTTCCAGGCGGTTGTGGATATGATCCACGACTGCTATGCCGAGGCTGCGGACATCTCCGTTTTGCGTCTCGCGGGAAGCCGTTTTTCCGAGACCGTGTGCGAAGGGGCTCTGCTTCGCGCGGAGAAACTAGGTATTTCGGCGGCCGTTTATGACTTTCCCTCCGGCACAGAAGACTTCTCCGCCATACTCTCCCGCGCAAAAAGCCGCGGCGCTTCCTGCGTGCTCTGCTGCGGGGGGATGGAAGACGACATAAATCTCGCCAAGTGGATACGGCGGAACTCAGACTTTGACTTCGGGACAGTGGCGACGCTTGCGGCAGCGGTAAACGAGTTTGAAAAACGTCTCGGGCGGGAAGCAGATGGTTTTGTCTCAACAAGCCAGTGGGAACCGACGCTTTCTTTGTCCCCGGATTTCGGCCCGAGTCCCGGGGAGTTTTCAGACGGGTTCGCCCGCGCCTACGGATACACGCCCGACTACACCGCCGCACAGTCCTACAACATGGGACTTATAATCGAGAAACTCATTGAGAGTACAGGTAAAACGGATGAACAGGCCCTTCTGGGCGAAGCCCTGCGCTCTCGGTTCACGACTTTTTACGGAGATTTCCGTATCGACCCCGAAACCCTGCGCCAGACGGGACACCAAATGCTCGTAACCCAGTGGCAGGATGGGAAGAAAAAAATAGTTTTCCCGAAAGAATATTCGAATTCTCGGCTTATGGTCTGAGAGGGTGGTGGAGCCGACGGGAGTCGAACCCGCGACCTCATGAATGCCATTCATGCGCTCTCCCAACTGAGCTACGGCCCCGAACAAAACAGAATTATAAATCTAGTTTCAAGGCAAGTGCATGTCAAACCCTGAAAGAGTGGTGGAGCCGACGGGATTTGAACCCGCGACCTCATGAGTGCGATTCATGCGCTCTCCCAGTCTGAGCTACGGCCCCACGAAAAACAGGAGTAATTAGTCTATTTCAGGAAACATGACTGTCAAACCCTCCCCCTTCAGGCAACACTTTCTCTGTATTGTGAGGTGAATTATGTATAATTTCCTTTTTGTGCGTTAAGAAAAAGGAGATTGTCGGATGAATTCCGTAAACATAGGTCTTATAGGCGCCGGAACCATAGGTTGCGGAGTTTATAAAACGATAAGCGAAAACAAAGACATAATAGAAAAAAGAACCGGGATAAGGCTCAGAATTAAGAAAGTAGCCGATATCGACATAAAGAGAAAACGTCCGGTAAAAATCCCCAAAAGGCTTTTCACCACCGACGCGCGCGAGCTCATAGATGACGAGAGCATCTCGATAATAATCGAACTTATCGGCGGAACTACGGCGGCGCGCGAACTGGTTCTGGCCGCGATACGGAGCGGAAAAAACGTCGTAACCGCAAACAAGGCCCTTCTGGCCCACCACGGGGGCGAGATTTTCAGGGAGGCGGCCGCAAACGGGGTTCACGTGGCGTTCGAAGCGAGCGTGGGAGGAGGAATACCCATAATCAAAGCGACGCATGAGAGCTATGTGGCAAACAACATTCTCTCCATACACGGAATAATGAACGGGACGTGCAACTACATACTTCATAACATGTCGGAGCAGAAAAAAGGGTTTGACGAAATGCTGCGGCGCGCCCAGAAAGAGGGATACGCAGAAGCTGACCCCTCGTTTGACATAGACGGCATCGACGCCGCCCACAAGCTGTCGATCCTGATAATGCTTGCCTACGGATTCTTTCCGAAATTCGACGACATATACGTCGAGGGAATAAGAAACATCTCCTCGACCGATATAAGCTTCGCCGAGCAGCTCGGCTACAAGATCAAACTGCTTGCCATCGCCAAGCTAACCGACTCGGGCGTACAGGCTGGGGTTTATCCTGCCCTCATAAGAAAAAACACTCAGCTCGCCGATGTAAAAGACGCGTTTAACGCGATCCATATCGTGGGAGACAAGGTAGGTCCGACAATGCTGTATGGAATGGGGGCCGGGATGCTCCCGACGGCAAGCGCCGTCGTGGGCGATCTGGTTTCAATTGCGAAAACCGCCCAGAACGGTTCTCAGCCCGCTCCTCCCATGCTTTACGCAGAAGACGCCGGACACAGGTCTCTTGTCAGCACCGACGGTCTTTCGGGCCGCTACTACCTTAGATTCCAGGTTGAAGACAAGCCAGGCACGCTCGGGAAAATAACCACGATTCTCGGGAAGTGCGGAATAAGCATAGAATCCATAATTCAGCAGACAAGGGAAACAAACGGCGGGGAGGTCCCCATCATAATAATGACTCACGAGTCGGTGGAGAAAAGCCTCAGGAAAGCTCTTGAGAGGATAGGGAAATCCATGACATCCGTAGCCGATGCGATTTTCATAAGGATTGAAGAAATATGAGAGAGCCGGCAGTGGCGAGAAAAATCCTCACAGATGCAGAACCGCAGGAACACCCGACGTTCTACAAGGATCTTCTGGATTCGCTTCCCGAGGGGGTGATAGTAGCCGACAAGGATCTTAATATAATTTCCGTTAACGAACCGTCTGAGACCATACTCAATATCTCGAGGCGAAAGACCATCGGAAAGCATATATCAAGTTTTCTGCCGGAAGAGATAACCAACCTCTGCTCAAGGGCGGTGAAAGAAGAAAGAGTCGTACAGGAAAACGATCTGCTTTTCCGGATATCCCGCGACTCTTCGATCAACGTGGAATGCACAGTGTCTCCGATACACGGAAGCGACGGCAGGATGAACGGACTTGTAATCCAGATAAGAAACACTGAAAAAATGAACATGATGTCCATCATCAGCAGAAACTGCAGCCTCGAAGAAAATTACGAAACCCTTGTAAGGGGGCTCGCGCACGAAATAAGAAATCCCCTGAGCGGCATAAAGGGAGCCGCTCAACTTC
The DNA here is from genome assembly GCA_022822065.1 of Candidatus Dadabacteria bacterium. Taxonomy (GTDB): domain Bacteria; phylum Desulfobacterota_D; class UBA1144; order Nemesobacterales; family Nemesobacteraceae; genus Nemesobacter. The sequence continues at coordinate 21,303 of JAJECI010000007.1, forward strand.
TAAACGGCACGTTGTCAAAAACGGAGAAAAACCGGTGCTCGAAGATAATAATAAAGGAAGCGGAAAGACTGAAAGACCTGGTCAACAGACTCGTGAAACCGTCGTCGGTATCAACGCAGCATCTGATGTCTGTAGATATAAATGAAATTCTGATTGACATAATATTTCTCGAATCGAACCTTCATAAGAACATAAAATTCAAGCACAAGCTCGACGTTACCATTCCTCCCATACCAGGGGACTATAACTCCCTGAAACAGGTATTCATAAACATTATCCAAAACGCGGTGAGCTCAATAAAGAACGAAGGGCAGATAACGGTCAGCACCAAGTGGGTAACAGATTACAAGATACGCAATAAACACACGGTCCTGATATCGGTAAAGGACGACGGAACAGGTATACAGAAAAAAGATCTGAAAAAAATATTCACCCCGTTTTTTTCGAGCAAAAAGAAAGGAACAGGACTCGGTCTTTTCATATCGAGCCAGGTAATAGCAAAATACGGAGGAATAATTACCGCGGAGAGTGCAGAAGGAACGGGCTCCGAATTCAAGATACAGCTCCCGGCAAGCTAAAGAAACCAGATCATGAAAAATCGTATTTTAATAGCAGACGACGAAGAAGACATCAGGTGGATACTCGAGACATCCCTTAAAAAATCGGGCTTTGAAATCGAGTGCGCCGAAAACGGGGAAGACGCCGTCCGAAAAGCATCCGAGGAAGCGTACTCCCTGATTCTTCTTGACATAAACATGCCGGATATGAACGGGTTTGAGGTTCTCACCCAGCTTAGAAACAGAGAAATCGACTCGCCCATAATATTCATTACCGCGCAGAACACCGTCAGCAACGCCATAGATTCAATACAACTCGGCGCCTATGACTATCTGACCAAGCCGTTTGACCTCGAAGAGGTAAAACTCTTTGCCGAGCGTGCCATAAGAAACTACGAGGCCGGGAGAAAAATAAGGCTGTCTCAGGATTCCGAGGAGAATATTTCGTTCGAAGAGATAGTCGGCAGTTCACCCGACATGCTGAACGTATATAAGCTTATCGGTCGCACCGCCTCCAAGAACATCACCGTGCTGATAACGGGAGAAAGCGGTACCGGGAAAGAACTTATCGCAAGAGCCATCCATTACAACAGCCCGAGAAGAAAGAAAAGGCTGGTATCCGTAAACATATCCGCGATCCCCAAGGAACTTATCGAAAGTGAACTGTTCGGATACGAAAAAGGAGCATTCACCGGCGCCACCGCCCTAAAGAAGGGAAGATTTGAAGAAGCCGACGGCGGAACCCTCCACATAGACGAAATAGGGGAACTCTCAACCGACCTGCAGTCAAAGCTCCTAAGGGCCATCGAGGAAAAACAAATCTACAGGCTCGGCAGTGAAAAACCGATCTCTGTTGACCCCAGGATAATAGCGAGCACGAATAAAAACCTAAGAGATGCCGTCACGGAAGGTTCCTTCAGAGAGGACCTGTTTTACAGACTAAACGTCATAACCATAAACCTGCCCCCTCTCAGGAAAAGAAAAGAGGATATAAAGGAGCTGGTTCAACACTTCTTGAAGAAGTACTCCACCGAATTCGGCATCGAGAAAAAAGTGCTCTCCCCCGAAGCGGAGCAACTATTGATCAGCCACAGTTGGCCCGGAAACGTAAGAGAACTTGAAAACACTATAAAACGTCTTCTGGTTTTAACTCCCGACAGCATAGTAAGCGGTGAGGAGACAAAAGAAGCTATAGATTCGCAAACCGGCTACGGAGAAACGGAAACGACGGAGAGGAAAACCGAAGAACTTGTTCGCATGATGGTAGAAAACTCGGACTTATCCCTGCACAACATCCACGAAGAGGTAATCGGGAAAGTTGAAAAACAGCTAATCAAAAACATTCTCGCGAAAACTGACGGAAACATGAAACAGGCAGCGGCAATACTGGGGATAAACAGAAACACCCTGTCAAAAAAGATAAATGATCTGGAAATAGAAAAGAGTTAGGACCTAATATCCAAGCTTCCTGAGCGCATCGCGCGCCGCGGACTGCTCGGACTGCCTTTTGCTTCTGCCCTTGCCCGTACCCGTCAGGTCTGAAGGAATTCTGACCTCCACCGTAAAAGTCCTTTCATGCGGAGGGCCTTCTTCGCTCAGAATCCTGTACTCGGGCGTCTTTCCGAAAACGCTCCGGGAAACTTCCTGAAGCTGCGTCTTGCTGTCGCGGGGAAAATCGTTTTCCTCAATGGCGTCTCGAAACAGTCGGGACACCACCTCGAAAGTTTTCTCGTAGCCCGCGTCGAGATACAGCGCCCCTATAAGTGCCTCAAAAGCATTTGCGTTGTTTGACTTCCTATCCCTCCCGCCGGTGCTTTCCTCGCCCTTTCCAAGCCTTATCTGCTCTCCCAGGCCCAGCATCTCGGCGTATTTCGCGAAATTCGCACCGCTTACCACCCGGCTTTTAATCTTTGAGAGATCTCCCTCGGTATATGAAGGGTATTTTTCGTAAAGCAGCACGCTAACCATGCATCCAAGCAGCGCGTCTCCGAGAAACTCAAGTCTCTCGTTGCTGAGGCATGAAAATTCGTTTGCATATGAACTGTGGGTAAGCGCCGTCTCAAGCAGAGAGGGATCTTTGAATTCATAGCCGAGTTTTCGGTGAGTCATTGGGAGAAAATATCATTTACCATATTCAAAATCAACATCGTCGCAGGAGTGATTAAATTTTAAAACATTATGCACAATAAACGTGCATCATCGGAAAAATCCGAAATGTCCCTTGGAAAAAGGAGAGATTTTTTTACGAACCAAAATATAAATCGAGTCGGCGTCGGATTCTGAAAATATTTAATTATAGGAGTTAGTTACAAAACAAAAAACTTCCCCTTCGCAAAAGAAACAGTTATCCTATGTCCCTATTTTAAGAACCAGTTCACTTGGAAACAAAAGAAATGGTATATTTTTTGATACTTTATTGTAGTTGAATAACACGCGTAGGAGGATTTTACCACCATGAAGAAGATAGAGGCCATTATCAAACCGTTCAAACTGGAGGATGTAAAAGAAGCTCTCAGGGAGATAGGAATTCAGGGTCTGACAGTTGTCGAGGTAAAGGGGTTCGGCCGTCAGAAGGGTCATACGGAACTTTACAGGGGTGCAGAATACGTCATCGACTTTTTACCTAAGATAAAGCTGGAAATAGTGGTTTCCGACGATATGGTCTCCAAGGTAATCGAGACCATAAGGGAAAGTGCGAAAACCGGCAAGATAGGAGACGGAAAGATATTCCTCTTCCCGGCCGAAGACGTAATAAGAATTAGAACTGGAGAAAGAGGCGAAGATGCTATATAATTAGCGCTCGCACCAAAGAAACTTTTCTCTGGAAACAATTGCATTAAGGAGGATTATTAATCATGGCTACTAAGTCGGGTCAGCCCGCTTTTCCGAAAAAGCCGGCTGAAATAATGAAGTTCATAAAAGATTACGAGATTGAGTTCGTTGATCTCAGGTTTCTTGATTTTATAGGTATGTGGCAGCATTTCACCATACCGGCGGAGGAAGTCGACAAGTCATTTTTTGAAAATGGCCTCGGCTTCGACGGTTCAAGTATCAGGGGCTGGCAGGCGATTAACACAAGCGACATGCTCATTATGCCGGATCCCACCACCTGCAAGGTCGATCCTTTCATGCAGGCCCAGACCCTCGTCATAATATGTAATATCGAAGATCCCATAACAAGGGAACCCTACACTAGAGACCCGAGGAACATAGCGAGAAAAGCTATTTCCTTCATGCAGGGCACAAAAGTCGCGGATACTGCCTACTTCGGTCCGGAACTGGAATTCTTCATTCTCGACGATATCAGGTACGACCAAAGTCCACGCGCCGGATATTACTTCATAGATTCAGAGGAAGGCATCTGGAATTCCGGGGCCGATGAGCAGCCGAATCTCGGTCACAAGCTCAGGCACAAGGAAGGCTACTTTCCAACGCCTCCTTCAGACAGCATGCACGACATACGTTCCGAAATGGTAAGCACGCTTCTAAGCCTTGGTATTTCCGTTGAAGCCCATCACCATGAGGTTGCGACATCAGGGCAGGCTGAGATTGACATGCGTTTCGCACCGCTGGTCGACATGGGAGACAACATGAAATGGTATAAGTATGTGGTAAAGAACGTTGCCCGGGAACACGGGAAAACGGCCACTTTCATGCCAAAGCCCGTTTTTGACGATAACGGTTCCGGAATGCATATTCATCAGTCTCTGTGGAAAAACGGAAAGCCTCTTTTCGCAGGAAAAGGGTATGCGGGACTGAGCGACCTTGCGATGCATTATGTAGGCGGAGTATTGAAGCATGCGAGGGCCATATGCGCGTTCAGTAATCCGATAACGAATTCATACAGAAGGCTCGTTCCCGGATTTGAGGCTCCTGTTAACCTTGCCTATTCGGCGAGAAACAGAAGCGCCGCGGTAAGGATCCCCATGTATTCTCCAAGTCCCAAGGCAAAGAGAATAGAGACCAGGTTCCCCGATCCTTCATGCAACGGTTACCTGACGTTTTCCGCTTTGCTGATGGCCGGACTTGACGGAATCGAAAACAAGATCAAGCCGGGAGACCCGCTGGATAAGGATATCTACGCACTGGGACCCGAGGAGCTAAGCAACATCCCCTCCGTGCCAGGTTCGCTTGAAGAGGCCGTCAAAGCCCTTGAAGACGACCATGAGTTTCTGCTCAAAGGAGGAGTGTTCACAGAGGACGTAATTGAGACATGGATTGACTACAAGACGGAAAACGAGATCAACCCGATCAGGCTGAGACCCGTACCGTATGAGTTCATGCTTTATTACGACGTATAAGAAAGGAAAAAACTGATAAAAAAGGGGTGTCCTTCAAAAAGGCACCCCTTTTTTTATGCTCTGCCGAAGGGGGGAGTCGAACCCCCACGGGCGCAATGCCCACAGGATCCTGAATCCTGCGCGTCTACCTATTCCGCCACTTCGGCTCTTATCTTTCTCTCCAGGACGCCACGGTCGGATACGAATTTTTCTTTTTCAGGTTTTTACGGATAACGGCCTGAATCTGTCTTGTAACGGGAATTTGCTCTCCCACTATGCCTGTGGAAACAGCGGTGTAGACATCGCTTTTTCCGCTCTTAAGAACCACTCCCGAAATGCCGGAGCTTATCTTAAGACTGGAATCCACTCCCTTCAAGATTTTATTGGTCTCGCTGGCAGATATGACTCTCTTGGTACTCCTGCGAATGATTATCTCGTCGGCCATTCTCCCGACTAAGCTGTCTTTCATCTCCCGGGGATCGTTCTGCCTCTCGTTGACCGAGACCCCCGCGGCCTTAATGGTAGCCATTATCACCGGTTTTGAAGCGGTGCTGAAATTCACCTTCTTGTCTTTGGGATACACGGTCAGATAGTCTTTGACCTTGAAAAAGAAATCCTTGTCCATCCCCTCAATCATCCTAATTTCCTCAACGCTGTCAAGCGGTCCGTCCTTAATATAATAAGGGTTCTCAAGTTTGGTGTAATAGCTCCCACCGGCTCCATCGGGGTCCTGATCGTTTCCGCTACCCCGCGCCGCCCCGTCAAGCCAGTTCACCAGACTTGCCACGAAGAGATCGGCCTTCTCCGTCTCCACCTCGAGAAAGCGGAAAAGTTCATTTAGCTGCGTTCGGACCTGAAAATCCACTCGGCCCGATTTCTGGCCCACAAGAGCGTTGAGATTGACTTTCGATCTCTCGTCTACAACTTGAAGAGATATGTTTCCTTCTCCGATGGGAAAAGAGGTGATGGAAAGCTTCCAGCCGTCGGAACCGTTTTCCGAGCTTATTGCCTGCGCAAGGATTCCCTGCAGTAAGGGTAGGTCCTCTGGTGTTTTTTTTCTCAGAACCCCCCGCACAACTCTCACCCCTGATTTCGCAATATGTCTTGCCTGGACATCGCTTGAGCTGTTCGCGGAAATTTCGTAACTCACGCGGGTCGAGTATATGAAATCAATCACGATCGTGGAAAGTATCGCAATCGTAATGACAACGATAACAAGTACTATTCCCCTCTGCGTTGTTTTCGGATCTGCTCTGCGCATTCAGTCAGCCACCGGTATAGCAACAATCATGGAATGGGCCTCCTCCTGACCCCCGTTCCCCAAAAGAATGATCTGGACCTGAACCGCTTTGGGGAATCCCCGCATTACTGACGAATTCCACTCCCACACCTCTTGCTCGTCAGCCGAGCCCGGAAGTCGTTCGGGAAGGAAACTCACCCTGAAACTCAGCACCCTTTCCGAAATCGGATACGCGGCTCCGGCCTCATCGTTTCCGATCCAGTAATTATCCTTCCTCATAAGGGCAAACATATCTTCGCGCTCGTCGCGGAGCGGAACCAGATAGTAGGAGATCTCGCTCTGGCCGGATTGGGTGGAATAATGCGTGGGATCCTTCGCAAAAGAGGTGAATGCTATTCTGCTGTTATCCTCTTCGAGTCTCCCGGTAAAGTAACTATATGCGGAGGGAGAAGAGACCTCGGAATTGATATTCCCCCTGGGAAAAGCATTCACCAGGTCGTGGCGCATCTTAAGCAGAATCGTGTTCGCCTCCTGGATCAATTCATTTTCCGTCTCCACCCTGCGTTTGGCTGTTATAAGCTGGGAAAAGGAGCTATAGAGCATCGTGAGCACGATGACCGTTATGGCAACGGCGATAAGAACCTCTATAAGGGTGAAGCCGCTTTTATCATCCCGAATCGACGAAGCTGATTTCATAGCTCTCCTCCCCGTCGTTCCAGATTATAAGAACACTGACGATGGTCATTTTCGCTTCGAATTGGGGTAAGTTGTAAGGGGAAATTGTGATATGCCACTCAAAACCGGGATGATTTTCAAATTCCCCGCTTCTCTCCGACTCCGACGGGAACCCTTCAGCGTCGATTCTTGAAGCCATGTCGTCGGCCAGACTCGTGGCTATCAGGTAGTTGGTGGACCTTGTGGCAAGATTTATATTGTGACCTACAATGCTGAGGATTGACACCATCGCAAAGGCGAGCAACCCAACGGCAACCATAACTTCAAGCAACGTGAACCCGCAGACGCTGTTTTTCGAGGCCCTCATACAGTTTTCTCCCTACCGTTCGGCAAGGTTCCGAAACCGGCTGTTAAATTCGACGTACTCGTCAAAAACTTTAGTGGCCCCGGTGTAGGGGTTTGTGGAAAGCGTGAAGAAATTGTCCTCATCAGTTCCCAGGTGAATAACCGCCGAGTCAACAATCCCCGTCGGCAGAAAAAGTATAAACGCGTCTCTTCCGGAAGCGATCTTTCCTTGGGTTCTCTCCGTCTGTATATCGCTGAAAAAGACCCCTCCGGGGAGTTTTCTTAGTCCGGATGCGGAACCCTCCTCCGAGCGGAACTGGTTTCCCTCAAGAAATTCTGCCCAGTATTCCCCGGTATCGATATCGAAAGAAAGCTTGTATATCCGTTTTTCAAAAATGGCTTTGCTGTAAACGTGCCTTATCGTAGTGACAAGCCCTCTTGAAGCGCTGCGAAGGTTCATGTCACCCGTTTTGAGGACTCTGGGCATGGCCACGGAGAAAAAAGCTCCGAGCAAAAAAACAACCACAATGAGTTCAATTAAGGTGAAACCAGCGGATTTTCTTCTCATCTGTCTCTGCTGGACAGATCATCATCTGAGTTCCCTATCCCATCCGAACCGTTAGATCTTATATAGTACAATCCGTCCTCGGTCTGGTCGACCCCGAGATACACAAACTCGTTCCCCCAAGGATCAAGCGGCACGCTCGCGGATTCAAGATAACGTCTCCACCTCTTGGCCTCTCTGCCCACCGTTACCGGTTCGACCAGAGCGCGCAGCCCTTGCTGGGTTTCAGGATAAAAACCGTTATCAAACTTAAACAGCTGGAGCGCCTGCTCAAACTGTTTGATCTGAATCACGGCCTGTTTTTCCTTTGCCCTCTCCCCCTGACCTATCACGTTCGTTCCCACTATGTAGGCAAGTCCCGCTATGATAAGCACGACCACCATAATTTCAATCAGAGTAAATCCCATCTGGGATCTCATTTTTTTCTACCTCCCTATTCAGCTTATTACAGAAGTTAGATTCAACACGGGTAAGAGTATAGCAAAAACTATAAAACCCATCACGACGCCCATAATCAGTATCATTACCGGTTCAAGAAGGGAAGTCAGCGTGGCAAGCATGCCGTCGACCTCGGTATCATACATGTCGGCCACTTTCGACAGCATGACTTCCATTTTGCCTGCCTCCTCGCCCACAGACACCATTCTCACCATTAGGGGAGGAAAAATCCCGGTCTGTCCAAGACAGCCTCCAAACGCCGCCCCCTCTGCAACCTTGACCCGCACATCCCTTATATTGTCAATATAAAGACTGTTTCCCATAACCGATTCGCTCACCCTGATGGATTCAAGAAGAGGAATGCCGCTTGAAAGCAGCGTGGAAAGCGTTCTTGTGAAGCGGGAAATCATCACTTTTGAAGACATCTTCCCGAATACCGGAACCCTCAGGGAAAACCTGTCGTAGACCTTCTTTCCTGAAGGAGTTTTTACGTACCTGTGTCCAAAAAATAATACGACGGCAAAGAAAACCAGCAGAAGGACAAAATTCTCCCTGAGAAAATCACTTGCACCTATAAGCACTACGGTAACAAACGGCAAAGCCTTGTTGCTGGCCTCGAATATATCGGCGACCTTGGGAATTACGAAAGTCATCATGAAAACCAGCACCCCGAGCCCGACGACAAACATTATCGCCGGATATACCATGGCACCCCTGATCTTCGAAGTCAGCTCAAGCTGCTTTTCAAGGAAATCCGCAAGACGGTCGAGCACGACATCAAGGGTGCCGCTAGCCTCGCCGGCACGAACCATGCTCACGTAAAGATCAGAAAAAGCTCCTTCGTGCTCCTCAAGCGCGGCGTGAAGAGAACTGCCTTCACTCACTCGGCTTCGCACCTGAGAGAGAATCCCCTTGAGCTTCTGGTCATCGGTCTGCTCGTAGAGGGCCACAAGCGACGTCTCAAGAGGAAGACCCGATGAAATCAGGGTTGAGAACTGCCTTGTCATAACGGCAAGTTCCGAGACGCTCACCCTGTTCCACGGAAGGCTTACCGACGAGCGGCGAGACCCGCTCGCCTCCTTTATGGAGGAAAGATAGATGCCGCCTTTTCTTAGCCTGTCGCCTGCGATCTTGACCGATTCTGCGCTGATAACCCCCTTTATCGATTCGCCCTTGTCGTTAATGGCTTTATAGTTATAAACAGGCATTTGAAATATCGATGTTAAAGATGACTGCGGTCTAGCTCTCCGCCGGTTCCTCTTCCGTAACCCTGAGCACTTCGTCAATTGACGTTATGCCTTTTGCGACTTTGTCGGCACCATCCATCCTAAGGGTAATGAGTCCATTTCTCAGGGCCCTTTCCTTAAGCGTTGCAGAATCCGGGTGTGTGAGAATAGTGTTTTTAAGTTCATCATCGATAATCAGTATCTCAAAAATCGCTATTCTTCCCGAAAACCCCGTCTCCATGCACTCCTGGCATCCCTTGGCTCTGTATATCTTTCCCTCCGGACAGGCCTCGCGAGCAAGTCCGATACGGCTGAGCTCCTCATCAATCGGCACGTACTGTTCTCTGCACCGCATGCAAAGAACCCTGACAAGTCTCTGAGCTATAACCGCCGAGAGGGTAGAAGCTATAAGAAAGGACTCCACCCCCATATCGGCAAGCCTGGTAACGGCACTTACCGAATCATTGGTATGCAGCGTGGAAAATACGAGATGCCCCGTGAGTGAAGCGTTCATGGAAATATCGGCGGTTTCCCTGTCCCTTATCTCCCCGACCAGTATGACGTCGGGGTCCTGCCTGAGTATTGAGCGAAGTCCGTTTGCGAACGTAAGATCGACCTTTGTGTTGACTTGAATCTGGTTAATTCCCTGTATCTGGTATTCAACCGGGTCTTCTATGGTGATTATCTTCTTGTCGGGAAGATTGATTCTCTGCAGGGAGGCATAGAGACTCGTTGTCTTTCCGCTTCCCGTGGGTCCCGTAACCAGAATGATCCCGTGAGGACGTTTGATAAGGGATTCCACCGTTTCGAGTTTTTTCCCTTCAAGTCCCAGCTGTTCGAAGTTCATCAGCACCGAAGACCTGTAAAGCAACCTCATTACCACACTCTCTCCCCATGAAGTGGGCACCGTCGAAACCCTTACGTCGATATCCCTTCCCCCGATCTTAAGCCTTATGCTCCCGTCCTGAGGCTTTCTTCTCTCGGCTATATCAAGTTCAGACATGATCTTCACTCGCGAGATCACCGAAGACTGCACCGTCTTCGGAACTTTCGTCACGTCGTGCAGAATGCCGTCCTTTCTGAACCGTACCAGCACTTCTTTTTCGAAACACTCTATGTGAATATCGCTCGCGTGCTCCCTTACCGCCTGAAAAAGAAGCGTGTTTATGAATTTTATGATCGGGGCTTCATCTTCGGCCTCAATCAGATCCTGGGGCTCTGTAAACTCCATGTCGGAGAGTCCCGAACCTTCGTTTATATCCTCTGATACAACATCTTTGCCCTGCTCGTAAACCCTGTTAATGCTGTCGGTCAGCACGCGCTCAAGAGTAATGTAAGTTTCAAGCGAGCAGTTAAAGCGGGAGCGGACCTCGTCAAGGGCGTAGAGTTCCTGAGGCGGGGCGAATACGACTTTGAGCGTTCCGTTGTCCTTGTTTATGGGGAGTATTCTGAATCTTTTCGCGAAGCTGATCGGAAACTGTTTTATCAGTTCATAATCTATATCGCTTTCGGGAATCGATTCGATTTTCTCGACTCCGTAAAACTCGGAAAGAACATCAAGAGCAGGGGAATCTTTGAGTACGTCGGTTTTGAGCAGTATGTCCTCTGTGTTCCGGCCGTTCTTCCCTTTAAGCTCTTCAATCCTCCCCATAACCTCGGGGTAACGCCTGCCTATTATCTCGTCAAGAGCCTTCATTTTCCAAAAATTCCCTACTCAAGCGTATTAAGGTCCCTTCTATGAAGCAAGGTCTTTCTTTTCTGGTAATCCATAAGCAACTGCTTCATATCGCTTTCCGTCTCAACTATCCGCGGCGTAAGAAGTATCATCAGGTTAAGCTTCCTGCTCTGATTGCGCTTGAACCTGAACAGGTTTCCAATCAGCGGAATATCTCCGAGCAGAGGTGTTTTGTTGTGAAGCACCTCTTCCCTGTCCTGAACCAGCCCGCCTATAACTAGGGTCTGCCCGTTTTTGACTATAACAGACGAATCGGCGCTTCTCGTTGTAGTCGCAATGCCGAACTGGGCGGTGTTAAGCCCCGCGGGCGCCTCCCGGGTAGAGGAAACCTCGGTCACTATGTCAAGGTTAAGGTATTCTCCTTCGCTTATCTGAGGGGTGATGCTGAGTCTTATTCCTACCGGAAGTCTCTCGATCGTCTGAACCGTCACGCCGCTTGTTCCCACGGTGCTGCCCATCGGAAACGGTATTATGTCAGCTACCACTATCTCGGCCGGCTCGTTGTCGGTTGTAATAATGCTCGGGGTTGAGAGAACGTTGACGTCGGTCACGGAACTCAGCGCCTGAAACACAGCGGAGAAAGAGGGAAGAGACGGAAGCGGACCCGAACCGTCGGGGTCAACCTCCTCTCCCACTACTCCGAGAAAGAGTCCCGAGAGACTACCTATGGAAGTCGCTGCAATTGCGGGGTCGGCCGCGACTCCGAGAAGGCTCGGAATGCCCGGCAGCTGCTGTCCGAGGAAACCGAGGTTGTCGCCCTCTATTGTGACACCGAGACCGAAATTGGTTCCCAGCGCGTTAAGGTCGTCAAGCCCCACCTCGAGTATGGCGGCTTCCACGAACACCTGCCTTCTCCTTACGTCAAGCTTGTCCACTATCTGCTTGACCATTCTGTACTGCGTGAGAGAACCGACCACTATGATGGAGTTCGTCGCCGGGTCCGAAGTTATCTTAAGTCCATCGTCCGAAGACACTATGACGGAAGCGCCGGTCTGCCCGCTCCCTCCCCTCTTGATGTTCCCGCCTTGGGAACCTAGGCCACCGACATCTCCGCCACCGCCTACTTTCCCCTCTCCGAGACGGCTTGAAGGCTGGCCGGTTCTGCCGGATTGCCGCGTCCGGTCATTGTAGGAAACTGAAGACACTGCGCCCCCTTTCCCCTCCGTGAACAGGTTCCCCAGGACTTCGATTATCTGCTCGGCGTCGGCGTTTTTAACTGGTATAACGTAAACGTCCTGTTCCGCGTGCTCGCTCTCGATGTCCAAAATGGCAATTGTCTCCTTTATCAGGGAAAGATCCCTCGGATCGGCAATCACTATTATGGAATTCGTCCTCTCGTCGTTTATCACTTTAAACCCTAGGAGCTCAGAACTTCCGGACATGAGACCGTCACTCTTACCCTTTGATGGCTTGGCCTTGGCGCTCTTAGGGTTGAAAATCTCAAGCAGCTTAGAAATGACGTTGGCCGAGTTTGTGTTATGCACTCTGACGAACTCTATCTTCTTTTCGTAATCAAGATTTGCAATCACTTCGGCTATCTTGTTCACGTTCTGTTCACTATCGACCACAACCAAGGTATTCGACGGTTCGTGAGCCTTCATAAACCCATCCCTGCTAATGAGAGCTCGAAGGACGTTGGAGACTCCTTTGGCTTTTACGCTCTTAAGCTTTATCAGCTTCATCACGTATTTCTGGGAAGACTCCGCAGCGTCGAAATCCAGTCTTAGGGGTATACTCTCCGACTTTATCCCCTTTTTGGGGACGATCTTGTTGACTCCCTCCGCACTTATGACCGAATAGCCGTTCATATCAAGAAGTATTTCAAAAATCCTAAACGCATTCTCCCTCTCGAAACCGCCCTCGGGAGTTATGATCGTCACGTTCTTGTCCCTGATCTTGTCACTCAGGAGATAAACCTCGGAGGTGATCTCGCTTATGGTCTTTACCATCTCATTAAGCGTCATGTTGGCGCGAAGGTTGACCATTCCCTCGTCCTCGGGAATTTGCTGACCCTCTTCTTCACCCAGAGTTTCACCGCCCGGATCCCCGGCGACCACGGGCGACGTTTTCCCAGGCTCCGGCTCAGGGGCTCCCTCAACTCCGGCTACAGTTTCTTCCTCCGCTAAATCAAGCGGAAGGCCGGGGTCTTCGACCGAACCTTCCAGAATCTCGTTGCCAGAAACTTTCACCGCATCTTTCCCGAGAGGCCTTAAGTCTTGCTTGCCCGGATCTTTTGCGGCCTCCTCGGCCAGCAACTCCGCAGCTCTCTCAGGCGAATCCTCCCCGCTCGCTTTTTTAAGCCTCGTGCCCGGGGCGACGACAACCTTAGCCCTCGTAAGATCGGGAAGCGGCTCGGACTTCTGTGCAGGAGCCAACTGGGGATAGAGAACAGAAACGGAAAAAATGAGAACCGCAGACAGAACCGGGAAAAGATTTTTATTCAGAAAGTATCTCATAAACTGTTTTAACCTTAAGAAACTGAATTCTTCGTATTAGGCCTAGTAAACCGTGTACCGGTTACTCTTTCTTTTACCCTGTCTCGTGAAATCAACGGTAAACTCACTCTGGCCCTTCAAGTCGGTAAAAAGCGAAAGAGCGCTCTGCACGTCGTTTAAAGCAACTTCATTTATCTGGTGAACTATATCACCGTTCCTAAGACCCATCTTATAAAACACGCTCCGGCTTTTCACTCCGAAGATCTTGATACCGTCATCGCGCGGCACGATCTTAGCCTCGGTTATTAAACTGCTGGGTTCAGCGAGCAGCTCTTCAAACATCCTTCTCTCTACCGAGTACAAGCCCTCGCTGACTTTGCTGACCCCTAAAGCCGACGACTTTTTTGACTTAACAAGCGGTTTGTTCCCTCCTGAAGAACTCGGGAAGTTTCTTGCAAAAACGGATTGAATCTCGTTTCCGCAGGTAATCAATTCGGGACCTTCCGCTCTTCGTATAGTTACTTCGCAGTCGTCTATTTTCACTACCTCCACTTTTTCGGACGCTACAAGATCAACCAACTGCCCTTCAGAATAACCCTTTATTCTGCTATTTTCCATATTCTTTATCACGGCGATGCTCTTGTTGGCTGCAGAATTAGTACGGCTTTTGAGTATGAAAGTTCCAAGAAGTTCAAGTTTGAGGGATGTCTTCGGGGTAATTCCCCCCTCGAAAACTTCTGGGAAATCATCCGTCTCTATCTGTCCGGCATAACCGCCCGTTCCAAACAGGTTCGTTTTCAGTATAGAGTTGTAGTACGCCCTTGAACGATAGGGAATCTTAACCCGCCCGTATTTCTCCTCGTAGACGTGTTCGCCTGTCAGGCCAACCTTGTCGGACTCTATCTTGTCGCGCAGGCCGTTGTTGATCATGGCCGAAACCGAGTACGCGATGGCGACTATCAGCAAGACGTTTACGACCCAGACATATTTTCTTAAAACAAACAAAACCATAGTCAGTTCCTTAAATTAAGACTATATAATTTAATAGAATACCTTATTTTTTTCAATACCCCCATCACCCAGGAACGTGCGCTCAAGAAAAGCTCGCAATTCTGAAGCGATACCCCGCAGCGATTTTTTAGATATCCGCGCAATGTTCACTCACTCCGTTTTGTTTCCCCGGCCAGGGCGACGACAGGGAAGTTTTCAAGTACGGAGGAAAAATACCGCTTTTCAAGACCATATATATCAAAAGCAAGTTCCGAGGCCCGCTCGAATCCCTCTCCGCATGAAGCGCTCTCGCTTATCTCCTTGAAAAGCATTCCCATGTCGTACCACTTCTGACCGATACTGTCCATCTCATTGGGAAGGCCCGCCCCGTAAAAAGGGGAAAGCACCGGGGAGACCTCCTCGAGGAAATCCCTGTAAAACCACCTGAAAGCAGCGCCGCAGACCCCTCTTCTGCATATGACCTGATAAGTGAATCTCGAGGTCCACTTCCAGTCGGCAAGATTCTTCCAGCCAGGAATGTCCTCGGCCCATTTCCTTATAACCTCAACGCTCGAAGTTCCCCTTAGAGTGGTCCTGCCTTCAAGCATCATCTCGGCGTTTTTCCTCACGGCACCGAGAATCATCTCTTCGGCACTGAAGCCGTCTTCAAGAGACCTCACTTCAACACGATTGTTGGAAAGAGGGTACGGCCTTGCTTTTGAGCTTCTCGCTTTGGTCATGTTCTCAAAAGAGACAGTCTGGAGATCTTCAAACGAATTGTCCGCCACGTAAAAAACGGATTCGGAGTCGTCGTATCCGCATACCGCTATTATGTGTCCGGGGAAATGGGTCTTAGAGTCAAAGTACTCAAGGTAGCGGATATCAGCCTGTATCAACACTGGAATGTTCCTGTCAACAAACTCCCTGAGGTCAGCCGAGGCCCGCTCGTTGTCGTCCTCGTACTTCCAATCGGTGACATCAACACCGAAACTTCTCAGGAAATTAATTTCCATCAGGGGACCGCGGGGCTGTATAATCCTGCTCGGGTTCATTCCCTCCTCACGGGAGTAATAAAAACCGAGCCCGGCTCCCAGCCCGAAACACATCTGCTCTGAGAGATCGTGTCCGTAATAGAGGCATATATCTCTCAGCGCTGCGGAACCGCAGTGCACCCCTTTTAAGTGTTTCCAGTCATTTATTATTTTCTTCATAAGAAGCCGCAGGGTTGAGAGAACTAATATAGCCGGAAATCGATATTCCATAAAGACCCCGGCACGCTCATCACTCGGGGGAACCACCTTGATCATTGCGCCAAAACGGATATTAGTAATCACCACCACGGATAAATCAGCATGCTTGAGAAAATCCTTAGAAATTCGAAAAAGGCTATTTTGCTCGGAATAGGAGGAGGAGGCGATGTAGTCGGAACCCTTCCGACGGCAAACCTGCTCGAGATAAACGGAACGGAATGCGTTTTGGGAGGACTTAGCTGGGAGCGTTTCACAATAGATCCCGACCCCGGACCCAGAAGACTTGAAGAATCACGCAACGTCCGCGAGATAAACGACGTGGTCTGGAGATGCAATAAAGATTCCATCACCCGAGGCGGAGCGAGATTCGCCGAAGCAGGGATGGCCGAAGTTCTGGGGAAGGAAACCCTTCTTGTCGATATCAGTTACGGTCCGAAGAAGGTTTTTGAGGGAATAACGGACGCTGCCGAAAAACTCGGCGCAGATCTGGTGGTGGGAATAGACGTCGGGGGAGACGTGCTTGGATTCGGAGACGAAAAGGGACTCATGAGTCCACTTGCCGACGCCATAATGACCGCGGCGCTTTACAGACAGAGTTTCCGGATGCCTACCGTAATGGGAGTATTCGGTTTCGGAAGCGACGGAGAGCTCTCCAAGGAAGAACTTGAGAGGTCATTCGGCATCATAGCACGGAACAACGGAATTTTCGGGAGCTGGGGCATATCCGCAACCACTCTGGAATTAATGGAAAAGGCGATAAGCGTAATACCCACCGAGGCGAGCAGAGGACCCGTTGAATACGCAAAAGGAGTTTTCAGCGCCACTTCAATAAGAGACGGCAGAAGAAAAGTCGAACTCGATATAAGTTCCACAGTAACCTTCTATGTAGATCCCCGGGTGGTTTACGAAAAGGTGTCAAGGCCCGCGCAAGCGGTCTACGAATGCAGAACGATAGGGGAAGCAAACGCAAAGCTTAACGAGGCGGGTATCAGGACGGAACTTGATATTGAAATGGAACTTTACGAAAACCTCAAGTCAAACTAATAGAGCTTTTCGTGAATAAGCTTGAGTATACGTCTTGATTCTTCCTCATCTCCCCAGATGCCAACGCGGATACTCAGATCGGTTACCTCGGGCTTGTCGTACTTGACAATTAGATAGACGAGTTTGTCCTGATCGCGAAGCTTGGCTTCGATAAGCGCCCTGCCCTCATTGCTCTCTTTTCTTATTATCTCAAGATCCTGCTGCTCCACGACCTCTACAACCGCGAACCAGACCTTGTCAAACGAGGCGGATTCCTTGGTGTTTAGAACTCCCTTGAGATAAGCCGCGGTACTACCGCCGATCAAGCCGCCCGCCACGAGTGCGCAGCCCGAAGAAAAAAGAAGCACGAATAACGACAAAAGCACGGTACGATATTCTTTTGGAAGGAATTTCATTTTCGCTCCCGGCAAGCTTTAGGAAAAAAACCTATATGTTCAGTTAACCTAACCTAGCAAGAAAAAGAGTCAACATTCATGGAATCCTTCATATCAAAAAATAGACTGCTTCTTGGAAAGGTTCCGCACCACCGTAAACGTATGGGGAGACAGTATAGGGGCGGCAGTCATAAAGAAACTGGAGCCCGATGAAAACACCGGCTGAAAAGCAAGACAGGACTTCGGGGAGAACAATCTCGCTTGACATAGGAACCAAGACGATAGGGGTTGCCGTAAGCGACGAGCTGGGGATCACGGCAAACGGCGTCTGTACCATAAGTCGGGAAAACGAGAAAAAAGACCTCGCGCAGCTTCGCGACATAATAGAGCGATATTCTCCTTGCGAAATCCTCGTCGGGCTACCCTACAACCAGGACGGTTCTCTCGGAAACAGGGCAAAAGGCATAAGGAAATTTTCTGAACGCATTCGAGATTTCCTGGGCCTTCCGGTTGTATACTGGGACGAGAGCTTTTCCACCAAGACCGCGGAGCAGACGCTTATAGAAGCCGGTATGGGAAGAAAAAAGCGAAAAACGGTAATAGACAAGATGGCCGCTACGGTAATACTGGAAGAGTACCTTCTGAGCAGAAGCTAGATAAAGCTCGGGACAGACCTGATATGCCACACGCAGAGACAAACGGAATAAATCTTTATTACGAAGAGTACGGAGAGGGGGATCCGCTCGTGCTCATCCACGGCCTTGGAAGCAGTCTTGAGAGCTGGGCGACACAGGTTCCCATCTACTCGGAACACTTCCGCGTGATAGTGCTTGACAACAGGGGCTCTGGCCACTCCGAGAAACCCGATTACCCGTACACGATGGAGCAGATGGCGGATGACGCCGCGGGGCTCTTGGACTTTCTCGGGATCGAAAAAGCCCACTTCGTCGGAAAATCAATGGGCGGAATGATATGCCAGTGGCTGGGTATAAAATACCCCAACAGGGTAAACAAGCTCGTCATGGGATGCTCCTCCGCACACAGGGACGAGGTCGGAAACCTGCTTATCAAAACCGCGAGGGACATAGTGGATAAGGCGGGACCCGGGGCGGGATGGGTTTTTGCGCTGTTTCTCGGATACCGAAGGAAATACATTGAAGAGAATTACGACTCCTTAATAAACAGAATCCAGGAAGTTCCCGTTGACCTCGATGCGGCCGCCGGATACAGAAACCAAAGCTACGCGTGCGAGAACCACGACGTGTTAGCCCAACTCGGTAAGATCTCCGCGAAAACCCTGGTCATGTACGGAGAGCGGGACATCGTCACGCCTCCCGAGAGATCAAAAAAGCTCGTGGAATTCATACCGAACGCGGTTGAAAAGGCCTTTGCGGACGTAGGCCACGGATTCTGGAGAGAGTGCCAGGCCGAGGTGGATAAAGCCGTGCTTGATTTTCTCGCAAAAAACTAGCTACGCCGGGCTCCACCCCATGAGTCTTTCTGCCTGTTTTAGAAGACGCAGCCACCGTGCATGTGTATGCCCCTGTTTTCTATGACCTGTATCGGTAGGTTAGCTGCACACCGAAGGTTCTGCCCCTGGAAATCGGCGCGAATGAACCTCCCACAGGAGCGCTTGGCAACAGTAGAGTGTCTATGGTTTCGGGAAGCTCAACATAGCTTCCGTGTTTGACTTGGTCAAGAAGGTTCTTTCCGTAAAATCCAACTGAAAACCTGCTGTCCATTGGGGTGATATCAATTCCGGCGTCAAGAATGTTCTGCTCGGGAGTATATCCTTTGTTGTCATCTGTAAGATATGATTTGCTGCGATATGAGTAGTTTACCCTTGAAGCCAATTTCGCCCAGTTGGCAAGTCCGGCGTCATGGGTCGCACCGAGGCTCCAAGTCCACTTTGCGGCCCGGGGAAGCTCTAAAGCCAGATCTTTTTTGTCAAGAGTGCCATCTATATTAAGGTCATATTTTACTTTGGTATACTCGGGATCTACGTATCCGACGGAACCTAGAATAAAAAGCTTATCGGTAACGGCGACCAGTCCGTCAACTTCAAAGCCGAAGGCTTCTACGTCCGCAGTGTTGCGAATCTCCTGTGCTATGCCACCAAAGTCGGAAGGAAGAGTTATCACCCTCTGCACATCATCGATCAGGTTATAGAAAACCGCGCCGTTCAGGATTCCTATGTTTGTTGATATCTTGAATCCCGCCTCGAAGGTATCGATCTTTTCTTCGTCATACGGTCCCGGGAGTTCCGCTGGTATCCCGGGTAGCACGGCTGTTGGGGGATAGGTGTTTCGCAGATTATAGCCTCCAGAGCGGAATCCTCTGGTCCAGTGCCCGTAAACATTCGCTTCAAAGCCCGCTCCGCCGCCCATATAGTAGACAGCGCCGAGCTTGGGCGACCAGCTGTGCCAGGTCTCCTCGTCGGTGAAATCAAACTCGCATGCGGGTCCGACCGCAACGTTACATGGCATTTCTATTGTTGGGAACACGGCGCCACTTGTGTTGTTATAGCCGGAGGCCGTCTCAGCCTTCCTCTTGTCATAGCTGTAGCGGGTGCCCGCGATAAGCATTACCCGATCCGTAAGGTCGTAATCAAAAGAGAGAAACACGCCCCGCGTATCGACGTAATAATTCCCTCCCACGTCTTGGATATAGTACGATCCGGCGGGTAGTCCTCCCTCCGCGATAATCCCGTCGATATGACTTTCAAGCAGAAAACGGCGGTCATGATAATTTATCTCGCTTGTAAAGTAATAAAGACCGGTCGTCACGTGGAGCTTTTCGAAGAATCTGCCCACGTAGCGCAGTTCGTTGCTCCACTGGCGGTAGGGGGTCCATCCACGTATATGCAAAGCGCTTTGCGGTGAAGAATCGATATCTAGTAAAGCGGTCCCGTCCGCGTCGTAAAAACCGAATATGTTGGTTATTGTGCCGTTTCCGAAATCCACACCCCAGTCCGCCTGAGCGGAGACAAAGTTATTTCTATGCTCCCTGAAACCTTCCTCGTCGATGCTGAAATCGTGACTATCGATATCAAAGTCGCGCTGGTTCTGTGACGCGGCTCCTTCGCTTTCCGAAGTTTCGTGCCGGTAGCGCAGAACAAGGCTTAGGTCATCCGTCGGATCCCACGCAATCACCGATCGTATCATTCGTGTGTCGTTATCTCCGAAAGCCTTGCCCGTGTGGAGATTCTTAAACCAGCCGTTATCCTGATTTGTATAGGCAGTTATCCTTACGCCGACGGTCTCGCTAATCGGGCCTCCAATTGCGGCCATGTAATAGCTGTTAAGACTTTCACCCCCTCCTTCAAACGAGCTGCGAACAGACATCTCAAGAACATCTCCCGGTTTTTTCGTGTTAACCAGTACGACGCCCCCAGTGACATTCCGCCCGAAAAGCGTTCCCTGCGGTCCCCTCAGCACCTCTATGCTTTCAATATCGAAGGTATCAAACAAAACGATGCTTATCTGCCCTTGATACACGCCGTCGACAAGCACCCCCACGGTCGGATCAACAGACGCTATGGAGTTGTTTATTCCGACACCGCGGATGGAAAAGTTGGCAAGCGCCATTCCCGCGATGGAATCGTCAAGTGCCACATTGGGCATTTGCACCGCGAGACTTTCAAGGTCGTTTACCTTTAAGGCTTCAATCTGTTCCGAACTGAAATGGGTGATCGACAGGGGAACATTCTGAATCAGTTCTTCTCGTTTTCGGGCGGTGACCGTGATTTTCTTGAGAAATACGCCGCTTACCCCGAACACATCCTGCGGAGCCGCATCATCGCTCTGTGCAGCTGCGTCACCACCGCCGAGAGAGGCGAGGAACACAACAGCGAGAAGCACGCCTAAAAACTTCCTTATTCCAGATTTGAATTTCCTTTTAATTGTTCGATATCCTCCTTAATTTTCAGAAAATTATAACATAATCTTGCACGAAAAATCCAAGTTATCAGAGATTATTGCATAACGGGACTTATAACGCGGCATAAAACGCCCGATTACAGCGAACACGAAGACAGCAAATCAAGCTGCGGGGATGGAACTTCCGATCAGAAGAATCGGTATGTTTTCCCTTACGGGGTAGAGATATTTCCCCCCGCGGCAGATAAGACCCCCCTCGATCTTCTCGGAAACCTGCTCCCCCGACCTGTCAACGAGAGTTCCGAGTTCAACAAGTTCGTTAAGCCTCTCAATAATTTCCCGACCGGCCTCTTCAAGAGGTTCCCCGGTCTCAGGACACACGAGAATTTCAAGCAGTTCCTTGTCAATCATCGGTTTCGGGATTAACGGTTTCCGAGGGGAAATGCAGTGGAACCCCCGCTCGCAAGGAATCTTCTAGGTTCCCAGCAGCTTCTGGGCTTCCTCATCCGATTTCTCAAAATAAAACTTGGGATCGCTGCGCCCGGCTATAACGCTCTCGTCAATGACGCAACGCGTCACCCCTTCCAGCGAAGGCACTTCATAGAAAACCTCAAGCATAATCGATTCTATGATGGCCCGAAGCCCCCTGGCCCCGGTATTTCTCAAGACGGCTTCCCTGGCGATGGCTTTCCTCGCATCTTCTGTTATCTCCAGCTGCACCTTCTCGATTTCCATCATCTTCTCAAACTGCTTCACGATGGCGTTTTTGGGTTCGGTCAGAATTTCGACCAGCTGCTCTTCGGTAAGTTCGCTCAGACTGGCGATAACCGGAACCCTCCCGACGAATTCGGGAATCAGTCCGAACTGGACAAGATCCTCAGGCTGGACCCTGCTGAGAAAGTTGCTTTCGTCCTCAGCAGCCCTGTTTGGCAATTTAGCCCCGAAGCCGATTGACTTTTCCCCGATCCTCGCGCGGATAATATCCTCAAGACCGCAGAAAGCACCACCGCATATGAAGAGGATGTTAGTGGTGTCCACTTGAGTAAATTCCTGCTGCGGATGCTTCCTTCCCCCCTTGGGAGGAACATTTGCCAGAGTCCCTTCCATTATCTTGAGCAACGCCTGCTGCACACCCTCTCCCGAGACATCTCTCGTGATCGAGGGACTGTCGCTTGATTTGCGCGTGAGCTTGTCTATCTCGTCTATATAGATAATGCCTCCCCTAGAAGCTTTCTCGACATCATAGTTTGCCGCCTGAAGCAGGCTCACTATCATGTTTTCCACGTCCTCGCCCACATAGCCAGCTTCCGTATAGCAGGTGGCGTCCACTATGGTGAAGGGAACATCGAGAATCTTTGCCAGCGTCTGCGCAAGCAGGGTTTTCCCAGAACCCGTGGGGCCTATGAGAAGTATGTTGCTTTTCTCCACTTCTACTTTGTCGCTTCTTCTCCTGCCGGATTCGTTAAACTGCATCCGCTTGTAGTGGTTGTAGACGGCGACGGAAAGTACCTTCTTGGCGTTTTCCTGACCTATTATGTATCCGTCAAGAAAGGACTTCATCTCCTGCGGGGTCGGAAAGGATTTCTTCGGTTTCGGAAAAGCGCTGTCCTTGGTCTTTTCTTCCGCTATGATCTGGTTGCATAGGTCTATGCACTCATCGCAGATATAGACTCCGTGGCCCGCTATGAGCTTGTTGATCTCTTCCTGATTCTTCCCGCAGAAAGAACAGTAGTGCTTCGTTTCTTCCTTGCCTTTTCTAGGACTCATCCGGTCGCCTCCTCCCTTTCGGTAATGATGGCATCTACTATACCGTAATCAATAGAATCCTGAGCGGTCATGAAAAAGTCTCTGTCCGTATCGCTAGCTATTTTCTCGAGAGTTTGCCCGGTGTGCTTCTCAAGTATGGAATTGAGCTGCTTTTTCACCCTGCCAATCTCCTTTGCGTGTATCTCTATGTCGCTTGCCTGCCCGGAAACGCCTCCGAGCACCTGGTGAATCATCACCCTCGAGTGAGGAAGCGCGTATCTTTTGCCCTGCGCGCCGCTTGCCAGAAGAACCGCGGCCATGCTGACCGCCTGCCCGATGCATATTGTAGAGACTTCGGGCTTCACGTACTGTATGGTGTCGTAGATTGCAAGACCGGAGGTGACGTGTCCTCCAGGGGAATTTATGTAGAGGTAAATAGGCGTCTCGGGGTTCTCGGATTCAAGAAAAAGGAGCTGGGCAATGACGACGTTGGCTACCGCGTCGTTTATATCGGAACCTATGAAGACGATCCTGTCCTTAAGGAGCCTTGAGAAAATATCGTAGCCCTGATCTCCCCTGCTCGTACGCTCAATAACGTAAGGTATGAAATCGGTTATCATCAAAAACCGATTATACTAAGCGGGCTATTCCTTGTCAATCTGTGCGGACTCGGGTTCCACTTCCTCAATCTGGGCCCGCTCCAGAAGAAGATCCAAGACTCCGCGGGTTTTGATCTGGGATTCCAGATGCTCCATAGTCCCCGGCTGTTCATAAGCCTTGTGTACCTGATCTGGGGGAAGATTGTATGAAGCGGCGAGGCGGTCTATGTGTTCATTTAACTGTTTACGGGTAACTCTCACGTTCTCCTTCTGAGCGATGCGGCCGAGAATTATGGATGTCCTGACGCTCTCGGTAGCCTTCTCGGTGAATTTCGGCGCCAGGTCCTCCCCGATCTCGGGCTCCGGGACTCCACCTCTCTGCATGTCGGAGGCAAATCTCGCTTTAAGGCTCTCCTCTTCCTTTTCAAGCAGCGACGGAGGAACGTCGAACTGGTTTTTCGAGAGGAGGTCGTCGACTATCTGCTCTCTCATGGATGAGAGTTGTTCGTCTTCATGAAGGTGCTCAAGCTGTTCCTTTATGGCCTTTCGCAGCTCAGAAATACCCTCAACATCAAAATCCTTGGCGAAATCGTCGTCCGCCTCGGGCAGAATCCTTTCGTGAATCTCATTTATCTTGACGGTGAAACTGACGGTTTTCCCCGCGGCTTCCTGTATCAGAAAATCCTCCGGGTAGGAAACCGAGAACTCAGATTCCTCGCCCGCTTTCTTCCCAAGCAGGTTCTCTTCGAACTCGGGGGCAAACTGTTCTTCTCCCAGTAAAAACCTTACGTTCTGCCTGTTAAGATCGTCTATGGTCTCCCCGTCCTCAAATGCGCCGCTGTAGTCTACAAAGACGTAATCGCCTTCCTTTGCGGGACGGTCCTCCTCGATAAGCCTTGACTGCGCGGATTTTTCCCTGAGTTTCTGTATCTCTGCGTCCACATCCTCCTCGGTCACCTGGTGGATGGTTTTCTTCACAGGGATTGAGGTGTAGTCGGAAAGCTCAAAATCGGGGATTACCTCGAATTCAGCCGAATAAGCGAATTCCTCTCCGGTCTTTACCTCACCCATCTCCGTAATGTCGGGGCGCGTCACCGGCAAAAGCGAGCGCTGCGCAAGGGCTTCGGACAAGGTCTCAGAGACGAGGTTGGATGCGGTTTCCTGATCGACTTCTTTTCCGTACATAGACTCCACTACGTGGCGGGGGACTTTTCCCTTTCTAAACCCCTTGACGCTGACTCCCCCCATCACGTCACGGAACACGGATTTTCTTTTTTCCGCAACCTGGTCTGAGGAAAGAGAAACCCTGATTTTTTTCCTAGTGCTGTCAATATCCTCAATATCTATCTTCATTTAGTCTAAAACCCCTCGGAAAATAATTCAGGTAACAATATATAATTATTCGCAAAATACCAATACACCCAACGAAGCAGAGTAGGCTCTTGGACCTGAAGTTAAAAACCGGACGGAGATATCCATGGCAAGTTGAGTTTTAAGTGCCGTCCGCGGCTTAGGAATGTTTTTCCCGGTAGACGTAGTTTCGTGCGAACAAGGAAAAAGCAAGGAGAAGCAGAACAAACTGGGGAATAGCGGTCTCGTAAGTAGGGTATATCCCGAGAGTGTCCATATAAGGAATGAAATGCGCCGTAGTCGAGGAAATAATTCCCGCCTCCTGGAGTTCAAGTATTCCCTTGCCGAGCAGTATGAAGCAGAGTAGATAAAGGAAAACGCTCGTGAAGGAGAAAAAGTACTTAAGCGGAATCCTGAGAGTAAACTTGTACATAAGAAAAGCTATTATGAACACGACCACTACTCCCGCAGCAAGTCCGTAGATCACATGTGGCATGGATGAGCTGGTCTGGTAGAAAAGCGCTTGGTAGAAGAGCATCGTCTCGAAAGCCTCCCTGTAGACGGCCAGAAACGAAACCAGGGCAAGAGCAAGGCCGCTTCTTCGGGTAAGCGCCCCTTGGGTTTTGGAGCGGACGTATTCCTTCCATTTTTTTACGTCTGCCTTTGAGACAAGCCAGTAACTCACGTAAAAAAGAATCGCTGCTGCCAGAAGAGAAGTCGCTCCTTCTACAATCTCCCTCCTGGCCCCCGAGATATCTATTATAGTTCTTGCCGCGACCCATGTAGCCAGTCCCGCAACAAGGGCAAATACCCATCCATAGTGAACGTATCTGATCATCCTGCGGTTACCTGAATGGACCAAGGCGGCAATAATGGCCGCGATTATAAGCAGAGCCTCAAGCGCTTCTCTCAGTATTATGGCAAAGGAATTAACGAAACTCAGGTACTTGCCGAGAGACGATCCGCCTCTTAGGATGCGTTCTGACTCGAGAAGGTCCTCCTCTATGCTCGCTTTTAGATCTCGAAGTTCGGATGAATCCCGGTCAGACATCACCAATGACCTGAAAAATCCCATCTTCTTCTCAACCTCGAGAACAAGCGGTCTTTTTTTCGATACCAAAGCAGGTTCGATTTTCTGAAATCCTCCCAGATACCCGTCAAGAGCCTCTCTGAAAGCCTCATCCTTTCTGCCGGCCTCATAAAGACCTATGGCTTCTTCAAGCTTCCTCATGGTATGGGCTATAGCTTCAGAAACCCCTCCGGCAATCCCGTCCCGCAGGTAAGCGGTTCTGAGGTAAAAAAGAACTTCCTCGTCACTGCCCCCCACCCCGGCATTAAGAAGAATCTCCGCGTTGCTTGCGAGGGCAAGGTTTTCAAGCTTTCTTACATCATGGGGAATATTCTCCGTGGAAAGCCCGGAAGCACCTCCACCTGAGGGAACATCCGGGTACCCGAGCGAGAGAACGTAAAACGCCACATCCCACTTCTGTTCTTCGTCAAGCACCTTTTCAAACGATATCATGGCGGTGCCCTCGATCCCGAAAGTGGTGGTGTTGTAAACTTTAAAGGGGGAGAGCCCGAGATTTATGTCCGGATCCGTAAAATCCGTGGCAGGAGGATTAAGATTCTCAGACAGAGCCCCGTCTCCCCTTCCGGAGAACCCATGACAAGAGGAACAGTTCTCCGCGTAAAGAACTTTTCCGCTTTCGTAATCCGGTATATTCGCCGGGTAGGGCTTGATATCATAGGCTGCAATGATTCGCCCCTTCAGTTGACCGGCAAGACTTTCCACTTCGGAAACAGGACCTTTGGATACTATGATTGAGCGCAGGCGCACGAATTTTTCGGAAAAATCAGCTGTTCCTTCTCTCTTTTCAGCCGTTTTTTCCCACAGGTCAACCGTAGCGGAAGAAAAATCCAGCATCTCCTGATACTCAAATTCGTTTATGATCCTCCCTTCTTTTACGGCGTTTGCGTAATCTCCTCCTATGTAGTCGACAAGAGAGAGGATCCTGTCTATCTCTGCGGCATAAGAAAGCCCGGGAAAAAGAAAGAATATGAGAACTGACAAATAGAAGAAACTTTTTTTAAGCATAGTCCGCGGATATCTCCCCATGTTGGGGATCAGGGAAGGTACTTTTTACCATTCTAGACCTTTATTGTCAATAATTCCCATAGTCGTCATTTTCGCCTTTATACACGGTGGAAATTTTTTTTGTCTTTTTCCCGGTTTTTTCACTCCTAAGGGCTCAGGTTTCTCTAGCGGCCACAGCTTCGGAGGAAAAGATAAAAAAGCTTGAGGAGCAGATAAAGATTCTAGCGGATGAGATAGAAGCCATAAAGTCCGCTTCGGTAACGGAGCCTCCGGTCTATGAGACAGAATTCGATGTGGCCCCGGCGGCTTCAGGGGTCTACAGGGTTGACCAGAGAGTATTGTTCGGGGGATAAAACTTAAGCTCCAAAGTTGAGCCCATCAAGTAAAAGGATCTCTCGTAAAAACTCTCCGTATCGTGGGAGCAGGAACAAAAAGGCAGAACTAAAAGCGCAAGATGGCGCATGTCTTGAGAATCGCGTAAAGCGTTTTTCTGCGAGAGGAGGGAGTCGAACCCTCACACCCTAAGGTACTAGATCCTAAATCTAGCGCGTCTGCCTGTTCCGCCACTCTCGCCCTTTACAGTCAAAATCGGCAAAAATCCGAATCATATTCCCGGAAAGTGCCGTTAGACGCAAAATGAAGTGGGCTGCGAGGGATTCGAACCCACGACCGACTGATTAAGAGTCAGCTGCTCTACCAGACTGAGCTAGCAGCCCGCATAGAGAATAACAGAAAAGAAAACAAATAGAAACCGAAACGCCCGCCGGTCGGAACGACTGAAAAACACCCGCTTTTTTGAACTCCTCTCTGACACTGTATACTTTTGGAATGGTGCAAAATATAATAAACGACCTCAGGGAATACCATAACTCCTACCACTCCCAGATAGAACATCTGCTGCTGTCCATCCTGATAGTGGTAATCATGATCATCCTCAGGAAGATCATGATCTCCATCATAACCAAGAACACGAACGATCCCAAGACCATTTATTACTCCAAGCGGATTATCGGGTACAGCACCACTTTTCTTACCATATTAATTCTCTGCGGCATCTGGATACAGGGCTTCGGCTCCATAGGGACCTACCTGGGTATAGCCAGCGCAGGTATCGCGATAGCACTTCATGAAACCATAGCCAACATCGCCGGCTGGTTCTTCATCCTCTGGAGAAAGCCTTTCGTAATAGGGGACCGCATACAGATAGGAGAGACAAAGGGAGACGTAATAGACCTAAGGCTGTTTCAGTTCAGCATGGTCGAGGTTGGAAACTGGGTTGAAGCGGAGCAGAGCACAGGCAGGATCATACATGTTCCCAACAGCCACGTGCTGAAAGAAAGAACCGCGAACTACCACGGCGGATTCAACTACATATGGAATGAAATACACATTCTGGTGACATTTGAGAGCAACTGGAAAAAAACCCGTGAGATTCTCGAGAAGATAGCTAAAGAAAAGATCGAATCCTCGGCAAGGCAGGCTGAAATACAGCTGCGCCAGGCCGCTGAGAGATACATGATACATTTCTCGAAGCTCACCCCGGCGGTTTACATGTCGGCAAGAGACAGCGGAGTGCTGTTCTCAATCAGATACATGATAAACCCAAGGCAGAAAAGGGGCTCGGAGCAGGCCCTTTGGGAAGTGATACTGGAGGAGTTCAGAAAGCATCCCGACATCGAGCTTGCATACCCGACGACGCGCTTCTATACCTATACCCAGGAGAATCCAAGTCCCGACAAGACAGGCCCCGCTCCCTGAGCCTGGGTGAAGCGGACCTAAGGCAGCTTGTCCGGGGAGAAGCTTTCTTCGGGCTTCAGGATGGCGACGGCGGCCGCTTCGGGATTTATGTATTTCCCGGCTACCCTCGCCACGTCATCCGCCGTAACGGCAAGGATTTTTTCCGGGAATTTCCTGTATTCGTAAGCACCTATCCCGTAAAGCTCGTCAAACCCTACTGTGGCCGCCTGGGCGGAGTTTCTCTGAAGCCCTATCTCGAAGCTGCCGACTATGTAGTTCTTCGCCCTCTCAAGTTCCTGCTCCTCCACGCCTTTCAAAACGAGTCGCAACTGTTCCCTTATCGCTTCGAGCGCCTCTTTTTCCTTCTGCGGCGCGGTTCCTATATAGACGCCGAAATAGCCGCCTTCCATCCCCGGAACATAGAACGAGGTAACGGCGTAGGCGAGGCTTTTCTTGTCCCGAAGCTCAATGAAAAGTCTCCCTCCCTGTCCGGAAAGCACAGTATTCAGCACCTCGAACGCGTAGCGATCCCGGCTTTTAAAACCCGGGGCGTGGTAGCCCGCGATAATGTGGGTCTGGGCCTTCTCCTTCTCAAACTCGATGTTTTCCCTCGCCGCGGAAAGCGCGGACTCGCGAGGCAGGCGGACATTCTCGAAACCGCTTTTTTTCATGCCGCCGAACAGCTTTTCAAGAACGCCAAGGGTTTTCTCCGCATCAATGTCGCCCGCAACGGAGATGACCATGTTCTCGGGCCTTATGACTTTTTTGTAAAACTTCCTGACATCGGCCGAGGCAAAACCGTTTACGGTTTCCTCGGTTCCCAGAACGTTGAACCTGTAGGGATGCTTCAGAAAAAGGGTCTCGAGAAAATTCCTGACCGTCTCTCCCGTGAGGTTGTCCTTCTGCTTTTCCAGAGCGGCAAGGATCTCTCTTCTCTCCCTCTCCATTTCCTCATCGGAAAAAGAAGGATTAAGGATCACGTCCGAGAAGATATTCATTGCCCCTTCAAAGTTCTCGCTTAAGGCCGAGAGAGTCACCCCGACACTGTTTTTCCCCGAAAAGCCGTCAACCGTTCCCCCAAGCCCCTCTATCTGAGTGGCTATGTCCTCCGCGGAGCGGCTCGAGGTGCCGCGGGTGAACATCCCGGACATGAAATTCGAAATTCCGTTTGTGTTTTCGTTCTCATACCTGAGGCCCCCCAGAAACGCCGCGTGAACGGAGAAAAGCGGAACGGCCGGATTGCGTTTCAAAAGAACCCTGATTCCGTTTGAAAGCTCGTATTTCTTAAATTCCGCCTGCGTTGGGGAAGCTTTTTTCTTTTCTTTTTTCTGGGTCCCTCCGGGAAAAACAAGGGCTTTTCTGAAGTCCTGCTCAACCCCATCGGTTTCGTCTTTCGGAAGCAGCACTCCCGCGGTGAGATTTCTCTGGGTCAGGTATTTTCTGGCCACGCGCAATATGTCTTCCGGGGTAACGTTCCTCATCCTCTCAAGGTAGAGGCGTTCGTAGCCGTGATCTCCCGTTTCAATCTCGAAGTAACCGAGCTTTCTCGCCTGTCCCTGCATGGTCTCCTTGGCGCGGATGAAGTCCCTTTCTATGTTAGTCTTGGCACGGGCAAGCTCCTCGACCCCGACGGGTTCGTTCTTTATAAGCTCTATCTCCGCCACTATCTCCTTTGAGGCTTTTCGGACTTTACCAGGATCAAGAACTCCGCCCACCAGGAAAAGACCGCTTTCCTTGAGGCTGTAAGCGTAGGCGTATATATCGTTTACGGTGGCGTTCTGCTCCTTTAGCTTTCTGTAGAGTCTTGAACTTTCCCCTGTACCGAGTATGCCGCTTATAACGTCAAGAACCGGTGTGTCGGCGTGGCTCGCCGAGGGGGTGTGAAAGGCGAAACTGAAGTAGCCCGTGTTTACGTCGCGGCCGATAACGAAGGTTCTTGTGCGTTTCTGCTCGGGCTCCGGGGAAAGTTCGCACTCAGGAGTTTTTCTTTTCTTTATTTTTCCGAAAGTCCGGGCCACCGCGTCCTTTATTCCCTCAGGATCAAAATCTCCGACCACGACCAGAATCATGTTGTCCGGGGAATACCACTTTCTGTAGAAATTCAGTATTCCGTCTCTGGTGAAGCTCCCAACGCTCTGCTTGGTCCCTATTATGGGCCTTCCGTAGGAGTGAATGCTGTAGGCCGTGGAAAAAAGCTTCTGGCTGAGCACCCTTGAGGGGGAGTCCTCTCCCCTTCTTATCTCTTCTTGGACAACCTCAAGCTCCTTCTCAAGCTCCGCGGGGTCAAAAGTCGAGTTCTCCATGACGTCTGAGAGCACGTCAAGCGCCATGGGCAGAAAGCGCCGTGCGCTTACGATGTAGTAAACCGTCTCGTCAAAGGAGGTAAACGCGTTTATGTCTCCGCCCCCCGCCTCAACCATCCCGGCTATCTCGCCGACCTGCCTTCTTTGCGTCCCCTTGAAGAGCATGTGTTCGTGCACGTGCGCGAGGCCATACTCGCCCTCCACCTCGCACGCGCTTCCGGTCTTCACCCACACGTTAACGGCGACAACCGGAGAAGAGTCGTTTCTCTCAAGAAGCACGGTCATGCCATTAGAAAGACTGTATTTCGTGACCCCTTCGACACCCCCAAATGTCTGCGCGTTTAAACTCATAAGACTTGCTCCCGCAATCAGAATGAACAAAAAAAGTAATTTGAAAGCCCCTTTCATCGACTCCAGCCTCCAGAGGAAAAACCCCTAGGATTCGTCGCCAGCCAAGGCTTCTGACTCTTTTTCCCGCGATGTCGCCTTCGCGGCCAGCTTCCAGGCACAACGTCCGAGCTCGAGGATGAAATAGCAGTAAGTTATAACAACTGCTACCACTCCGGGATTGGTAATAAGTGCGGCAATTATGATGGAGCCCGCGACAAGAGTGCTGAAAGGTCCGAATCTGGCGATGCGCGGGAACTTCCTGTATGGAACCTCGCTAACCATAACAAGTCCCACAATAGGAATGAAAAAAAGATAAAAAGATTTCATAAGAGGCGTAGTGATGATCTGGAACTCGGAGAGAATAAGTATCGGAGAGAGAATAAGTCCCGCGGCCATAGGACTCGGAAGACCCGTGAACACGCGCTTTTCCTTGGTCGTAAACTGCACGTTGAAACGCGCAAGCCTAAGCGCTGCGCAGACCACGTAGAAAAGCATCGCCATCAGTCCCGGATTTCCGTATTCCGAAAGCCCCCAAGCGTAAAGAAGCACTGCCGGGGCAACCCCGAACGATACAAGATCGCAGAGTGAATCATAGGACGCGCCGAAGCGGCTTTCCGAGTTAAGAGCTCTTGCTATTCTGCCGTCAAGCATGTCGACAAGCACTGCCATGCCGATAAATGCAGCTGCCCACCAGAAGCGATTGAAAAGCCACTGCTCAGAAACTGCGGCTGAGGTATGATCCCCGTGAATGGAGATCGAAGTCACTATGGACGCAAGCCCGAGCGTAAGGCCCACAGTCGTGAGCATATTCGGCAGCAGGGGAATAAGCCTCCCCGGACGGGGGGATCTTCTCCTTCTTTTTTTTCTCAAGTTAGCCACGCTATAACCGTCCTTCCGGCCACGACTTTCTGCCCTACCTCGACACCCACCTTAACATCCTCGGGCAGGTAAACATCCACCCTTGAACCAAACTTTATAATCCCGAATTTTTCCCCGATTTCCAATACGTCGCCGAATTTCGCACGCGATACGATTCTTCTCGCGAGAAAACCAGCCACCTGAACTATAACCACTTGGACTCCGCCCTCGCACTCAATCAGGGTGGCGAGCCGCTCGTTGGCCTCGGACGAATCACCCCTGAAAGCCATTTTGAATTCCCCGGGGTAATAAGTGGTTCCGGCGACCTTGCCCGAAACGGGAAATCTGTTTATATGGCAGTCGAAGATGGAGAGGAAAATGCTTATTCTTCGGGTGTTCCGCTTAAGATAGTCGTCTTCAAAGGTCTCTGAGATATCTATTACTTTTCCGTCCGCGGGACAGATCACGGAACCGGGCTCAAGCGGAGGAAGCTCCCTTTCAGGGTCTCTGAAAAAAAAGACGGAAAAAGCGGTAAGCAGGAGAACCACTAAGAATAGAGAGAAAGAACCCAAAAGCGCGAGGAGAATACAAAGCGCGGCTGAAACATAAATTATACTTAGCCCCTCGCTTGCGACCCTCACAAATCGGAAATCCATCAATTCTTGTCTTTATCGACCAGTTTCTTCTGGAAAAGCGAGCTCATCATTCCCCTAAGCTCGGCGCCGACTTTTTCGATCGGATGTTCCTCACCCTGCCTGAGAAGCGCGTTATAGGAGGGCCTTCCGGCCTGATTCTCAAGTATCCATTCCGAGGCGAACTGTCCGGACTGGATCTCCCCTATTATCTTTTTCATCTCCTGTTTTACGGAGTCGTTTATAAGCCTTGGGCCCCTGGTTATATCTCCGTATTTGGCCGTATCGCTCACCGAGTAACGCATGTTGGCTATTCCGCCCTCGTATATGAGGTCAACTATAAGCTTGACTTCGTGGCAGCATTCGAAATAGGCCATCTCGGGCGGATAACCGGCCTCAACAAGCGTTTCATACCCGGCCAGGATAAGGGCCGTGAGTCCTCCGCAGAGAACTGACTGCTCCCCGAAAAGATCTGTTTCCGTCTCGTCCTTGAAAGTCGTCTCTATAACTCCCGCCCTTGAACATCCGATGGCTCTGGCGTAAGCAAGAGCAAGGTTCTTGGCGTTGCCTGTTGGGTCCTGGTGAACGGCCACGAGTCCCGGCACACCGGCACCTCCGACGTACTGGTCCCTTACCGTGTGCCCTGGAGCCTTAGGAGCAACCATGAACACGTCCACGCCCGCGGACGGCCTGATCTGTCCGTAGTGAATGTTAAAACCGTGACTGAACATAAGCGCATTTCCGGCAACCAGGTTCTTTTCGACATGCTCATGGTATATCGCTGGCTGATAAGTGTCCGGAGCCAGCATAACCACTATGTCCGCGGATTTTGAAGCGGCGGAAACCGACTTCACGTTAAAGCCAGCTTCCTTGGCCTTTTTCCAGTTGGCGCTGTCCTTAATATCCGCGACCGTGACCGAGATTCCGCTGTCTCTTAGGTTCTGGGCATGAGCGTGGCCCTGGCTTCCGTAGCCTATGATCGCAATCTTCTTTTTCTTAAGCTTAGACGGGTCAATATCCTCATCGTAGTAAACTTTCACCGGTTATATCCTCCTTTACTTGCTCTTCTTGCTCGCCCGGGACATGGCGACGGTTCCCGTTCTCGCGATTTCCTTTATCCCGAAAGGTCTTTGAAGTTCAACAAACGCCTGAATCTTCTGCTCATCCCCTGTGACCTCGAACGTGTAGGATCTCGGGGACACGTCGACGACCTTGGCTCGGAATATGTCGGCGATCCGCAGAATTTCCGGCTTGGAATCGGCCTTCGCGTCGACCTTGATGAGAACCATCTCTCTCTCCACGCGGTCAAGTTCGGTCATGTCGACAACCTTGATCACGTTGACCATGTTGTTGAACCTTTTGATTATCTGCTGGATTATGGCCTCGTCGCCGGTTGTGACCAGAGTTATTCTGGACGTCCCCGGTTCCTGGGTTTCCGCGACGTTAAGACTCTCAATGTTAAAATCCCTCGCGCTGAAAAGCCCGGCGATTCTTGAGAGTACTCCGGCTTCATTGTCTACCGTTATGGATATGGTGTGCCTTGGTTTCATGGAACCTCCAAACTATGGTGAAAAAATTATCAGGGAACCGAATTATACCGAATCCCCGAAAAATGTTAATACCCCCGACCGCAGAATCAGCCGTCGCCCAAGCCTCTCAGTTCTCCGCAGTTTCCTTAAGAATTTCCCCGAGTTCCCCGTTTACGTGCATGTCGGTGCATATATCGCATCCGCCTATGAAATTGCCGTTAACGTAGAGCTGCGGAAGCGTCGGCCACTGCGAGTAGTCCTTTATTCCCTGGCGGATCTCCGGGTCCGAAAGAACATCGACGGTCTCGTAATCCACCCTGTAGAAGTTAAGGATGTTAACCACCTGTGCTGAAAAACCGCACTGCGGCGCCTCCTTCGATCCCTTCATGTAGAGGATAATAGGATTCTCTTCGATCTGACGCCCTATTTTTTTCTGTATATCCGACATTGCCCCGCTCCTTACTTTTTAAGTTTCTCCCATTGATCGTCCGTGTAGGTTTTTATAGAGATGGCGTGAATTTCGGATTCCATAGCGTCCCCGAGCGCCGCGTAAACAAGCTTGTGACGCTCAATAGGCGGCTTGCCCCTGAACTGTTCGGATACGACGACTGCCTGAAAATGCGTTCCGTCCCCTTCAACCTCGACAAATGACGCCTGAATACCCTGCTCTATCATCTCGCGAATCCGTTGCGTTTCCATCACAGCGGGGAATTATATACGCATATCAGTACGTTTCCAAGAAAGGAAACCCAGCGCAAACTGCCTTGCAAAAATCCCCGGCTGTCTTATTCTTAATCTGTTCGAAAAAAGAGGTTTCCACACGCAGATGAAAGTAAAAGAAATAATGAGCAGTCCCGCGGTCACCGCCAACGAGAACGACTCGCTTGAGCAGTGCGCGCGCAAGATGCTTGAGCTCAGAATCGACCAGCTTCCTGTGGTTAACGACGACGGAGCGCTCACAGGATTCATATCCGCAAGCGACTTCGTCGCCAAGAAAACCACCGTCTCCTTCTCGAGAACCGAAATCCTCGAACTCTTCGGACAGTGGTTTGACCAGGGAGAAATTGGAAAGATATACGAGGAAGCCGGACGCATCACCGTAAAGGAAGTAATGAGCAGCCCAGCTATATCCATCGGCCCGGACGCATCGGTAAAAGATGTGTTCGAAGAATTAGCCGGAACCGGCTTCCACAGCGTTGTCGTGGTCGAGGAGGAAAAACCCGTGGGGCTCGTCTCGGTATCCGATTTTCTGAAACTGATCGTAAGATAATCCACCTTCGGCCCGCCGCGCCATCATGAAAAGCTTCGGAGTTTCAAAGGAAAAACAGACGGCACTTGAGCGCGAAATGAAGCGTCTCGGCATAAGGGAAGAGGATATCGAGGAAACTTTCACGAGATCTTCGGGACCCGGCGGACAGAACGTAAACAAGTTGGCCACCTGCGTTCACCTGCGACACCGCCCAAGCGGCATTAAGGTGAAGGTTATGAGGGAGCGCTCCCAGGCGCTTAACAGGTTCCTCGCGAGGAGAAGCCTCGTCGAGAAAATCGCGACGCAGATTCACGGAGAAGAATCCGCGGAAAGAAAAAAAGCGCGAAAAATAATAAAACAGAAAAAAAGAAGAAGAAGAAAGACGGCGAAAAAGCTTGCCGGGAACGCCCAATGATAAACCGCCAACTGTCGAGTGATAATGAAAAAGAACCCTAGATTGCTTTGTCAATCATTGTGCTTAACGCTTCTTCTGCTGCTTTGCCTGACCTCGGCACGAGCCGAAACCCTGACCGGCAAGCCTTATGTAACAGACGGCGATACGGTCAAAATTTCGGGGGAACGGATCAGGCTTGAAGGAATTGACGCACCGGAAAGAAATCAGCGGTGCAAAGACGCCTCCGGAAAAGGCTACGACTGCGGACTTGTTTCAACCGCGGCTCTTAAAACCAAGATAGGGCGCAATTCCGTTACGTGCGAGGGCACAAAGCGCGACCGCTACGGACGCTTTCTCGGAATCTGCTACCTAAACGAGCTTGACTTAAACGGCTGGATGGTCCGAAACGGCTACGCTCTCGCCTACACGCGCTACTCGCGCCGTTACGCCTCCGCCGAGCAGGAGGCCCGCGAAAACAGCCGCGGCCTGTGGGACGGGGAATTCGTCGCACCCTGGAACTGGCGAAGGGGAGAACGGCTCACGACCACGCCTCCACCTCCCAGTCAGTGAGTCGGCTGTAAAGCGTTGAAAAACCAGAAGTTTGTGTCAATCTTACCTGCATGGAAAACGAAACAGCAGATTCCCCCGAGGAAAGCCGCGGACTCTCCGAAGACTGGGTGGTTTTCGGACCGGCTTTCATCCTTATCGCCCTGGGACTTCTTTTTCCCTATCTTTCTCTTCCCAAGTTTTCGTGGACCCCGGATTCCGTAGGCAAGGTCTTAACTGCAGAGAACATATTTCTTTCCCTCTCACTGGGAGTGGTCTTTTTGTTTTTCTCAAGCTTTGGAATCCGTATGATGGGCGGATCAGTCACCCGCTACGTCGCGGGCTTTCCCATAGTCTTCGCCCTTGCGTGGGCGTCCAAGTTTCTCGCCGGAAACGCAGTGGCCAAGGAATGGGGCGTAAGCTACGTCATCTTTGCCCTTTTAATCGGAATGTTCGTCGGCAACGTTTTCCCTAACCGCTTCCGAGAGGCGGTCCGCACCGAGTACTACATCAAGATCGGGCTCATAATCCTGGGCTCCGGCATCCTGTTCGGCAAGATACTCTCCGCGGGATCGGCGGGGATTCTGCAGGCCCTGTTCGTTGTGCTCGTCATCTGGTACGCATGCTACTGGATCTGCAGGAAGTTTGCTGTGGACTCCGAGTTTGCCGCCATGCTCTCCACGGCCGTTTCCATCTGCGGAGTCTCCGCAGCCATCGCCGCCTGCGGGGCCATAGGGGGAGACAGGAAAAAACTCTCCTACGTAACTTCTCTCGTCCTCATAGTGGCCGTCCCCATGATGCTGATCATGCCATGGGCCGTAGAGCATTTCCAGATTCCCGCGGTGATCGGAGGGGCATGGATCGGAGGAACCATTGACACCACCGGAGCCGTGGTGGCCGCAGGGGAACTGGTGGGAGAGTCGGCAATGAACGCCGCCGTGGTGGTGAAGTTTTCGCAGAACGCCATGCTTGGTCTCGCGGCGTTTGCTCTTTCTCTTTGGTGGACATTCCGCCAGGGCGCGGATGAAGGAGTAAAGCCGTCGGCAGGGGTAATCTGGGATCGCTTTCCGAAGTTCATTCTGGGTTTCATGGCTGCATCGCTTCTTTTTTCCTTCGTCGTGGGAGACGACCTCGTCTCGCAGACAAAAGGGCTCATGAAAGGACTTCGGGGCTGGTGGTTCGCCCTTGCTTTTGTCTGCATAGGTCTTGAGACCCGCCTTTCCACTTTGGTCGGCATGGAGGAAGGCCGCCCAGCCTATGCGTTTCTCATAGCGCAGGGAATGAACGTCATCTGGACACTGATAGTGGCGTGGATTCTCTTCGGCGGTTTATTATTCCCCGCCCCCGTTCTATAAAAGCGTTTTGATCCTGCCGGGGGTTCCGACAACACTTGGCACGTGTTAAGTTCTTGTTATTGCCAAACCCTCAAAGCCAAGTACCTTAATCCGACAAATATCCACAAGGAGCACAGATAAATGAAAGCTGTTATCTATCACGAATTCGGAGAAACCGATGTTCTTAAATACGAAGAGGTAAGCAGACCGGAACTTGGACCTGGAGAAGTCCTGATAGAGGTAAAATCCTCCTCTATAAACTTCATCGATCTCAGGCTCAGAAGCGGGAAATCGCCCCGTCCAGTGCCCCTGCCGCACGTGGGGGGAGTGGACGTGGCAGGAATTGTCTGCGAGAAAAGCGATGACGTATCTAACGTGGAAACTGGCGACCGGGTCATGATCATGCCGGCCGTGCGCTCAGAGAGGGGACTTGAAATAGTCGGGGTAAACCTCCACGGAGGATTCGCTGAATACATAAAGATACCTTCATCTAACGTGGTATCGATTCCCGAAGGACTCTCCTTCGATGACGCCGCGACCCTTCCAACCTGTTACGTCACCGCCTGGTACGGCTTCTGCGAAAGAGCTAATATCACCAAGGGGGAGACGGTGCTCGTGCACGCAGCGGGAAGCGGAACGGGAAGCGCCGCTATCCAAGTCGCCAAGCTCTTCGATTCTTTTGTGATAGCTACTGCGGGAAGCGACGAAAAGCTTGAGAAGGCAAAAGAGATCGGGGCCGACATCACCATAAACTACAACTCCTCGGATCTCGGAGAGGAACTCAAGCAGGTTACCAAGACACATAAGATAAATATGATCTTCGATCCGGTGGGAGCCTCTGTCTGGAAGGAAAATACGCAGTATCTGGCTCCCGGGGGAAAACTTCTGCTGATCGGAGTCGCGGGAGGCGGAGCTACGGAAGCAGCCATCGGCCCGCTTATCATGAAAGATCTCTCCGTGCTGGGAGTAACGGTGTTTAACGCCCGGGCGGAACACTTTGAGAAAGTCGCACAGCTTACCGAGGAAGGTGCCCTGAAACCTTCGATACACAGCAGGTTTCACCTGAGCGAAGCGGCGGCGGCGCAGAAAATTCTCGAAGACCGCCAGCAGTTCGGAAAAGTCATTCTGAACCCGTAAGGAAAAGCCTGATTTTCAAGGTGAGTATCAAAAATCTGTTCGCGGCACTTCTGCTCGCCCTAGCCGCCGCGCCGGTTGCGGGCTTGGCAAAGCCGCCCTGCCCAAAAAGCATAATATCGCTCACCTTAGCCTCAGACGAAATCCTGGTTGACATAGTCCGTGACAGAAAAAAAATAGCTGCTCTTACCTATTTTTCGACCGACCCGCTGATTTCAAACGTGGTGGAAAAAGCGCGGGGAATTCCCCAGGTCCAGGCAAACCTCGAACAGGTAATCGCAAAATCCCCGGATCTCGTGATAGTCGCAAGCCACACCAATCCGAACATACGCGCGCACCTTGAGGCAGCAGAAATAAAGGTACTGGCGCTCCATGAAATCGTCTCGCTTGAGAGCATAAAAAAGAATATAGAACTGGTTGGAGGGGCCGTCTGCGAGGAAGCAGCGGCAAAAAGCCTCGTAGAAAAAATGGAGAGACAGATTGGGGATGCCAAGGCAAGGATTCCGCCTCACGCGAAAGCCCCGACGGTTCTTTTTTACGGAGCCCCCGGGTTCACGGTCGGCAAACGCTCAACCATAAACGACATAATAGAGAGTTCCGGAGCCATTAACCTCCCGGCACGCCTAGGGCTAAGCGGATACAGCAACATATCTACCGAATACGTAATCCAGAACAACCCTGACCTGGTGCTTACAAGTAGTTATAATCCTTCTCACCCGGATTTTGTCGGCCAGATGTTCAAAAATTCCGCGTTCAAAGACAAAAAGATCATAGTCATCGCGGGAAAACATCTCGACGCCGCGTCTCATTATGCGGCACGGGCCGTAACTGATCTGGTGAACCTGATATTCAGAACAGAGAACAATGCCGACCGGTAAGAAAACGCTCTCCGTATACGCAGTACTTGCCTCCCTGCTCTTGTTGACCGTCGTCGTGTGCGTATCGCTCGGGACGGTGAGCGTTCCGTTTGACAAGGTAATCAGCGTGATAGCCGGCAAGCTGCTCTGGCTTGATACAGGAGCGGGAATCGAAAAATCACAGGAACTCATCGTCTGGGACGTGAGGCTCCCTAGGGTTCTTCTCGCCGCCACCATAGGAGGGGGACTCTCAATTGTGGGAGCGGTAATGCAGGCGATGTTCAGGAACCCCCTGGCCGAACCCGGAATACTCGGCTGGTCAAGTGGAGGAGCTTTTTTCGCCGTTCTGGCGATCTACACCGGCATTCATCAGCAGTGGTTTCTCTTGCTCCCGCTTGCGGCGTTCGCAGGCACCCTTCTCACGGCATACGCGGTCTACGGAATATCACGCTACAGGGGTTTTGTCGAGAATACGACGCTTCTTCTCTGCGGGGTGGCGCTTGGAACACTCTTCGTTTCTCTCACGACTTTCGTACTTTCGGTATCAAACGCGTGGTCAATGAAGGAAATGCTTTTCTGGATAATGGGCGGAGTCGACTCACGCACCTGGACGCATTTCGCAATGGCCGCGGTGCCCGTGCTTGCCGCCTCGGTCATACTGCTTTTCTACGCTAAGAACCTAAACGCAAGGCTCCTCGGCTACGAGACGGCAAAGACTGTCGGCATTGACATAGAGAAAACAACCAAGCACCTCATAGTTCTGAGTTCCCTCATAGTCGGAGCAAGCGTGGCGGTAAGCGGCATCGTGGGATTCGTCGGACTTATAATTCCGCACTCAGTAAGACTGCTGATCGGTGTGGATCATCGCCGGCTCCTGCCCGCGAGTTTTATCGCAGGGGCCATATTTCTGCCCGCAGCGGACCTTATAGCAAGAACCGTCATGAGCCCTCAGGAACTTCGCCTCGGAGTAATCACTTCCTTCATCGGAGTTCCTTTCTTCGTGTTTCTGCTGAGGAGAAATTTCAGCGGGAGAGGAATCGCGTAGAATGCAGAAAGAAAAACAATCCGTAAAAGTATCGGGTCTGAGTTACAGCGTAAACGGAAAGACCATACTCGCCGATGCAAGCTTTGAGATTGAAAGAAACGAATTCTTGGGAATAGTCGGCCCCAACGGCGCGGGGAAATCCACGCTTCTCAGGCTCCTTACCCGCATACTCAATCCTACCGAAGGCTGTATCCTGCTCGACGGAGAAGACCTCTCCCGATACGAAGCAAAAGAGCTTTACAAAAAAGTATCGTTTCTCCCCCAGACCTCGTATTTCGATTTTCCCCTCAGCGTACTTGAGGTAGTGCTTACGGGAAGGTATCCGTACTTGGGGATTTTCGAGAGCGAAAGCAAAGAGGACATAAAGCGCGCCGAGAACTGTCTCTCGCTTGTAGACATGGGAGGGTTTTCTCAAAGAAAAATAACGACGCTTTCAGGGGGCGAGCAGCAGAGAGTCTCGCTCGCTAGAGTGCTTGCGCAGGAAACGGATTTCATTTTCCTTGACGAACCTTCCTCACACCTTGACATACATCACAAGTTC
The DNA here is from genome assembly GCA_022822065.1 of Candidatus Dadabacteria bacterium. Classification (GTDB taxonomy): domain Bacteria; phylum Desulfobacterota_D; class UBA1144; order Nemesobacterales; family Nemesobacteraceae; genus Nemesobacter. Next base: position 62,674 of record JAJECI010000007.1, read on the forward strand.
GCCCTCATCGAACTGCTGAGATCGCTCGCGCGGAAAGGAAAAGGGATAGCGGCCGTTCTCCATGATCTTGATCTTGCGAGCAGGTTCTGCGACAGGATTCTTGTGCTTGAAGACGGGCGGACAACAGCTCTGGGAGAACCGCCGCAGGTGTTTTCCGAAAAACTTCTTTCATCGGTATTCAAGGTAAGAGGTTCATGGGACCCCCAAAGCGGAAATCTTCTTGTTTTCCGGTGAATTCAGAAGGCGTAAAAACCCCTTTTTACATTTTTCAGACCGATAATTTGACAAAAAAATTCGATTAACTATATTCTGTTGCCTAGTTTTATTAGGGCCCATAGCTCAGTTGGTTAGAGCAGCGGACTCATAATCCGTCGGTCCCTGGTTCGAGTCCGGGTGGGCCCAGAATTGAGAAATAAAGGCCATGTGGGTCAATTATAAAGAAAACCGAAGCAACCCCCTCCAAAAGCCCGACAATATTACTTTTTCCTCTAAAAGGCACGTTGAGATCGCTTCGCCTGAAGTAAGGAATTATGCAAGAACATATTGAAAGCCTGCAGAAGCTTCAGACAGTTGACTTGAGAATCAGAGAGTTAACGGAAGGGCTCACAAGATATCCAAACGAAATTAACAACCTCAAAAAAGATCTTCTGGAAAAAGAAGGATCAATAAAGCTAAAGGAAACCAACCTCGCGGAACTCAAGACGCAAAGAGACGACCTTGAGTCCTCGCTTCTCTCCAATCAGGAATCCATAAAAAAATCCGAGGAAAGGTTGTTTGCCATAAAAACCCACAAGGAATACGAGGCTCTTCAGAAGGAAATAACCGATACCAGAAGGGAAAACCTCGAGATAGAGGACCGGACGATCTTGGTAATGACAGAGATTGAAGAAACCGAGTCGGCGCTCGCTGAAGAAAAGGAAAACTACGCGTCCCTAGAAGGGCAATACGCACAGGAGATCGCAGAAAAAGAAAAAAAGATTGAAGAACTAGAGATTTCCCGTAAACCGGCGGAGAAGGAAAAAAGTGAAATCCTATCCACTATAGACCCGAAAGTACTTCCGCTTTACGAAAAAATCTTCAAAAGAAACGGCAGGGCGCTTGCGCTTGCCGAAAACGAGAAATGCACAAGCTGCAACATGAACATCCCGCCTCAGCTCTACAATGAAGTACTGAAGCGGACAAAGCTGATTCAGTGCCCGAACTGCAAGAAGATTCTTTACACTAAGTAACCGTTCAAATGGTTACCCGCTTAAGGACATGCCCCCGGGAAAAACAACCGAAGTCTACATAGACGGAGCGTCAAGGGGAAACCCAGGAGAATCCGGCATCGGGGTTCTCATGATCCGCCCGGACGGAACAAGAGAGGAAATAAGGGAGTATATCGGGAGGGGAACTAACAACGAGGCGGAATACAAGGCGCTCATAGCAGCTCTCGGTCATCTCCTTGCGGAAGAAGTTTCAGAAGCAAAGATCCACACTGATTCTCAGCTGGTCGCGAGCCAGATGAACGGACTCTGGAAAGTAAAGGATCCGAAGCTTAGAATTCTGCACTCAGAAGCCAAAAAACTCGCCTCTTCGCTAGCGGCGCTCGAAATAGAGTACGTCCCCAGAGAAAATAACGCCGAGGCCGATGCTCTTGCGAACGAAGCAATCGATAGATATTTTAATGACTAGCGAGTTGGCCGTGCGGTCGCCTGCGGTTTGTCCGCAGGAGGAAAGTCCGAGCTTCGCAGGGCAGGGCGCTGGTTAATTACCAGGTGTCGCGAGACAACGGAAAGTGCAACAGAAAGTATACCGCCTGAGCGCCACGGGTGTTCCGGCAAGGGTGAAAAGGTGGTGTAAGAGACCACCGCTCCGAAAGTGATGGAGGAGGCAAGGCAAACCCCGCCCGAAGAAAGACAAATAGGAAAACGCCCGGATCACGGTCCGGTCAGGGTTGCCCGCCCTGGTTTTCGGGTAGTCGCTTAAGGTATCTTGGTAACAGGTATCTCAGATGGATGACCGTGCTTGACAGAACTCGGCTTACAGGCTAACTCGCTTCCTTGATCGCGACTCTCAGAAACTCTTTTTTCCCGATCTTGAGTTCAAGGCTGCCTACATCAGGAAAGGAAGAATTCGGATCGGTATACTTTTCCCCGTTTATCTCAAGCCCTCCCTGGGATATGAGTCTTTTCGCCTGCCCCTTCGTACCAACGGAGTCGGAGACTTCCAAAACAAGATCAACTACCTTGCGCGAGTGGGCAGCATAAGTTTTTTCCTTCGCGTCTTCAGGAAAAAATCTCTTTGAAAACTTGGTTTCAAAATCCCTGGCGGCTTCAAGGGCACTTTGAGAATCGTGAAGCCAGGAAACAATTTCCAAGGCGAGGGCTTTTTTCGCCTCCATGGGGTGGCGGGCTTTTAGCTTTCGTATCTCCTTTTCATCTCGGGAGCTTAGAAGGAGGTAGTACCTCCACATAAGATCATCCGAAATCGACATTACCTTTCCGTATATATCCTGGGGCGGTTCATCAAGACCTATGTAATTCCCGAGGGATTTCGACATCTTCTTCACCCCGTCCGTTCCCTCAAGTATCGGAAGAAACACTCCCACTTGGGGAGACTGCCCGTAATGTCTCTGGAAATCGCGGCCAAGCAGGATATTAAAAGTCTGATCCGTGCCGCCAAGCTCAACGTCACAGTGCATCTGCACCGAGTCATACGCCTGCACCAGGGGATATATGAACTCCCTAAGTGAAATCGATACCCCCTCTTTGTACCTCTTTGAGAAATCGTCCCGATCCAGTATCCGAGAAACGTTAACCAGAGAAGTAAGCCCGAGAAGCTCCTCTGAACCGAGGTCGCCGAGCCATCGGGAGTTTGAGAGAACCTGGGTCTTTTTCTCGTCAAGAACCTTGAAAACCTGGCGCTCGTAAGTCCTTGAGTTCTTGATTATCTCCTCTCTTGAGATTGGCGGGCGGGTTTCGCTTCTCCCCGAGGGATCTCCTATATAGGCAGTGAAATCCCCTATGAGGAAGAGAATCTCGTGACCCAAGGTCTGAAAATCACGAAGTTTCTTGAGAATTATCCCGTGACCCAGGTGGAGGTCTGCGGAGGTGGGGTCGAACCCTGCCTTTACCTTTAGGGGACGGTTGTTCTCTTTTGAAGCCTCAAGCTTCAAAAGAAGCTCCTCTTCGGGAATTATTGCATCAGTTCCCCTTTTTATTACCTCTAACTGCTCTTTAGGGTCGGCAAAAGCCACCTGGAAAATCCTCCTCGTAACGGCAGAGAGTATTTATGGAAGGTTGGTTGATCCCATGAGATACCTGTCGCATTCCCTCGCGGCCTCTCTTCCCTCGTTTATCGCCCATACCACAAGACTTTGTCCCCTGCGCGAATCCCCCGCGGCGAAAACTCCCTCGACGCTCGTCATGTACTTCCCGTACTCCGCCATGGCGTTTGAACGCTCGTCGGTACGGATATTCATCTGCTGCAGAAGCTCCTGCTCGGGCCCCAGGAATCCGAGAGCCAAAAGCACGAGGTCACATGGCCACCTCTCCTCAGAACCTTCTACTTCCCTAAACGACATCCTTCCGTCATCCCCCCTGTACCACTCAATGCGCACGGTCTCGAGTTCCGCTACCCTGCCCTCGCCGTCGTCTATGAATCTTTTGGTCAGAACCTGATACCTTCTCGGGTCTTCGCCGAAAACCGCCATGGCCTCCTGCTGACCATAATCAAGCCTGTACACCCTCGGCCATTGCGGCCACGGGTTATCCGCGGCCCTCTCGAGCGGAGGCTTCGGAAGTATTTCGAACTGGAGAAGGCTCCTGCATTCATGCCTCATGGAGGTCGCAACGCAGTCGGTCCCGGTGTCTCCACCCCCGAGAATGATCACATTCTTATCCGTAGCGGAAATGTAGCGGCCGTCGTCGAGCCCGCTGTCAAGAAGGCTCTTAGTGTTTGCCTTGAGGAACTCCATCGCGAAGTGAATTCCTCCAAGATCTCTCCCCTCAATCGGAAGATCCCTGGGCTTCGTCGCCCCCGTGCATATCACGACCGCGTCGAAGCTTTCTATAAGTTCGTTTCCGTCAATATCCTTTCCCACTTCCGTGTTGGTGACGAACTCGATTCCCTCCTCCGCCAGGATATCGACGCGACGGTCAACGATCTTCTTGTCAAGGTGGGGATTTGGAATTCCGTACATGAGCAGCCCGCCTATGCGGTCGTCCCTTTCAAACACGGTGACCAGATGACCTGCCTTGTTAAGCTGCGCAGCACATGAAAGTCCCGCGGGTCCAGAGCCTATGACGGCAACTTTCTTTCCGGTTCTAATCTCCGGAGGCTCGGGCGTTATCCATCCTTCCTCAAAACCCCTGTCGACGATGGCGCACTCTATGCTCTTTATGGTTACCGCGGGCTCGTTTATGCCCAGAACGCACGATCCCTCGCAGGGAGCGGGGCATATCCGGCCCGTGAACTCGGGGAAATTGTTTGTCTTGTGAAGTCTTTCGAGAGCCTCTTTCCAGAGGCCCGAGTAAATCAGGTCGTTCCACTCGGGTATAAGATTGTTTATGGGACACCCGGCGGTCAGACCGCCGATTATCTGTCCCGTCTGGCAGAAGGGAACCCCGCAGTCCATGCACCTCGCGCCCTGAGTGGCAAGCTCTTTTTCGGGAAGATGACCATGAAACTCGTCCCAGTCGGCGATTCTGCGGGCAGGATCCCTGTCAGGCCCGAGCTTCCTTTCGTAATTCATAAAACCTGTGGGGTCACCCATTGAAAAACTTCTCCTCCGTCAGAGCCTCCGCGTCAGTTTCCGCTTACGCGCGCGAGATCTCGTTTATTCTCCTCAAAGGCCGCCATAAGGGCTTCGTCGCCCGAAAGACCGCTCTGCTGCGCGTGGTTTATGTGCTCGAGCATTCTCTTGTAGTCTTTCGGTATCACCTTAACGAATCTGGGAAGACTCCCGGACCAGTTCTCCAATATCCGCCGCGCTACCTCGCTTCCGGTGTACTCAAGGTGTTTTCTTATCATCCCAAGAAGTTCCGCTTCGTCATCTTCCTCCACAAACTCGAGAAACACGGATTCGGTATTGCACCTTCCATGGAAACCCCCCTCGGAATCGTAAACATACGCTATGCCACCTGACATCCCGGCCGCAAAATTCCTCCCGGTCGGACCCAGCACCGCAACGCGGCCCCCGGTCATGTATTCGCAGCAGTGATCCCCGACAGCTTCCACCACGGCGCGGACCCCGCTGTTTCTCACGCAGAACCTCTCTCCGGCAATACCCCTCACGTAAGCTTCCCCTCCGGTGGCGCCGTAGAACGCGACGTTTCCGATTATTATATTTTCCTCCGCAACGAAAGTGGACTCCTTCGGGGGATAAATGATCATTTTCCCTCCGGAAAGCCCTTTCCCTGTGTAGTCGTTCGAGTCGCCCTCAAGAACAAGGGTCATGCTCTTGGGAACGAAAGCTCCGAAACTCTGGCCCGCCGAACCGGAGAAATGAAGCCTTATCGTATCCTCCTCAAGCCCGTCAAGGCCGTATCTTCTCGTAAGCTCGCTTCCGACTATGGTACCTACGGTCCTGTTAACGTTCTTTATGGGAACGTCGGCGCGGACCTTCTCTCCCTTTTCAATCGCCGGGCGGCATATATCCATCAGGACGGTTTCGTCAAGGGAGTTCTGTATGCCGTGGTCCTGTTCGATCTGGCAGTAGGTTCCCCAATCCTCGGGAACTTCAGGACTGAAAAGGATGCTGCTCAGATCTATGCCCTTGGCCTTCCAGTGATCAAGCGATTTTCTCATCTCGAGGCGGTCCGTTCTGCCTATCATCTCGTTTACGGTCCGGAAGCCCATCTCCGCCATTATCTCGCGAAACTCAGCGGCGACAAAATGCATGAAATCAACCACATGCGCAGGATCTCCAGTGTATTTCTCTCGAAGCTCGGGGTTTTGCGTGGCGACTCCCACGGGACAGGTGTCAAGATGGCAGACCCTCATCATTATGCACCCCAGAACTATTAGCGGAGCCGTGGAGAAACCGTACTCCTCGGCACCCAGAAGGGCCGCGATGGCCACATCCCTTCCGGTTTTCATCTGACCGTCCGTCTCAAGAACCACCCTGCTTCTAAGATTATTAAGAACAAGCGTCTGGTGAGTCTCGGCTATGCCCAGTTCCCAGGGAAGTCCCGCGTGGTGTATGCTGCTTTGCGGGGATGCTCCCGTTCCACCCGAGGTTCCGCTTATGAGTATCACGTCCGCGTGACCCTTCGCCACGCCAGCGGCTATGGTGCCGACGCCAACCTCGGAAACCAGCTTGACGTTTATCCTCGCATGCTTGTTCGCGTTTTTAAGGTCGTAGATGAGCTGTGCCAGATCCTCGATCGAATAGATGTCGTGGTGCGGGGGCGGCGATATGAGCCCTACCCCCGGAGTCGAGAATCTCACCTTGGCTATCCACGGGTAGACCTTTCTCCCCGGAAGCTGTCCCCCTTCCCCGGGCTTTGCCCCCTGGGCTATCTTTATCTGTATTTCGTCGGAGTTCACCAAGTATTCGCTCGTTACGCCGAAACGGCCGGAAGCAACCTGCTTTATGGCACTTCTCCTGAGATCCCCGTTCGGGTCGGGGGTGTATCTATCGGTGTCTTCTCCACCTTCGCCCGTGTTGCTCTTTCCGCCTATGCGGTTCATCGCGACCGCGAGGCTCTCGTGGGCCTCCTTGCTTATAGCCCCGTAGGACATGGCCCCGGTCTTGAACCTCCTGCATATGCTCTCGACCGACTCCACCTCGTCAAGAGGTACGGGATCGTCCGAGTACTTGAGCTCCATCAGGCCGCGAAGCGTAAAATGCTCCTTTTCCTCGTCGTTTGCAAGTTTCGTGTATTGCTTGAACTTCTCGTAGCTTCCCGTCTGACAAGCTTCCTGGAGCTTGTGCACGGTGCGCGGGTGGTACATGTGACGCTCCCCGTCGGGCCTCCACCTGTAAACCCCTCCGGTCTCAAGCGTCGCGGTCTCAACGTCCCTTTCCGCGTAAGCCTTAGAGTGGCGTTTTATCGACTCCTCCGCTATGACATCTATTCCCACTCCCTGTATTCGGGAAGCCGTCCAAGTGAAGTACCTCCCGACGAACTCGGTATTCAGGCCGAGAGCCTCGAATATCTGGGCTCCGTGGTAGCTCTGCACCGTGGAGATACCAATTTTGGACATTATCTTCACTATGCCCTTGACGAGACTTTTCACGTACCCGGAGACCGCTTCCTCGTAAGATATGCCCACAAGCATGTTCTGGTGAATCATGCCGTTTATGGTCTCGTAGGCCATGTAGGGAGCGACGGCACTTGCGCCGTAGCCTATAAGAAGCGCCATGTGATGAGTCTCCCTCGGCTCGCCCGATTCAACGACGAGCGCCGCGCGCATCCTGTTTCCGTTTCTTATCAGGTGGTGGTGAAGCCCGGAGACCGCCAGCAAAGCGGGAATGGGGGCGTTCTCGGCGTCAAATCCCCTGTCCGAGAGAACCAGGATGTTGGCGCCTTTTTCTATAAGTTCATCGGCGCGGGCGAACATGTCGGAGAGCGCTTCCTCGAGTCCCTCGGTTCCCTTTTTGGGATCAAAAAGGGTGGGGATCACTTCGCAGCGGAACTTCTCCCCGCGAATGGTCTTCAGCTTCTCGATTTCCGGGTTCGTAAGAAACGGGGTCTCAAGTTCTATTTTCTCGGAGCTTTTCGCCTCGGGACGCAGTATGTTGGCCGTAGTCCCCAGCGTGACCATGGTCCCGGTTATAAGTTCCTCGCGTATGGCGTCGATAGCGGGGTTTGTGACCTGGGCGAACATCTGCTTGAAATAGTTGTACAGAAGCTTCGATTCGTCAGAGAGCGCCGCAAGCGGGGTATCGATTCCCATGGCGCCCACAGGCTCGACCGCGTTTTTCGACATTGGACCCAAGAGAATGCGCAGATCCTCAAAGGTGTAGCCGAAGACCCTCTGCCTCGCAAGAAGCGTTTCGGGGTCGTACTCGGGCGGAGTCTCCGCCGGCTCTCCTTTCATCATCCCTGAGAAGCTCTCCATGTTCTCCGCAAGCCACTTTCCGTAGGGTTTTTCCGTCGAAAGCCTTTCCTTAAGTTCCGTGTCGCCGACTATACGGCCTTCGCGCGTGTCTATAAGAAGCATCCTTCCAGGAAGCAGGCGGCCCTTGTAACTCACCCTTTCGGGCGGTATGTCGAGGACTCCGACTTCTGAACCCAGCACCACGGTGTCGTCCTTGGTAACGTAGTATCTCGTGGGACGAAGCCCGTTTCTGTCAAGCACCGCTCCCACTTTCTCGCCGTCCGTAAAAGCTATGGAAGCGGGACCGTCCCAAGGCTCCATAAGACAGCTGTGGAACCTGTAGAAATCCTTCTTCTCCTCGGACATGCTCTCGTGCTTTGACCACGGCTCGGGAATCATCATCATCACGGCGTGCTCTATCGAGTAACCAGACAGACACAGAAATTCCATCGCGTTATCAAAGGAGGCGGAGTCGCTTCCCTCGGGAGCTATTACGGGGAAAATCTTTTCTATGTCGTCACCGTAGAAATCGGATTCCAAAACGGCCTGCCTTGAGTGCATCCAGTTTATGTTCCCCCGAAGCGTGTTTATTTCGCCGTTATGTATCACGTATCTGTAGGGGTGAGCCCTGTCCCAGCTCGGAAACGTGTTCGTGCTGAAACGCGAGTGCACAAGCGCTATCGCGCTTTCCATTAGATCGGACGTGAGGTCCGGGAAGTAGGGCACAAGCTGCCAGGTGACAAGCATTCCCTTGTAAACTATGGTCCTCGATGAAAGGCTCGGCACGTAGAAATGCTCGTCGCGTCCCGCGGTCTTTATTTCGTTCTCCGCACGCTTTCTTATTATGTAAAGTCTTCTCTCGAAATCATCCCCGGCGGGGGTACCGTCTCCCCGGCCGATGAATATCTGCCTTATCCCGGGCTCGCACCCAAGAGCGGTCGCCCCGAGAGAGGAGTTGTCGGTCGGAACGGCCCGCCAGCCCAAAACGGTCTGGCCTTCCCCGGTGACTATATCCTCAAGCCTCTTTTTCGTTTTCTTCTCAACGGACGGGTCTGGAGAGAGAAATATCATTCCGACTCCGTAATCCTCTTCCGCCGGGAGGGTGATTCCCTCGGCTCCCAAGGCATCGACGAAAAACGCGTGGGGTTTCTGGAACAGTATCCCGGCACCGTCTCCCGTGTTCGGCTCGCATCCGCAGGCCCCGCGGTGCTCGAGGTTCTTTAGCACGGTTATGGCATCGCGTATTATGGAATTTGACCTGACGCCCTTAACGTTAACGACGAATCCTATTCCGCAGGAATCGTGCTCAAACGCAGGATCGTAGAGTCCCCTTTTTTCGGGAAGTTTCTTAAAATTCATATAACTGTCCGCCTGTTGTGTTGTTATGAAAAAACAACGCGAGAGCTAATGCGGCGTAAGCAACCTCTTCAGACGCCTTCCCGTAATTATAACATAAATCCGGAACTCCGCACACGCTCCGCCCATGGTTATAATAAGCAAAGAGAGATGCCAGCTAATCCCGAAGAAATCAAAAAGAAAAAAGACCCCGAAAGCGTAATCCTCTCTTTCCAAATGGAGTCAAGCGCAACCTTATGGAACAGGATATTCGAGGGTTTTCCCTCCGAAATGGTCCTCGTGAGCAGGTTCGAGGGAAAGGACAGAAAGGCCCTCGAGATACTCTACAGGTTCGCCTCCATGGTCACGGAAAGATACGAAAAGTGCGCCGTAGAGCCCAGAGTCTACGGAATAGTCATAAAAAAAGACGTAAGCGACGAGACCGAGGAGACTATAAACGAATGGATGGACCTGATGCGCAGGCTTCGCCGCGAAATAATCGAGGTCCTCTAAAAGACCGTATCTCCGGTAACCACCTTGCGAAGGTCGCTCTCATCCGTTCTCAGATAAAGAAATCCGTTCGCATCGACGCGCTCAACCACCCCGCTGACAATCTCTCCCGAGACATCTACGGATATCTCTTTTCCAATAAACCCCCACCTCTCGATCCACATATCCACGATCACCTGCGTCCCGCGGCGGCGAAACTCCCCGTAGAGCCGGTCAAGGGCGTTAATAACCTCCGCGCAGAACCTCTCCCTGTTAACTTCCTCTCCAAGCAGTATAGAAAGAGAGGTGGTTTTCTCTGAAATATCCTCCATTTCGCGGCGGATGAATTCCTCGGACAAATTGAGATTAACCCCGATGCCGATCACCAGATAATCGACAGCGCCGCCCGAGGTGCCAAGTTCCGTAAGGACCCCCGAGACTTTCTTCCCGCCGACGAGAATATCGTTCGGCCATTTTATCTCGGCGTCTACGCCGTAGACTGAGAAAACCTCGACAAGGGCGCAGGACGCGAGAAAGGTAAAAACGGAAGATTTCTGCGGGGGGATCTCCGGGCGAAACAAAGCGGAGAGATAAAGATTAACGCCCCTAGGAGACACCCACTTTCGCCCGAGCCGTCCCCTGCCCACGGTCTGCGAATCGGAAACCACAACAGTCCCGTCCGCGGCCAGATCATCGCCTAGGAGTTCACGGAGAACATCGTTTGTAGAACCCACTTCGTCGTAGACAAAAAGCTTCTCTCCGACTATCTCTGCGCTGAGACGTTTTTTTATTTCTGAGATTTCCATGAAGACACAGCGCCCCTTTTCCCGCAATATTCAAGTATTATAGTCGGAACCAAGACTCAAGAGAAAAATCCCCTGTGAAACAGATTCTTTCGAAAAACCTTGCGATACCGCTTGTCGCCTACGTAACAGTTATAGCGGCGATAATTATATCAAGAACCGCAATCAGCCACGAGTACGCCCTCTTGCTCTCGGCGGGCTTCATGCTCTGGATTCCGTTTCTATTTGACCGCGGCGCAGCGGATGTTTTGAGGTTCGACCCGCGGGGGCTGGTTCGGGGAGCGGTAATTTCTATTGCGCTGCTTTTTTTGTACCTTGCCTGCCTCTATCTCTTTTCGGCTTACTTGGGAAAGACGGTTAAATTTGTTGAGCCGACGGCGCTTTTGGTACTCACACACCTTGTGGCCATCGCGTTTCCCGAGGAGTTTTTCTTCAGGGGATACCTTCAGAGAACTCTCGGCGGCGGATGGGGCGCGATTGTCGCGGCAAGTGCGCTTTTCGCCTCGGCCCACCTTCTCGTGATCTGCGTATTCTCCGGCGGGGGCTACTGCGCGCAAAACGCCCTCACCTTTTTCCCTTCGCTCGTCATGGGGTATCTATACATGAGAACCGGAAACATATGGTCAAGCGTCTTTTTTCACTTCGCCGCAAACATCGTTTACCTGTCTTTTAGACTCGTTTAGTCAGAGTCCCGCTTAAGCCCGCAGGCCGCAAAATTCTCGAAATATCCCTCGGTTACAAGTATAGTTTTTAGATGAAACAGTTGCGGGCCGGGCTCTCCCAGGTTAACCCGAGCGTGGGGGACATAACCGGAAATACTAAGAAAATAACCAAAGTGATCGAGACGGCACGAGGTCTCGATATAGATATTCTGTGTTTCCCGGAGCTTGCCGTTACGGGCTACCCTCCCGAGGACCTTCTTCTTAAAACTGAATTCATCGACGACAACATCCGGGCTCTTGACGAAATAAAGAAGCACTGTCCGGACAACATGGTCGTTATAGTGGGCTTTGTCGACAAAAAGGACGACATATTCAACTCAGCAGCCGTAATCCAGAGAGGAGAGGTAATCGACGTATACCACAAACTCCGCCTTCCCAACTACGGAGTGTTCGACGAAAACCGCTATTTCCAGTCAGAAAGACGGTTTCCCGTTTACTCCCTGGGAAAAATGACTTTCGGGGTCACGATCTGCGAGGACGCATGGTACCCAGGGGAACCTATAAGAAGCCAGGTTCTGCTAGGAAACGCCCAGATCATATTCAACCTCTCGGCTTCACCCTACTACATGGGAAAACCCCTGGCGAGGGAGAGAATGCTCGCCACAAGGGCGGTTGACTACAACACCGTAATAGCCTACTGCAACATGGTCGGCGGGCAGGACGAACTCGTGTTTGACGGAAACAGCATGTTCATAGACGAAAAAGGAGAAATCGTCGCCACCGCGCGAAACTTCGAGGAAGACCTTCTGGTTTGCGACGTTAACACCGAGAGGGTTTACAAATCAAGGCTTAACACTCCGACCATAAGAAAGACAAGATACGAGCTCTCCTTCGAGGAAAACCAGCTGGAAACATTCACGCTTAAGCCTACGAAGACAAAGCGGAAAGTGAAAATCCCGGGAAACCAGGCTGATCCTTCAGAAGATCCTCTAAAATGCGCCTTCTCGGCACTTGTCCTAGGCACGGGGGATTACATAAGAAAAAACGGATTTGAAAAGGTGGTGCTCGGGTTAAGTGGCGGAATAGATTCTTCGCTTACGGCCGCCATTGCCACAGAAGCCGTCGGACCCTCAAAAGTCATCGGAGTTTCCATGCCTTCAATGTACAGTTCCAAGGGAAGCGTCACCGACGCGAAAAAGCTCGCGCAAAACCTCGGAATCGAGCTTCTCAGCATTCCCATAGAAAACGTTTTCAGGGGCTACGAGGAAATGTTCGCCGAGTTTTTCTCCGGAATGGAGTCAGACGTGACGGAAGAGAACATCCAGGCGAGGATAAGAGGAAATATTCTCATGGCGCTTTCAAACAAGTTCGGGTGGCTAGTGCTCGCCACTTCGAACAAAAGCGAACTCGCTGTGGGCTATTCGACCCTCTACGGGGATATGTCAGGGGGTTTCGCGGTGATAAAGGATGTGCCCAAGGCCACGGTTTATGAGCTTTCCCACTATTACAACCGTCTGCGGGGAAAGCGGATAATACCGAAATCGGTAATTGAAAAGCCTCCTTCAGCCGAGCTTCGCCCAGACCAGAAAGACACCGACTCGCTTCCAGAATACGACGCGCTCGACAGGATACTGAAAGCCTACGTGGAAGACGGACTCGGGGTTGATGACATAGTAAAGCTCGGGGAGAAAAGAAGCGTAGTGCGGAAAGTGATCAGAATGGTAAACACGAACGAATACAAAAGAAGACAGAGCGCCCCGGGGGTAAAAATAACGTCGCTTGCCTTCGGAAAGGACCGCCGCTTCCCGATAACCAACCTCTACAAGAAATAAAGGGACAAATCACTTAAGAGAGAGAATAAACTCAGAGAGGCTCTCAACAGTCTCAAGAACCTCAGGGGAAACCTCGGACTCGTCAATTGAGACTCCGAACTCTTCTTCGAGTTCCATAATGAATTCAAGCGTCGAAACGGAGTCGACGCCAACCCCGAGCTCGATCAGCGACTGCTCAGGCGATATATCCTGGGGTCTGATGTCGAGATTGAACTTGCCGACGACAAGTCGCCTTATTTTCTCCCCAAGAATTTCTTTTCGCTCGGTCACCTAAGTTTCTCCCTAAGCACTTTGCCTGCCGGGCTTCTCGGAAGTGCGTCCACAAATTCCATCTTCGCGGGAATCTTGTAGTCAGAAATTTTGCCCCTGCAGAAGTCGACAATTTCCCGCCTCGTGAGTCCATCCGCGACGATAAAGGCCTTTACCTCTTCCCTGCCCCCGGCTCCGGAGGTTCCTATCACTGCGGCCTCCATTATTTTCCCGTGAGTCATAAGCAGGTTTTCAACTTCGAACGGGTCGACCTTGTTCCCGGAAATGTTGATGAAAAGCTTCTTTCTTCCCCGAATGAAAAGATACCCGTCGCCGTCGAACATTCCGAGATCCCCGGTGTGGTAAAAACCGTCGACAAAAACCCTCTCGGTCTCTTCCGGAAAATCAACGTAGCCGTCCGTCATGGAAGGGCTCCTTATTATTACCTCGCCGATCTGCCCGACCGGAAGTTCGCTTCCGGTTTCCGAAATCACCCTTATAACAACGTTTTCAACCGGCACTCCGACTGAAAGACGCTTCTCCTCTATGTTCTCCGCGATATTAATTGCCATCACCCCGGTTTCAGAGGAACCGTATAGCTGGCGTGGATAGACACTGAAAGCCCGGTGGAAGGAAAAAAAGGTTTCCTCGGGCAGGGGAGCTCCGGCGGAAATAACATGCTTTAGCCGCGGGAAATTATAATCCCCACGGCTTGCGCTTCGAGCGAGGGTCTCAAGCATGAACGGAACTGCGGGAAAGACCGTTATCTGTTCTTCTTCCAGCACACCGAGAACCTCTTTTCTGGTAAACCTCGGGAGGAAATAACAGCACGCCCCGACGCTTAGGGCACTCACGAAATTCCCGAGACCGTAGGTATGCGATATCGGAATCGAAAAAAGAATTCTGTCTCCGCTATCCCAGTTTATTGTGGCCGTGTGATTCCGGGCAAGGGCGATCATGTTGGCGTGGCTTCTCGCAACGCACTTGGGCTTTCCGGTTGAGCCCGTGGAAAAAAGATAGATGGCTTTCTCCGAAGGATGATTCCCGGGCGGACCCGCGGGAGCGTCGCCCAGAAAGTTGTCCCGGGTCACGCAAACGGTGTTTATGCCTCCGGAAACGGCGTTTGCTGTATGCGCAAGAAATTCGTCCGTAACAATAAGGGCCGGCTTTGAGAACTCAAGGTAGTGTCTCATTTCCTCGGTTCCGCAGGCGCTGTCTATCGGAACGCAGGCGGCTCCAAGCCTCGCTATCGAGAAAACAGATACGGCAAGGGAAAGCGAATTGGGAAGGAAGACGCACACCTTGTCCCCACATGACACCCCACGCCCAGAAAGAAACGAGGAAAAACCGTCAACAAAGCCGCAGAACTGCGCATAGCTGTAGGTCTCTCCCTCGTACCATAAGGCCGCTCCCCGGGGATTTCTCTCCAGGTTCGAATAAAGTATTTCGCAGTAGTTTCTCATCGCCCCGTCATGGGAAAAGGGGAACTTGTCCGAGTCCAGTGTCTTCGGGAAATCCGAAGACAATATTCATGTTCTGGACGGCCTGGCCCGCGGCACCCTTCATGAGATTGTCAAGAACCGATACGATGACAAGGTGCCCTTCCCGCTTGCAGAAACCCAAAGAGACGTAGTTTGAACCGGAAACAGACGCCATCCCGGGCGGCCCGTCGCAGACCCGGACGAAGGCATCATCCCTGTAGAACCCGGCGTAAAGTTCCTTTACCTCATCAGGGGAGACATCCGAGCGGAGCCTGAGATAAGAAGCGGCCATTATCCCCCTTTTAACCGGAACGCGTGTATTGAAAAAAAGGAGTTTCTTCTTCACGCCGCAGAAATCGTAGAGCACGCGAAGAATTTCATGTTTCTGATCATCCCCTCCGGCTCCCTGGGCTGATACGTCCTCCTTTACCTCGGTGTAGTGGCTCTCGGGTTTCGGCGCCCGTCCCGAAGTCGAAAGAGAAGACTTTATGTCCACTATAATGTCGCTTTCCACTTCATACTCTTTAAGAAAAGGCACAAGGGCGAGAGAGACGCAGGTAGAGTAGCAGCCCGCGTTAGCCACTAACGGGGCATCCTTTATCCTCTCGCGATTAAGCTCGCTGAGTCCGTAGACCCCTCGCGAGAGAAGTTCGGGGAAACGGGGTGCCGTGCCGTGAGCCATGGAGTAGTCATCAGGATCAGAGAATCTTAAATCGGAGCTAAGATCGATCACCCTTACGCCTTTCTCAAGGAACTTGCGCACGAAAACAGAAGAAGTCCCCCCGGGAAGGCAGGAGAACAGAAGATCAAGAGGTTCTGAGTCGGGGATTTTCGATACGGAGCTAAGGACAAGGTCCGCGCAGCCCAAAAGATGCGGAAACGCCTCATCCGCCCTCCTGCCCGAGAACTTCTCAGACGTAAGCACCCGCAGGTCAACGTTAGGGTGAGGAGCCAGAAGGGAAAGAAGCTGCTGGCCGACATAACCCGTAACTCCCAGAATTGCCGTCTTGAGTTTCATCTTCTCTTGGGAAACCAAGCTGTTCGCCGCGAATACCTCTTGATTAGTATGGGACTTGCTATCATTAATATAGCTTTAAAAACGGAAGGGAAAAACCGGGTTCGGAGGAAAAAAGGTTGGCTTCCGTCCTCAGGCGCTCCGAGAGGTTGCGTTTCTAAATACCCTGTCGATCCACTGCTCTATGTTCTTGCGCGAGGTCTTTCCTATAAGCTCCTTCACCTCGCTCATTGGAATCACGGCCTTGGCGTAGGATCTGTGTCCGCCGGCGCTTCCTATTTCGTCAAAAAGCTCGAAAAGCAGACGCCCGGCGCTCTTGACAGACCCGCTGTTTCTTACGGATATGACCACATGGGAACCGGAAACAATTCCGAAGGCTACAGACCAATTGACCCCCTCCACCTTCATCCCCATGTCGGCCACCTGGGAGATAAGATGCTCTTTTTCTATCCTGCCTAAGTTCATGAAAATTATTCCGTCATTTATCCAGTGTCTTGAGAGCGCCTGGCCGTAATGTTTGATCTCTTCTGAATACAGGGTTTTGGATTCTATTTTCCTGAGCAAACCCAAGTCGGCCTGACTGTAGAGATATGTGAACGCTTCGAGATCGTCAAGATCCGCACCCCTGTTGAGAATCATGGTGTCGGCTTTTATGCCGTAGAGAAGCGCGGTTGAAAGTTTCGCGGAAATCTCAACCTGGGCGGCCCTGAGGAGCCGGGTCATGATCGTCGCTGTAGCTCCTTCTTCGGAACTTATCTCGGTGAATTTCGCGTCACACTCGGGAGTCCTAGGATGATGGTCGATCACCGAATCGATATCCGTAATCTCGCCTCTGAAATAAGAAGGCTGCACGTCGACAAGCGCTACGGAGTCGAAACTTCTTATGTCATCGTGGGAAACCACCTGCAACTCTATGTCCATAAGCTCCACCATGGCCACGTTCTCGGGTCTTGATATCTTCTCCCCGAGGTAACCTATAATCGCCGTTTTCTTGTTTCTTCTAAGAAGGGTCCGAAGGGCCATGGCGCTTGCGATCGCGTCCGGGTCGGGTTGGCTATGAACAAGTATGAGAAGCTTTTTCGCGTCGCGGTGAACCTCTCTTATAAGCCTTACGGAGATATCGGACCTCGCAAGCTTCTCCTCAAAAGATATCTGGCTGTCGGCAACTTTATCAAATCTCACGTATCTCGCTATATAGCCATCTTTGCGCTGCTCGCCGCCAGCGGAAACAACTATCGGACTCGTGGGGTAACTGCGAGCGAGAGATGCCAGAAACTTCTTGGTCCCAAACTCGTTGTTTACGACTATAAGCGTAAAGACTCCCTTCTGACTAAACGCGTCATCAGGAGAATCAAGCTCTGTTATCTCGCCCCTGTTCTTAAAAAGACTCATCAGGAGAATGTCAAATTCTCCGATGAACATATATCGCTTTTCCCCGTTCGTACTCATCGTGTCCGGAATGCAGAACCTACCTGTAGCAGGCGGCGCTAAGTTCCTCCGTGAAGCTTGAAATCCTCCCCAGCACTTCTTGTCTTTCCTCACCGCCACCCTCTATTATTCTCACAAGGGCGCTTCCCACGATAACAGCATCGGAAAAAGAGGCTATCGCGGCAGCCTGACGCGCGGAGGACACCCCGAAACCCACCCCAACGGGAAGTTCCGAGCGGCGCTTTATTCTCTCCACAAGATCCTCGAGATCGTAATCCATGTCGGGGCGCGCTCCCGTGACTCCGGTGACCGAAACCACATAGATAAAACCCGAGGCGTTTTGCGACACCATCTCTATTCTTTCCTCGGTGCTGGTCGGGGCGAGCAGAAAGATGCGGTCAAGTCCCTCCCGTTCGACATGGGTGCTAAGCTCCCCGGCCTCCTCGGGCGGAAGATCAACGACCAGAACTCCGTCCGCTCCCGCCTCGCGGGCGTCGCGCGCGAAGCGCTCGGCACCATAGGAGAAAAAAGGGTTGTAGTAGCCGAAAAGTATCACGGGAATATCCGAGCGGGACCTTATCCTTCTGACAAGAGAAAGTACGTCGGAGACGGATGTCGAGTTAGCAAGAGCCCGTTCCGAGGCCGCCTGGATCACCGGCCCGTCCGCCATGGGATCTGAGAAGGGGATGCCGATTTCCACCATATCGACACCGCTTGCCTCCATGTGGCCAATGATCTGCTCGGTCAAGTCGATATCAGGGTCCCCGGCGGTAACATAGCAGATTAAGGCCGCTTTGTTTTTCTCCCGAAGTTCGCGGAATTTTTCCTTTATCCTTCCCATGTGCTTTTATAAGAAGCCGGTAGTCTGGAAACGCAGAAATCGCAAGCAAACAAAGTAAAAAACGAACCTCCAACCTTCAAAAGCTTTATATACGCGCGTATGGGTATTGTCAAGCACACAACGGGGGAGTAAAACCGGTCCACGCCGCTTCATAGAAGAGAGGAAGCGGTATGTATGTCCTTATCCCCCCTGCCGGAGAGACAGATCACTATAACTTGCTCGGAGGACATGGACGGAGCGATTTTGCGCACGTGGGCTATTGCGTGGGCGGTTTCAAGCGCAGGTATTATTCCCTCGACTTCCGAGAGAAAGGAAAACGCCGAGAGCGCCTCTTCGTCCGTTACGGACACGTAATCGACTTCACCCGCGTCCTGGAAATACGAATGCTCGGGACCCACGCCCGGATAGTCAAGACCCGCGGCGACGGAATGAGCTCCCTTTACCTGCCCGTCTTCGTCCTGGAGCAGGTAGGTTTTGCTTCCGTGGAGGACCCCTACCGAACCCGCGGTTATCGTCGCCGAATGAAGACCGCTATCAAGACCGTGGCCCGCCGCCTCCACGCCGATTTTCCTTACCCCGGATTCCTCTATGAAGGGAAAGAAAAGGCCCATGGCGTTTGAGCCGCCACCGACGCAGGCAACCAAGGTGTCTGGGAGCTTTCCCTCCGCGGCGAGTATTTGCTCCATAGCCTCATGTCCGATCACCGACTGAAAATCCCTTACCATCATCGGGTAGGGATGGGGACCGGCGACACTTCCTATTATGTAGAAGGTGTTTCTCACGTTCGTAACCCAGTCTCTCATAGCCTCGTTCATGGCGTCTTTGAGTGTTTTCGTGCCCGAGACCACGGGCCTTACCTCGGCGCCCAGAAGCTTCATGCGGAAAACGTTAAGTTCTTGACGCTTCGTGTCCTCCTCCCCCATGTATATCACGCACTCCTTGTTCAAAAGCGCGGCCACCGTGGCCGTGGCGACCCCATGCTGCCCCGCCCCCGTTTCGGCTATTATCCTGTCCTTACCCATCCTCCCGCAGAGAACCCCCTGGCCTATCGTGTTGTTTATCTTGTGCGCCCCCGTGTGGGCAAGATCCTCTCTTTTAAGGTAAATCTTGGCGCCGCCGAGATTCTCTGTCATCGCGCGGGCGTAGTAAAGCGGGGTGGGCCTCCCCGCGTACTGCTTCAGGTAGTAATCAATCTCCTCGTGAAAAGTCTCGTCAGCCGCGGCCTCATCGTAGGCCCGCTGAAGCTCGATCAGAGCGGGCATCAGGGTTTCTGAGACGTAGCGGCCGCCGAAGTCTCCGAAATGACCTTCCACGTCAGGATAGCTGTATTTCCGGTCAGTCTTGCCCATAACTTGCGGCCTCCATGAATCGCTTAAGCTTAAGATGATCTTTTATGCCCGGGGAGCTTTCCACCCCGGAACTTACGTCAACGGCGTAGGGACCCACGGCCCGTATGGCGTCGCGTACGTTATCCGAGTTAAGACCTCCGGAAAGTATAACGAATTTATCCCCTAGTTTCCGGCGAGAAAGCACATCCCAAGCAAAATTCTCTCCAGTGCCCCCGTAGGCATCCGGCGAGTAGGCATCGAAAAGAAAGGCGTCCGTATCGTAGAGTTCAACTGTGTCAAGACTGCTCGAGTCCTTTACTCTTATGGCCTTTATGTAGTTTTCTCCGAATGCGGCGCAGAACTCCGGGGTCTCATCCCCGTGGAGCTGGTAGACGTCAAAACCCGCAACGTCCCTTGCTTCCCGAAGGTAGTCCGCCTCGGCGTTTACGAAAACCCCCACCTTGGTTACAAACGGGGGAATCTGCCTTATTATTTCTCCCGCCGCTTCAGGACTGACGAACCTCGGGCTTTTTTCGTAGAAAATGAAACCGAGGGCCGAGGCTCCGAGCCGTACCGCGCAGAGCGCATCCTCAGGGTTAGTTATTCCGCACACCTTTATTCTGGTCATTTGCGGTTAATCCTAACCGATGAGGCAGAATTAATTAACCGTATCCGAACACGAATAAAAAAGCCCCTCGCACCGTCTCCGGAGCAAGGGGCTTCGGCCTAACAGATTAATAAGGAAGGAGAAAAAAACTTGTTCCTTCGCGCAGACTCCTAGAAGTAGGCCTGAACCTGCGCTCTTACCATGTTTTCATCCGATTCCGCGCCAGAGAGCTCCTCTTCTCTCTGGAACGTGTAGTCAAGCTGTATCTTCCACTTGTGATTGCCGCTCAGGTAGTAGTTAAGCCCCTGAGTGAACGTCCACACGTTGTCAAGGTCATTTCCCCCGAGAACGTTGGCATCAGTGTCAAACGTGACCATCGCATACCTTGAGGCAATTTCGATTCTCTTCGGAATCACAAAGAAACCACCCTGAACCCTGAAACCCTGATCATAGGCAGTCTCTACACCGCCATCATCCGGATTGGCCCACCTTCCGATATACTCACCGGTGAGGTTGAACCTTGGATCCCTGTAGTTTATGTCGGCCGTCAAAGAAGTTACCGTCCCGTTTTCAAGCGCCCTCTCTCCAGATGGAATTCCGATATTGCCGTCACTGCCATCTTCAACATCTATGCCCGCAACAGCGACTCCAACCATGAGCGTGGGCCTCTTGGCAAAGTTCTCTCTTACCTTCTTGGCTTTTCCGCCTATAACAGCCGCCTGAACCCTGCCTGCCCAGAGCATGCCGGTATCACCCTTGTCGTTCTTGGTGTTTGTACCTTCTCCCTGGAAAAGACCGAAATCGTAGCGGATCATCCCGCCGCCGAGAAAACCGTAAGCACCGCCGCCGATATCCCTGTCGTACTCAAAGTAGTCGGTTATTATCGAGCGGCCTACGACCTGAAGGGCGGATGAGGAGTTAAGCACCTCTCTGTTAAACGGAACCTTGTACTGACCCATCGTGGGAACAAAAGCCTTGTTCTTGGCAAACGAAAGTTTCATGTCCTTAAGTTCACCAGTTCTTCCGAAATCGTACTGAACCTTGTATTTCATCCACGGGGCGAAAGCGTTACCGTCCCACGTTACCCTGAGCCTTCTTACCCTGAAACCGAGACCTTCGTTGTCGTCTCCGTCAGGATTTATGTAGTTGGCCAAGAACTGGCCACGAAGCCTCATTCTCATCTTGTAGTTCTTGTCCGCGGTCTGGAAAGTAAGGCCGGTGCCTTTTTTGGTTTTGACCTTTATTTTGTTGTACCAAGCCTTGGTGTCTTTAGCCTCGTACATTTTCATGTTCATCTGCTGACTTTGTTCCTCGAGCCTCTCTATCTGCTTTTTCAGCTCCTGAATCTGTTCCTCGATGCTCCTATCGCCGTCGCCGGCCTGAGCGGGAAGGGACATAAAGGAAAGCAACGTTATGAAAGACACAGCTAAAACCGCTAAAAATCTCATCTCATATCCTCCTTGATGTGTTTATTGCTCTGCTTTGAACAACTCTGGGCTAATGATATTTGCGAATGGTTAATTCAGAATAAATAAACTGTTAGTTCTACGTTAAGAGACCCCGGTGCGCAATTGATGTACGCATTCGCATTCTGTAAATTATCAGGGAAAGCGTATGAAAAAGCTAATAGCGGTAGTAGATGACGAAAAGGACATACTCAACCTGATAACCCATCACCTGAAGCGCGAGGGGTATCAGGTAAAACCCTTTCAGAGCGGAAAGGATTTTCTGCTTTACATAAATTCTGTTCCGCCGGACCTGGTGCTGCTCGACATTATGCTCCCGGGCATGGACGGCCTCGAACTCTGCAGAATCCTGAAAAGCAAACCTTCCACCGAATCCATACCCATAATCATGATCACCGCGAAATCCACCGAGGCCGATATCGTCGTGGGCCTCGAACTAGGTGCCGACGACTACATAGTGAAGCCTTTTCGGACCCGGGAACTTGTCGCCAGAGTAAAAAGCATCCTGAGAAGGTACGCGATGAAAGACTCCGGGGACGGATCGCTTTGTATCGGTCCTCTCAAGATAAATTCGGCAAGCTACGAGGTATCGGTTAACTCGCAAAAAATCGATCTCACCACCACCGAGTTCAGAATACTTGAAACCCTGGGAGAAGCGGAAGGAAAGGTGTTCACCCGTGATCAACTGCTCAAAAGAAAGACCCTCTGGGGAGACGAAAGGGTGGTTTTTGACAGGACGATAGACGTTCACATAAAAAACCTGAGAGAAAAACTGGGTTCCGCCGGCAAAATGATAAAGACCGTCAGAGGAATCGGTTACAAGCTAGAAGAGATCCAACCGGTTTGAAGATATTCAGAAAACATTTTCTTTACCTGCTCTGCCTGGCAGCCTCGGCAGCTCTGCTCGCCGTGCTGCTTTCCCCCGGGGGCGGAATTCTCGGATATGTTGCGTACATATCCGCTTTTGTCGTGTTCGGATTCATCCTCTCCTGGATCATCGAAAGGGACATTCTGAAGGACTTCTCAAGGATATCAAAGGCGCTTGAGCTTTTGCCGGAAAAACAGAAAAAGGCCCGAAAGACAGGCCGCAAGGTAAGCGGCTTCGACACGGGAGTATCGATCTCCATAAGTGAGCTCTCCGAGAGAATTTCCCTTCAGATGCGCGAAACCGAGAGGGAGGGAAACCAGCTTAAAAGCATAATCGAGTCCATGAGGGAAGGAGTCATAGTGATATCAAGGGAAGAGAACCTCCTGCTTGTAAACGACGCTGCGAAGGAGATGTTCGCAATAGACGACGCAGCCATTGGCCGCCCCTATATGGAGACTGTGAGAAACCCCGACCTCCAAGGGCTTATTTCCCGGATGCAGCGGAAGAAAAAATCGGCAACCCAGGAAATCTCCGTGCTCTATCCTAAGGAAAGATCGTATCTCGTAAGTGTCAGAGTAAGTCCCCGCTACAGGGAAATCGTGGTGGTTATCTTTGACATAACAGAATTCAAGAACCTTGAGCGGATCAAGGCAGATTTCGTGGCAAACGTCTCCCATGAACTTAGAACCCCGCTTACGTCCATAAAGGGATACATAGAAACCCTTCTTGACAGAAACTACGACACAGATGAGGAGAAAAAGGATTTCCTCGAGATAATAGAGGAGAACACCGACAGGCTCATAGCCATAGCCTCCGACCTGCTCGTACTATCGGAACTTGAAAGCGGAGAGGCAGACCCCCGGGATTCGAGGAAAGGATACGAAGAGATTGACATCAGGGAAACAGTCCTCCGCTCCGTGGGTTCGCTTGACTCCCTTTTCTCGAAAAAAGGAGTCAATCTCTTACTTGAGATCGAAGACGGCATGCCCACCTACAGGGCAAACAGGTTTCTGGTTGAGCGCATGCTCATTAACCTAATTGAGAATTCAGCCAAGTACACCCCTGAGAACGGCTCGGTGTCAGTTCGCGCCAAAACCCTAAACGGCACCTTGTGCATAGAGGTTGAAGACAATGGAATCGGAATTCCCCCCGAGCACCACGAGAGGATATTCGAGAGGTTCTACAGGGTTGATAAGAACCGCTCAAGAGAGATAGGAGGAACGGGGCTCGGGCTAAGCATAGTGAAGCATATAGTCATACAGCACGGGGGAACCATAGGAGTCAGAAGCGCGGAAGGAGAGGGAAGCACTTTCACGGTTGAACTTCCACGGCACAAACAGTAGAACGGCGATCAGTTCATCTCCGAAGTGTGGTGGTGCTTGAGCACCTCTCCTGTAGCTATGTAGTAGGCATTCTCGGCTATGTTCGTCGCCAGATCGCCCACCCTCTCAAGATGCCTTGCAACGTAGATGTAGCGAAGCGCCCGGCTAAGCGTTGAGGGATCCGACATGATGAAGGTTATAAGCTCCCTCACTATCTGGGGCTCGTAGTTATCAACTTCGTCGTCTTTGCGACAGACCTCCACGGCGAGTTGTGCATCCCTTTTGATAAACGCATCAAGGCTTTCCCTTAGCATCTCCATAGCCTTGTCCGCCATCTTGGGAATGTCAACAAGCGGCTTTATAGGCGGGTGGTCGGCCATGAAAATAGCCATTCGGGATATGCTCGAGGCGTGATCCCCTATTCTCTCAAGATCGTTGTTAACCTTCATTATCATCGTGACGGTCCGAAGGTCCTTGGCCTCGGGCTGGTAAAGAGCCAGAATCTTCACGCAAAGGTTGTCTATCTCGATCTCCATGTCGTTTACCTGCTCGTCGGTGCGGATCACTTCCTGGGCGAGGATCATGTTGCCTTCGCGAAGGGCCTTCATGCTCTTAGCGATGCGACTCTCCACAAGCGACGCCATTTCAAGCAGTTTCTTATTAAGAAGCGCGAGTTCCTCTTCGTACTTTATCATCCTTGATCGCTTCATTGGACGCACCTAGCCGAACTTACCCGAAACGTAGTCTTCTGTATGTTTTTTGGCGGGGTTAAGGAATATCTTCTCCGTGGTGTCAAACTCCACTATGTCGCCTATGTACATAAAAGCCGTGTAATCGGAAACCCGGGCGGCCTGCTGCATATTGTGGGTGACTATAACTATTGTGAACTTGTTTTTAAGCTCCGTAACAAGATCCTCTATCTTGGCCGTGGCTATGGGATCAAGCGCAGAGCACGGTTCATCCATTAAAAGCACGTCGGGCTCGACGGCTATGGCTCTTGCGATGCAGAGTCTCTGCTGCTGACCTCCAGAGAGTCCCATGGCGCTGTCATTGAGCCTGTCATTTACCTCGTCCCACAGGGCCGCGCGCTTGAGGTTCTTCTCCACTATATCGTCAAGAACCGATTTCTTCTTTATCCCCGCTATCCTAGCCCCGTAGGCAACGTTTTCGTAGATCGATTTCGGAAACGGGTTTGATTTCTGAAACACCATGCCGACCCTTTTTCTAAGATCGGTGATGTCAACATCGGAGTTGAATATGCTTTTGCCGTTAATCGATATTTCCCCTTCAATCCTGCAGTCGTCAATGAGGTCGTTTAAGCGGTTAAAGCAGCGAAGCAGCGTGGATTTGCCGCAGCCCGAAGGGCCTATAAACGCCGTTACCTGTCTTCTCGGGATGTTCATATTGATATCCTGAAGGGCCTGCTTCGTGCCGTAAAAAAGGCTCAGGTCCTCAACTTTGACCAAAGGGTCGGGAACGGGCTTCGCCTTCTCCGGTTTTTTAGCCTTTGGGGCCGGGGCAACGCCGTTTATCTCCGGGGCTCTGAACTCTTGTCTCTCCATCGGTTCTCCAGACAGCATCAAATCTTCCTCCTCTACTTATACCTTATTAAACTACACCGCGGAAGTCGCATATTTTTTCCTCAGTCTGTTTCTTATTACTATCGCCGTTATGTTAAGCACAACCACTATCAGTATGAGCAGAAACGCGGTCATGAACACCATGGGTTTTGCGGCTTCGGCGTTTGGAGACTGAAAGCCGAGGTCGTATATGTGGAACCCGAGATGCATGAACTTTCTCTCAAGATGCAGGAAGGGGAAGTGCCCGTCTATGGGAAGATCGGGTGCGAGCTTCACGACCCCCGTTATCATAAGCGGCGCCACTTCTCCCGTGGCCCGGGCAACCGCGAGGATAAGACCCGTGAGTATGGCGGGAAGCGCGCTAGGGATAACAACCTTCCAAGTAGTCTCAAACTTCGTGGCCCCGAGCGCAAGCGATCCCTCCCTTATGTTTCTCGGAACTGCCGCGAGTCCCTCCTCGGTCGCGACTATCACCACCGGAACAGTGAGAAGAGCGAGAGTAAGCGACGCCCACAGTATGCCTCCCGTGCCAAAAGTCGGGCTGGGAAGCGCTTCCTTGAAAAACACGGAGTCGATTATGCCCCCTATGCCGTAGAGAAAGAACCCCACTCCGAAAACGCCGAACACTATTGAGGGAACTCCGGCAAGGTTGTTAACGCATATCCTGACGATCCTCACCATAACTCCCTGCCTGGCGTACTCGCGAAGGTAAAGCGCCGCTACGATTCCGAAAGGCATTACCACTATGCTCATTATAAGCACCATGAGCACCGTGCCGAAAATTGCGGGGAAGATTCCGCCCTCGGTGTTGGCCTCCCTCGGGTCATCGGAGACAAACCCCCAGAATCTTTTGACGTAAAACCCGGCTTTTTCCACAAATCCCATACTGTTTGGGCGATGGGCCATTACGATCTTCCCAAGCGGTATAGTCTTCTCGTTTCCCCCGGCGGATAGCATCACCGCCTCGTTTCTGTTAAGCTCCGCGTAGAGCGCTTCGAGCTTCGCCTCGCTTGTCTTGTAGCGCCCTTCGTATTCTTTTATCTTCAGGCGATACTCGGCCTCCTTCGCGGGGTTATGCTCGCCGCGCACGGCAAGCCCCTTGAGTTTCAAGCGCTGCTTCTCGATCCCGTAGTTTATGTCCCCGATCTCGCCTTTTTCTATCTTGAGTATCCTCTCGTGTATCCTGTTAGCGTCGCGTATCAGGCCCAGAAGCACCGAGAAAGCCTCCGGGTCAGTGCCCGGAATCACCTGACCGTTCTTTCTTATCTCCTTTAAGTAACCGTGGTAATCTCCCCATTCGTGTCGCTCCAAAACCACGGCGTCACGGGGATAATCACGTGACTTTACATCGCCCTCGTTTATCCACTTGAAGTCAAGGCCGTATATATCCCTGTTTCCTATCTTGAGCTTGACGCGGAACTCTGAACCACTCACGCCGTCCCCTCCCCGCACAGATTCCCTCGCACGAAGCTGTCCCAGGTAAGCAGAGCCGTCTCTAAGCTCGTAGCGTCCTATGTCCGCCGGCCACATCGAACCCAAACCCTTCGTGGCTATCAGGAACAGAAGCCCCCCTATCATCACGAGCGTGACCATGAGGGCAAGGCCCGATATCCAAATGTAGGCATCGCCTGCTTTCCAGAGGTTAGGCATCGGACTGCGCGTACTTCCTCCTCAGTCTCTGGCTGAGAACCTCAGCCAGGGTGTTAAGCAAAAAGGTGACCGCAAACAGCAGAATCGCCGTGAGGAAAAGTACCCTGTAGAGTGTTCCCCCGTGCGGCGCTTCGGGAAGCTCGACCGCGATGTTGGCCGAAAGCGCCCTGAAACCGTTAAAAAAGCTCCAGTCCATAACCGGCGTGTTGCCGGTCGCCATGAGCACGATCATCGTCTCTCCCACTGCCCTTCCAAAACCTATCATCACAGCCGAGAATATGCCTGCGCTTGCCGCGGGCAGAACTATCCTCATGGCTGTCTGCCACCTGTTGGCCCCCAGGGCCAAAGATCCCGCGGAGAGAGTCCTCGGGACGCTTGAGAGCGCGTCTTCAGATATGGTGAATATGATGGGAATCACCGTAAAACCCATTGCGAATCCCACGACCAGCATATTTCTCTGGTCGTAGCGAAGATCGAACATACTAAAAAACCAGTCCCTAAAGTCCCCCGCGAAAATAAGACTCTCAAGGGGACCGTTAAGCCACAGGGAAAGCACAACCGCGATCCCTATCACACCCACCAGAGTGAAAAGCTCGGCTCCTACCCGGAACCTCCCTGAGAACGAGAACGGAAGGCGGTGCCAAAGGAAAAGCGCAAAAAGGGTAAGACCAATCACCATAAACGGCATCACTAGGGTCGCGACGAAGATCTTCTCAAGCAGCGGCGCAAGCCATAGGCCCGCAAGGAATCCCAGAACCACGCTCGGAAGCGCCGCCATGACCTCTATCACGGGTTTCACCACGTTTCTTATCGAGGGATGGAGGAACTGCGAAACGCAGATGGCCGCCAAGATCGCAAGCGGAATCGAAAGTATCATCGTGTATATGGCACCTTTCAGGGTTCCGTACGCAAGCGGGGTCAAGCTGAACTTGGGCTCGAACTCGTCCGTTCCTCCCGTTGACTGCCACACGTATCGGGGCCTGTCGTAGCCCTCGTACCATATTTTTCCGAAAAGGGTGCGAAAGTTCGTCTCGGGATGCGGATTGTCAAGATAGTAGCTTGAAAGCATCATGTCAGAATCCACAGCCACCACCCCGTTTGCCTTCGGAGAAAAACTAAGCCCCGCATAAGGCTTTCCCCGGCCCGGAAAATCAAGCTGCTTCGCGGCGGAAGTGGCCTGGTAAAGGGATATGTTTCCCGAGGTATCGGAAGCCAGAAAGCCTCTTCCCCTCTGCGACGCGGAGAACCTGTCAACCGCAGCAGGAAGCGGGGGAAAAACGTGTATCTTCGCAAGCCTGCTTTCCTCGCCGCCGCTCGTGGTCTCAAACCACACGCTTACGTTTCCCGCGGCGTCACCGACGATGAGGGACCGGTGACCTAGAAGGAACCCTATTCTAGTAACTGCCACCCCGGGGTCCGCGGTAGCCGCAAGCATGGATTTGAGTTCCGGAGAAGAGGGATCCGAAAGCGACCAGTGATAAAGCTTCCCGTTTGCGGTAGAGACGTAGAGATTCTCCGCTTCGGAATCGACCTGCACTCCCGTAACCACGGCTCCTCCGAGTTCCCCCGTAAGATCGGTCGTGAAGACCTCGGTTTCACTTTCGCCTAAAAACCCTTCCTCCTCGACCTCGGCGTATGCCAGAAGGCGCTTAGAAGCCGTGTAGGCCACTACCACGGGGGCCCCTGTTTCGGGCGAACTCTGATAGGCAAACATTTCTATCGGTTCTTCCGCTACCCGGAGAGCATCTCCCTCCGTAACTCTCGACACTATGGTTCTTTCGGTCCCCTCGCGGAACTCCACCCTAAAACTCACCTCGAACGGAACCACGTAACCCTCCCTGTCGGCAATCGCGTAGGATGTGTTGGTTCGGGCGCTGTAAAAAGATGCGTAACCTGTTGTCTTGTGGGAGACCGTGTGGGTCTTAAGGAGCTTAGGTTCTTCTTCGAGGGTGAAAAAGCGTACCGATCCGAGAGAGTCTACCGTGAAAAACTGCTCCCTGTACTCATCCACTCCTATATCGAAAATACGTACCTGCCCAGACGGCGCACCGGAAGCGAGACGGTCTTCCATCTCCGAGACGCTCTCAAGCTTTTTTCCGGGACTTTTCCACAGGGGAATGGTCTCGATCCCTATGAAGAAAAGTATGGCTATTATGCAGAAGATAATTCCCGCGCCGCCGACAAATACCACGTGCCTTGCCAGCCTGTCGTAGAGTTTTCTTCTGCGTATCTGCTTCTGCTTGGAACCCTCTTCGATTCCGAGTTCGTCAGTTTGATCGCTTGACAATGAAATTACCTTGCATCCGGGACATCAGGTGCGAAAAAGACGGTTAAGATCCGACTTCCCCAGGGAAAACGGCCAACCGCAGACGAATCCGAGACACTTCCGGACCCGTCCGCACAGAAAGCCGTAAATAGTATACCTACTTTGCACCTACAAGGACTCTTAACTCGGAAACCTTGGCGGCGGGAAGCGGGAGATAGCCGTCTTTTATGACTATTTTCTGTCCCTGCTTGCTCAGAATGTATTTCAGGAACTCGAGACGAAGCGGATCGAGAGTTTCGTTCGGCTTCTTGTTAACGTAGAGGAAGAGATACCTTCCGAGCGGGTATTTCCCGCCGACGACGTTTTTAAGACTGGGACCAAAACAGCCCTTCTCGGCGGACTTCGCAAGCTCGATTGCCTTTACCCCGGAGGTCTTGTACCCGATACCGCTGTAGCCGACGCCCTGGAGATCCTCAGTGATTCCCTGCACGACGGCGGAGGATCCTGGCTGCTCCTTAACGGTGTCCTTGTAATCGCCCTTGCAAAGAGCCTTCTTCTTGAAATAGCCGTAGGTTCCCGACGCGGAGTTTCGCCCGTAAACGCTTATCGGCTTGCCGGCCCAGTCGCCGCCGAGACCTGCGGCTCCCCAAGTGTTGATGTCGCTTCCGCCGCCGCATTTTCTGTTCTTCGAAAAGATGGCGTCAACCTGCTTTATCGACATACACTTCGTCGGGTTGTCCTTGTTTACGTAAACCGCAAGCGCGTCAATTGACGTCGGAACCGCGGTCGGCTTGTAACCGGCCACCTTTTCGAAGGCGTCAACTTCTTTTGATTTCATCATTCTGGACATGGGTCCGAACTGGGAAGTCCCCGCTATGAGAGCAGGAGGAGCAGTACTCGAACCCTTGCCCTCTATCTGGCATTTAACATTGGGGTAGAACTTTGCGAATCCCTCGCACCAGAACGTCATAAGGTTGTTCATGGTGTCGGAACCTACGCTGTCTATGTTCCCGGAAACACCCGTGACTTTCGTGTAGGAAGGTATGTCCGGGTCAACCTTGACCGTCTGAGCTCCGGCAACCTGGCCGAATGTAAGAGCGCAAACAATCGCGAAAAGAGCAAAACTCGACTTAACACTCAAATACTTCATTACAAGAATCCTCCTTAAGATAGTGGAAAACAAACCAAACAAGCTGGATTAATTTAAACCCCGAAAGGTTAAGTGCGTGTTAAGAAGCAATTAAAGAAGGGTAAAAAAGGAATTCGAGAAGAAACGGGCCTCTCATCTGGGCGAGTGTCCGGTTCCCTCGGCGATCACGATGCGCCTGTTGGGAGCTTTCTGGCTTGCCTCGTAGTATTCGAGAGCCTCGGGCATCCACTTGCGGATGTTTTTTATCCTGGTCCTGTACCCGGGGTGGGTAGAGAGAAACTCGGGCGGAGCGCCCCGTCCCGCGGTTCCCATCCTCTCCCAGAAGGGGATGGCCTCGCGGGGGTCATAGCCCGCCTTTGCCATGTATATGAGACCTATCCTGTCGGCTTCAGATTCCTGCTTTCTTGAAAATGGCAAAGCGACCGCAAGTGCTGTCCCTACTCCGTAGGCGGCAAGAACCCTGGCCGTGGTTTTTTCATCCTTTTTCTTCATGGCCGACGCAAGCGCCGCGGAACCCATATCGAGCAGAATCAAGAGAGTCACTCTTTCCCCGCCGTGGCGCGCCGTCGCGTGGGCGACCTCGTGGGCCATCACGGTAGCAAGTCCCGCCTCGGTTTTGGCAATGGGCATCATCCCGGTGTAAACCCCGATTTTCCCCCCGGGAAGAGCGAAGGCGTTTACCAACTTGTCGTTATCGAAAACCGTGTACCGCCACCTGAGGTTGGGTGTGTGGGAGACAGCGGCTATGCGCTGTCCGACCCTCCTCACCGCTTCGTTGTAGTGTGCGTCGCGCGAGATCTTCTCGGTCTCAAGCAGGTTCACGTACGCGCTTGCGCCGAGCTGCATTTCGAAGGCCTGGGGGAGCAGTATAAACTGCGTCCTGTTGGTAATCGGGGCCTTGGCACACGCAACGACTAGAAGCAGAAAAAGCAGAACTCCAACCGGAAAAAGACTTTTCCTTTTAAATATCGACCTCAATTCCGTTAATTCCCCGGGCCCGCAAGCCTGTGGGCCCGGAGTCAAGTAAAAAATCTAACTTTCTACGCTAATGGACTCAGGAAAGATCCGCTTCCCTCATCCTCTTCATTCCTTCGTCTATATCCTCGTCAGAACACGCGTAGGTAACCCTCACGTAACCCTCTCCCTGGCTTCCGAAGGCCGTACCGGCCACAACGGCGACCGCCGCACGTTCAACCAGCCTGTCGGTGAACTCCTGGGAGGTAAGTCCAGTTCCCGAGATATCCGCGAAGGCGTAAAACGCTCCGTCGGGGGTATCGCAGGTTATGCCGTCGACGCTGTTCAGCCCGGCAACCATCCGATCCCTTTTCTGCTCGAGCAGAACCAGCTTGTTCTCGACCCAGTCCTGCGGTCCGGTTAGAGCCGCGTGCGCCGCTTTCTGTATGAACGCAGCCACGTTTGTGATCGAGTCCTGAAGGAATATCGAGAGCTGCTCGATAACCGGTCTCGGGGCCACGGTCCAGCCTATTCTCCACCCCGTCATCGCCCATGTCTTTGAAAACGTGTCTATGCAGATCACCCTGTCGCGTATGCTCTCTATCGAGGAGATTGAGAGATGAGGCTTTCCGAAGGTTACCTGGGAGAATATCTCATCCGATATGATCATCACCTGCGGGTGGCGCTCAAGCATCTCGGCTATCTCCTGGGGGTTCTCCACCAGGTGGCCGTTCGGCCTCTGGGGTGTGTTTATGATCACGAGCTTCGTTTTCGGGGTGATGAGTTCTTCCAGCTTCTCAACGTCGAACTGCCAGTCGGGCTTCGTAAGCGGGGTGTGCTTTATCACCGCGTTTGCGTACTTGGCCCATACCTCATCGGGGGGATATCCCGGGTTCGGGAATATCACCTCGTCCCCGTCCTCAAGAAAGGTAAGAAGGTTCATCGTAAGGGAGTGCTTAGCTCCCGCCGTCACTATGACCTCGTCGGGCTCGGTGGGTCTTCCCCGTTCCCCCATCTTCTCCGCTATGGCCTCCCGAAGCTCGGGAAGTCCCGGCCCCGGATCGTACCTTACGTAACCGTCTCTAAGCGCCTTTTCCGTAGCGTCAAGAACATGCTCCGGCGTATCGAAATCGGGTCCCTGATAATCACCCTTTTCAAAGTGAATGATCTTCTTACCCGTTTTCCTCTCAAGTTCCCTCGCGACCCTCATGCTCGCCCACTGCTTGGGCGGAACAAAGTGCGAGGTGCGCGAACTGTATGCATATGATGACATAACTCCTCTCCTCCTTAATTTTTTTTCAAAAAGCTAAGAGTCCTTGTTTATCAGCAGTCCGGAAGCAAGCTGCGAGAAAACCGCGTCGGCCACCTCTCCCGCGTCCATCGAGAAATCGTGGTGAACCATTACCGCGCCCACTGCCCCGTAGAGCATGAGGGCGCGAAGCCTCGGGTTCTGTCTCACGAAGCTTCCTTCGTCTATGCCTTTTTCTATTATTTTTTCGTAGAGCCTCACCCGCCGCGTTCTCCACTTCTCTGTAAGCTCGAAATGCTCCTTGAGAAGATGCGTCTCGTCGCGGGAGAGGATGCGAAGAACTTTCAAGTTCCGTCTGTAGAAAGTGAATATGGTCACAAGCAGCTTGCGGAGCTTCAGGGGAGCGGGGTCCGAATTCTCTACTTCCTCATGCAGAAGCGCCTCTATGGCCTCGAAGCTCTCCTTGAGGATTTCGAGGTAGAGATTCTCCTTGGAGGAGAAGTAGTTGTAGAGGGTTCCCTTCGATACGCCCATCTCCTCGGCTATCTCTTCCATGGTGACCTCGTGGTAGCCCTTCTCGGAAAAAAGATCGGTCGCGGCCCTCAGTATCTCGTCGCGGCGCCTGAACCTGCGGGATGTCTGCCTGCTCTGCGCACCTCTCTCGGGAACGCTGTTAGTCTGAACCATATTACTCACCCACTGACTGACTCGTCAGTCAGATTAACAAGTCCTTAAAAAGTTGTCAAGGAAAAATTCAGGATTAATGAAATCAGGTTCCGACCGCCCTTTGGCAGATGAAACATGACAAGGAGACCAAAATCTTTAAATTCACGAAAATTCCCTTACCATATATCTTCAGATGAGAAGGCTAATACTGGTTATTCTCGTGCTCGGGGTGATTCTCGCAGCGGGGGCTTTCCTCTCGGAGAAGATGTCGAGGCATGATGCCGAAAGACCCGCTCCCAAGACTCCCGCGCTTGAGCCGCTTGCGGAACATCTTTCAAGAGCAACTATCCCGGTCTCTGTCCCCATAGCCGCAGTAGGGGAAGCGCTTGAGCGCAAAACGCCGAAGAAGGAATCGGGCTTAAGGGAAAACGTTCTGGTAGGAAGATTCGCCCAAAACGAGTTAAGCTGGGACCTTGAACGCTCGGACCTTAAGATATCGGGCCGAAGCGGAGCGCTAAGCGTAGCGACCGAGCTTAGCGGAGAGGCCCGCGCGACGGGGGCCATTCAACTGGCAAGGAAAATAGATTTCAGCGCAAGCGGCGACATACTTGCAAGCGTCTCCCTCACCGCAAGTCCGACCCTCGAAACCGACTGGCGCGTCTCCCCGAACCTCTCCGAGGTAAAAATAGATATAGAAAGGGCCAGCATCCCGATAAAATACATTGGAAATCTTGACGTAAGAAGAGATATACTTCCCGGAGTTCGAGTCACGGCCGAGGGGCTCCGCACGCAACTTAACCAAAGCGTGGCCAGAAGCGATTTCTTTGAGCAGGCGGCCGCAAAAGGCTGGAAGAGGCTTTGTGGTTCAACACCGCTTGGAGAAAACTCGGAACTCTGGCTTGAAACAAGGCCCGTAGTCGCGCGCGCAGCGCAGATCCGCATCGGCCCCAAAGACATCCGCACCACGATTGGAGTTGAAGTAAAAACGCGCATCCTGACAGAGCCGACGCGGCCCCAATGCCCCTTCCCGAAAACCCTGCTCCTGGAAAAGCCGAAGCCGGGAGGCTTCGAAATCGTCATGCCTGCCGTAATCGATTACGAAACGCTTGGGCAAAGACTTGCCGAGGAAGTTGTCGGCAAGTCTCTTGGCAAAAACATCTCCATAGTCATAAAGGGAATCAGTATCCGCCCTTATGCAAAGATGCTTCTGCTTGAAACCACGGTGGCGGTGGAGACAGATTATCTCTCCGGCACGGCAGCGAAGGGAAACCTGTACGTTATCGCCGAACCAAAACTCGACGCCAAGACGCAGTCCATAACTCTGGAAAACCTAGCTCTCGATGTCGATTCGCAAAACGTGCTTTTCTCAATGGCTGGAAAGGCAGCGGAACCACTATTGCTGGAAGCCGTCTCAAAGCGCCTTCCCTTTGATCTCGGGCCGAAACTCGAGGAACTCAGGGACGAGGCCGAGAACGCAATTTCCGCGCTTTCGTCGGAGAGCGTCTCGGTTACGGGGAAGGTGCGCCGGGTGCGCATGACCCGCCTTGACGTGGGGCCCGAGCACCTGCGTTTGGTACTCACGGCAGAAGGCAGGGTTAGGGCGAGAGTGGAGGCGATTCCCTAGCGTATTTCTTGCGCCCTAGAGTCCTTGGGGAATAATTCCGAAGGGGAGTTTTTCTGGTACACTTCTCAGAGGAGAAAATTATATGAGCGTATGGGGAAAAATAATCGGCGGAGCGGCAGGCTTCGCTCTCGGCGGTCCTATCGGGGCGCTGCTCGGCGCAATGGCGGGCCACGCCTTCGTGGATACCGGGGAGCGGCCAACCGACACGCCCTCTAGAAAACAGGTCGCCTTCACGGCCGGAGTTATAGTGCTGGCGGCCAAGATGGCTAAAGCCGACGGGGTAGTAAGTGAAGAGGAAATCCAGGCTTTCCGAAAGGCCTTTCATCCGATCCTGAGAAACGAGGTAAAAGAGGCCGAGGTCGCCCGCGTCTTCAATATAGCTAAGAAAGACTCGGAGGGCTTTGAGCCCTATGCACGGCAGCTTGCCGAGATGTTCAGGGACAATCCCGCGGTTCTTGAGGAGCTTTTGAGCTGCCTGTTTTTCATCGCCAAGGCCGATAACGTCTACCATCCCAAGGAAAACGAGTACCTTGAGAGCGTGGCCGAGATATTCGGGCTCAGCGAAGCGGCATTCAGGCGGATCCGCGCCGCACACGGCGTCGACAAGCCGGATCCGTATGTCATTCTGGGAGTTACGAGGGATATCTCTGACGAAGAACTTAAAAGCAAGTACCGCGAACTCGTCCGGGCTCACCATCCCGACACCCTGATCGCCCAGGGAGTTCCTCAGGAGTTCGTCGACACGGCAAACGAGAAGCTCGCGGTCATAAACGACGCCTATGACCGGATCGAGAAGGAGCGAAAGGCGGTCTGATCCCGCTACACGGACAGTAGTCACTCATAAGTTCCACAAATTGCCTGTCTGTCCGGCGAAAACAGGGGAACCGCATCCTTGTTGGAACTCAGCAGCTCTTCATGACTGAAGGAGTAGTCCTTGGCATAGTCAACGCAAATGAAATGATGCCCAATATGATGCGAGCATTTGGCCGGAAGCTTGGAAAGGTCGAAAGAACCGCTATATCCACTGAGAAGTTCGCCGTCAACGAACGTCGCGATGACATCCGATACCTCTGATGAAACCAGGTCGCTAAAGGGGTCATTGGTTTGCCTTCTGAATATCATAATATCCGCCGCAAGGCCTTGCTCTAGCTTGCCGGTCAGGTTCTCTGCGTCCAGCGAGTACGCTCCATGCTCCGTAGCCATACGCCAGTAGTCGCTTCCCGACAGATGATCATCCCATTCTGCGTTGTCAATATTTTCGGCACAGCGAAATTCCTCAAGAAGATTGTACGAACCCGAGTACGACCAATCCGTACTGATCGCAACTCGGGCACCGGCCCGCAACGCGTTCGGAATATCCACGGTGGTTCCGTAAAGAACCACGTTCGACCTCGGCGACCAAATAAGAGTCACGTCAAGGTTTTTTAGCCGCTCAACGTCTGACCGGCTCAATCCCACTCCGTGGATAAGCGAGTAACGTCGCCCCGGGTTCTTCGAAATGTAATCCAAATAAAACTTCCCTTCAATTTCTGCCGTGCAATTGGTTCCCTCCGCAATGTGCGGCACATAGCAGGTGCCCATGGGAGAATCAATATCAGGATCGCGAGACTGCGTTGCCGCTAACGGGCAAGACAAACCCCTGAGTTCCTCGGTAGCGCTAAAACCGTAGGGAAACGTCTTCGCCTCGACAGAATAGGAGTACTCCACCCCGTTTGTCGGCCAGCCCGCGTTCTTGACGAGCCCATTCAGGCCACCTGAACCGGCTAACGTGGTGGTACCGGATAAAAGGTGGCGGAGTTCTATCCAGAATTTCTGGACATCTTCCTCAACCCTCTCATACTTGAGCGCATAGTACTCCGGGCCGGCTACGCCCCGCCATTGATCACGATGTGAATACACGGCGCGCGTCATCGGATCCGGGAATCCTCCGCTCCAATTCGGGTGTTCGTGCGGATTTATCAAGCCAGGCGAAATGTACGAACTGCTGCAATCAAACACCGAGGCTTCGGGAGCTTTTAATTTGATGTCGTTTGTGTCGCCAATATCAAGAATGTGGCCGCCGCGTACGAGGATTGCGCCGCATTTCGCTCCATCGGTGTCTCTAATCAGGTTACCTATGATAATTGTCTCATCAGATTGCCGGATAGAAACTTCACAGCGTTGGGAATGTCGAGCGGACTCTGCGGAGGATACTACCTGCGCATCGCTGCACAAATTCGAAGATGTGGAAGCACAGCCGGAAAGCACAAAAAGAACCAAGAACTGGATCGTTATAAGTACAGTCTTCGCAGATTGTCGTTTAGTGGCATAGAAGTGGGCCCCAATGTTAAGACGGCTTTTTCCTCTTTTTAAGTGTATTCCAACCATCTGAAGAAAACCCTTCATGTCCGTCCCGCCGGACTCGCCGGCTTTAACAGCCGCCAAGACACCTGGGACAATAGCAAAACTAAAACGCAAGGAGAAGAAGACTGTCTCATCAAAAAACCTTCCTTGAGAAACTGGTGTTCTTCTGTTCGGCTAGTGCTCCGGAAATATTACTTAGAATCAACTGATCGGTTCCGAAATTCTCCGTAATTGTAACCCGAACCCACACTCCTTTACAAGGAAGTTGCGATGCGGGAAAAGTTCACCGACTGCGGGAACACATAAAGATATGCGGTTTCAAGTTTGAAACCGCATATCTTACTGCCGTTTCCGCGCTATTTGCCGGCGCACTGCCCGGAATCTTTTTTCTTGTTTTTATACTTCTCTTTCTTGGCGGCCCAGTAGTTTTTTACTTCTTCCTTTGTAAGACTGCCGTTGCCGTCAGCGTCTATTTTGGCGAATTTTTTCTCCGCAGCGGCCATAAACTCGGCCTTTGAGATAACGCCGTCAGAGTTTGCGTCTTTTTTCTCGAACATTCTGTCCATTTTAGCGGACTTTCTAGGGCAATCTGCCTTCTTACCGCAATCTCCGCAATGGGCCGAGGCAAATGTCGCTCCACCGAGGAACAAAACCGCCAATACGGAAAACATCAGTACTTTTCTCATTACGCACCTCCACGTAGTTTATGAGTTTAGAACTAGTTTACAGGTTTATACGAATTGGAAAGCAAAAGTATTCGCGGCAAACAAAAAAATTCATTAAAAAAAACGAAAACTGTCCTAAGATTAGAGTCCTCTTCTCGAGGTTCATCTAAACTGACACTCGCATTACGTCAGACCAAGAACTTACTCGGCGGCAACTCCAATCCCCTCAATTATCTTTTCAACTCTCTTCTCCCACGTGTACCCGACCGCGTCCGAGCGGGCACCTTCCGAAATCCGCGCACAAAGCTCAGAATCCTCAAGCACTAACTCAAGCGCCCGAACAAACTCCCCCCCGTTATCAGGAGGAGTAACAACAGAGTTCTTCCCCGGCTTCAGTATCTCAAGAACCGACGGAACCCCCGTCGCAACAATGGGTTTTCCAGCAGCCATGTATTCGAAAAGCTTAAGCGGAGAGGTAAACTTCCCAGCCTCCGTCCCGTCCCTTATAGTTACCTTGGACGAATAGGGCATGACCAAAACATCTGAGGCAAGGAGGTAAGAGGG
Organism: Candidatus Dadabacteria bacterium; assembly: GCA_022822065.1. Taxonomy (GTDB): domain Bacteria; phylum Desulfobacterota_D; class UBA1144; order Nemesobacterales; family Nemesobacteraceae; genus Nemesobacter. Next base: position 101,139 of record JAJECI010000007.1, read on the forward strand.
TACTTCCCGTTGTCGCACAAATCCCTCTATTCTGAAGTTGGCCGATCCCTCCTGTCTCGCCATCTCGCGCCAAAGCGCGTTGTCCCGTTCCCTGCCCCCGACAATAAGAAACTCAACCTCGGGCATTCGTGCCGCGGCGCGCACCAGAATCTCAAGCCCCCTTCCCCTGTAAGTGTTGCCGCAGTAGCACACTATTTTTCTCTCAAGCGGAAGACCGAGGCGCTCCCGAAGCGAGGAGATGTCGTGATCTCCCTCAAACGCTTCTCGTTCGAAGCCGTTCGGCGCCACTATGGGATTTTGCCCCGTCATCCCGAGGCAGAAGTATATATCGTGAAGCCCCCGCGAGTTAAAGGACATCCCGAGCAGGTTCTTCGAGCTGGAAAAAGAAGCTATTATTCTTTCGGCCCCCCAGTTAACCGGAGGGTGGTGAGCGTCGTAGACCGTCGGAATACCGAGAACCCTAGTCGCGAACCAGGCGAAGATAAGGTCCCTGGTAAGCACGAAATCAAAATCATTTTTTTTTATCCGGGCGTAAAGAACGCTTAGAAACCCATGTAGTGGCCGCCTGGCCAGCCCGCTTGAAAGCGTAATCGAGGTTACGCGAAAAGGAGTCTTGATGCCGTAATACGAAAAAAGTCTTTCCTTTTTAACCCGCCCCGGCAGGACGCACTCCACCTCGATTCCGAGGTTAGCCATCGCCTGACACATCTTAAGCATGTGAACGGCACTTGCCCCTTCTGTAAAAAGCGGGTGGCTTCCCACGTAAAGCGCTTTTAGTCCTTCGTATTTTTTCATTCGGGCTTAGACCTTAAATCCTCCTTCGGCTTGATTCATAACCCCGACCAACCCTCGGGAGGATTGCTTGCGTAAAAAGCGGATACTTCGCAATCAGAAGTTCGCTTGAGGCTATTTTACCTTGAACGCTACCCATCCTTAAATCCGAACCGTTTGCGGTCCCATACCTGCACCAAGTCAGTTAGAATTAGCCCCATGAATCCGCTTCTCTCGATCGATATCTCATACAGGGCGATAAGGAGCAACAAAGTAAGGTCGTTTCTCACCACCCTAGGGATAATCATAGGCGTCGCGGCCGTGATTTCGCTTGTCTCCATAACCGGCGGGGCCAAGAACATGATAGAGGGGCAACTTGCGTCCCTCGGCGCAAATTCCCTCGTGGTTAACAGCGGAAAGAGAACCAAGAGCGGAAAAACCGTCGTCACCGGAAACGTAAAACCGCTTACCGGAAAGGATGTTGAGGCAATAGAAAACATAGAGGCCGTAAAATACGTTTCGGCCATATCGAACACCACCGCGAACGTAGTTTCGGGAAACAGGAATGTCTTCACCGCCGTGATCGGGGTCGGGAAAGACTTCATATTTATAAACGACTGGTTCCCAGAGCGGGGGACATTCTTTAACGAACTTGACGTTAGGGAAACAGCCCTTGTGTGTGTTCTCGGGAAAACCGTCAAGGAAAACCTGTTTGGAAGTCAGGATCCCCTGGGGAAAAGCGTGAGGATCGACAAGTACACCTACAGGGTTATCGGGGTAATGTCTCCGATAGGCCCTACCCCCAGCGGAAAGGATCAGGACGACATCATCCTGCTCCCGTATACCTCGGTTCAGAAAAGGATTGTCGGCTCGAGGTCGCTTAGCAGGATCACGGTTTTCGTAGACCCCGCCTACGATCTCAATTACGCCAAGGCGGAGATCGAGAAAACCCTGCGCCGCCAGCACGGAATAAAGGACGGGATGGACGACGACTTCTTCGTGAGAACCCAGCAAACGCAGATAAACACCATAAAAAATGTCTCGAGAATCCTTGCCGTGCTCCTCGGAAGCATAGCCTCGATTTCGCTCGTGGTTGGAGGAATCGGGATAATGAACATAATGCTGGTTTCCGTAGGGGAGAGAACAAGGGAGATAGGAATCCGGCTCGCGGTAGGGGCTAAAGAGAAAAACATACTGGTGCAGTTTCTCATTGAATCGGTGCTGCTATCGCTTGTGGGCGGAGCAATCGGGACGGCGGTAGGGATACTGGTCTCGAAGGTCGCCTCGGCCCTCACGGGCTGGCCGACTCAGATATCCCTACTGGCAATACTGGTGGCTTTTGCGTTCTCGGCCTTCGTGGGGATAGTATTCGGAATATACCCGGCAAAAAAAGCAGCGAAGCTTAATCCAATAGAGGCCCTCAGGTACGAATGAGGCAACTTGAGGCAATCAGTTGCCGCGCCTGAACGAAACAGCCTCCGGCACCAGATATCAGGCGTATTTCGTTTTCCATACCTTAAAGACCATAAGCGCAAACAGTCTGCGGGTCTGGTCGGAACGGGGATTTTCGTTAAGTCTGATAAGTCTTTCAATATATCGTCTGTCAAAAAACTCATCATCCCCGTCAAGCAGTATCTCGGCCGCAAACTCCTTCCATTCGTTTTTAAGCCACCGGGAAAGAGGGGGGTTAAAGCCGCGTTTTCTCTCAAGAGGAAGTTCGGGAGGCAGATATTTCTCCGCAAGCCTTTTTAAAAGGTATTTAGCCGTGTTTCCATTAAGCTTTAAGTTCGCTGGCACTTTGCCCAGTGCGAACTCCACTAAGTTTGTGTCAAGAAAAGGAGTTCTTACTCTAAGCCCCAAGTCTCTGCTCAAACTGTGGATCTTGTAAAGAATATCGTCCGGGTCGGACCTATAAGTGGAAAAACCCATCTTGCCGCCGAAGGTTCCGCCATAGGATTCAAAGACCGAAGCGGCATACTGCTCGGGCTCGTAAAAGCCTTCCCCGAGTTCCTCGATTACCCAAGGCCTAAAAAGCCTCGTTCTCATTACATCATTGAATACATTGTTTCGCCTCAGGAAAAACTGCTTTGAGGGGATATCTTCGAGAAAGACTCTCAATCCGTGTTCTTCGGGGAAAAACCCCGCGACTTTGCCCCTCAGGTACTTAAGGGGCCGGGGGGACGCGCCGTCAATCGCAAGATGCTTCAAGGAAAAGCGATGAGTTCTGAACCCTAGGAAAAGCCCGTCGGCCCCGTCTCCCGAGAGAACCGAATTCACGTTCGCCCCGGCAAGGGCAAGTGCGCGGGAAGTCGGAATTATCGATGGGTCTGCCAGAGGTTCGTGAAACTTTGATACACAACCAATAAAGTGGTCTTTGTCAGGTTCCACAAACAGTTCGTGGTGATCCGTCCCGAAGTGCCGGGATACTATTCTGGAATACCGGGTCTCATCGTAATCTTTATCCGAATACCCCACGATGAAAGTTTTAACGGGCCGGGAGGAAAGTTGGCTCATAACCGCCACTATAAGACTCGAGTCAAGTCCGCCGCTTAAAAAAGCTCCCGGGACGTCGCTACCCTCTAGCCTCAGTCTTACAGCCTCTTCGAAAAGCTCATCCAGTTCCGAAAGAAGTTTCCCCTCTTCTCCCAATGTGCACTCCTCAAGCGGCGATTCCCAGTACCTTGTCTCGCGCAGACCACCGGAGTCCGTGTTGTAGGAAATGAAGTTTCCCGGAAGCACCCTGCGGACGTTTTTGAATATGGTCCTATCAGCCGGGATGTACCTTAACGCCAGATAGTAGTTTAAGGAAACCGGATCGATTTCCCTCGGAAATCCTTCTGATTTTACGATCTCGCTTAAGTCGGATGAGAACATGAATCTGTCCTCAAGCTCGGAAAAATACAGGGGCACCCATCCGATCTGGTCCCTGGCGAGAATCAGTTCTCTTTTCGCCTTATCGAACACATAACACGCAAACGCGCCGTTTAATCTGCGGAAACATTCACTTCCCCATTTTCCGTAAGCGGCGGCTACCAGCTCATTAGGGTTTTCTTCTGATACGGACCCCTGTTCCCCAATCTCGTTCCTGATTTCAAGCGAGTTATGGATTTCTCCCTCGCACCCCGCGAGAACAGTCGCTCCGGGATTTGCAAAGCCCGGGATTTCCGTTAAATCCGGCGTTCTTTCCCGGCGAATTTCATGTGTAAAACTCATCTGATATCTTCTCTCGGTTCTCGTGTCAATGTTCCGCGTACCGAGGCTTCTTCATCGTGAAGATTTTACCTCCACAGAATAAAACAAACTATTATCGTAGGAAGGATCCGCCCCGAGGAATCAGCCGAGATACATGCGGCTGAACCTACCTGCCAGATAAACGGCCGCGAGAGAATGCACGAATTCGACGATAAGGTAAGCGATGCCAGCACCTAGATATGAATACCTAGGAACCAGCACGAACAACAGCGCAACATAGACAAGAACCTTAAACGTGCTGACCGCGGTTCTAAGTCCCGGTCTTCCGATCGCAAGGAGCATCGGCGTGAGCCAGAACGTCCCGCCCGTAAAAAGAACGGCCACGGCGAGCACCCTCATCGTATTAGAAGCCGGCACGTACTGGCCGCCGAAAATCAGTTCTATTATCTGCTCGGTAAACAGAAGCACTATGACCAGCACGGGGATTACGAGCTTAAGCAGACTTCTTACGGAAAATTTGACGATCTCGGCGAACCTGTCGTAGAGGTTTGACGTCGAGAAACTCACAAGTCTCGGGAAAATGGCCTCGTGCAGGGGATCCGTAATCCTGTTAACCACCTTGATCACGGCCCTTGCTATCTTGTAAAGCCCCGCCGCACCGCTTCCAAAGAAATAACCTAGGACCAAAACGGCTACTTTTCCTTCGTTAGCGATCGTAAGCGTGGCGTTAAAGCTCGTGTTAAGCAGAAACCAGGTTATCTCCCTCATCCTGCTTGAGAGAAGCCCAATTTTTGAGGAAAACCAAGTATGAAGACCCTTGTCCCTCAACATTTTGTTCACAACCATCTGGGTAAGCACGAACTCAAAGAAGGAAACCGCGACGTAGGCAACAAGAACGCCTTTTATTCCGTAACCCAGATACAGAGCCGCGAGTACTGAACCAAGCTTGAAGACCGCTTTTGCCGACTGCACGAAAACTATCGTCTTGAACCTGTCAAATACCCTGAAAAGCGCTTCTGACGTGGTGTTGACGCTTGCGACTATGAGGGTAAGGGAAAAGATCAGAACAAGATCAAAGCCGTCGGGAGACTTTATGAATATGTCGTTTGCCACCCCCGCAAGCAGCAGGCAGACCCCGAAGGCTAGCAGACCCGCCGCCGCGTCGATGATATATGAGAACTTTATCATTGATAGAGCGTGGTCCGATTCATTTTTCTCCAAAAACTCGCCCACGTATTTCACGACGGATTCCCAGACTCTGAAATCCACAAGAGAACTTACAATTTTCACGTAAGCTATGACTAGTGTCAGCAAGCCGAAGAGTTCAAGGCCCAGCACCCTCGCAAGGACAATCATTTCAACTACATTGGCAGCGGAGGGAACGGACTTGGCGACAACGAGCCAGGACACGTTTTTCATGAATTCTTTTTTTTCCGCTTTCAGTTCACGCATATTTTAGAAACTGGGGGGAAGGTTTGATGTTCGGATAGATTTCTGGTTTTCTTAAGCGTATTTCCGCAATTGTTAAACCATCTAGCATAAATCACGACATTAAACCTTACCCGGTATAAGTCTATCAAGCCCGAAAAGACAACGACAAGCGTAGCCCTGGCATTTGATAGTCTGAGGAAAACGATTCTTTGTGGTTTCAAGTTTGAAACGCAACAAGTGGATTAATTTGAAAGATGCATGATTTGGGGTTTCGAAGCCAAGGCAGTTTCCGTTACTCTTACGGACTGCACTCGGACAACGGAAGAAATATTTGATGCAAGCAACGCTGATCGGATTTAGCGCAATCCTTATGTGGTCGCTACTGGCCCTTCTGACGGCCTCGTCAGGAGAAGTGCCGCCCTTCCAGCTTGCCGCAATGTGTTTTTCGATCGCCACCTCCATCGGGCTGATCGCACTTGCCGCAAAGCCGTCGGGTTTTCGCAATCTGCGCCAGCCCCTAAGCATATGGTGTCTCGGCGTTGGAGGGTTGTTCGGCTATCACTTTTTCTACTTCACTGCCCTGCGCAACGCACCGGCTGTTGAAGCAAGTCTGATCGGCTACCTTTGGCCCCTGCTGATCGTTGTTGGTTCAGCATTCCTTCCCGGAGAGCGGCTCGGCTGGCATCACATAACAGGCGTACTGGCGGGTCTGGCAGGAACAGTGCTGATTGTTTCGAAAACCAGCCTTTCCTTCAATGACAGTTTTGCCTTCGGCTATGGCGCGGCGCTGCTTTCCGCCTTTACCTGGTCTGCCTACTCGCTCTTGTCACGGCGATTCGGCGCGGTTCCGACCGATGTCGTCACCGGATTTTGCGCGATAACGGCCATCCTTTCCCTCATCTGCCATCTGGCGTTGGAACAGACGGTCTGGCCGCAAGGAACCGCAGAGTGGCTCGCCGTCGCCGGCCTCGGCCTGTTGCCGGTCGGTGCCGCCTTCTACGCTTGGGACTTTGGCGTTAAACACGGCGATATCCAGGTCTTAGGCACCGCAAGCTATTCAGCACCACTGCTTTCAACCCTGATCCTCGTTGCATCAGGTGTCGGTCAAGGTGACTGGCGTATCGCTCTTGCCTGCGTCCTGATCACCGGGGGCGCCGTGCTGGCCGCAAAGGATCTGTTGTTTTCGTCGGCGAGCCGGGAAGGGAAGGCGAAGGAATGATGCGGATATTCAAATACGGTCTCAATCCACCACAGTTCGTAAGCACCCTGTTCTCAGCCGCCGCTCCCTTGTCCAAAGCAAATGAGCGTATATATTTGAAGAGTAGATGAACGGACTTCTAGAAAGCTTCATAAAGCACCTCTCGGACGAAAGAAACTACTCGGAACACACGGTAAAGGCCTATAGGAGAGATCTTGAGAATTTCCGCGATTTTCTCTTAAAGGAAGAGAAGAAGATCGAGGACGCAGACGTAGCGGCCATAAACGCCTACGTCTCAACCCTCTACGGAAAAAACTCCCCGGCCTCGGTAGAGAGAAAAGTATCGGCGATAAGGTCCTTTTTCTCGTATCTGGTAAGAAAAGGTCTCGCGGCGCAGAACCCCGCGAAACTCGTACGCACCCCAAAAAAGGAAAAACACCTTCCCGTGTTTTTAAGCGTGGACGAGGTGTTCAACCTGGTTGACGTAAAGGATTCTGAGAAAAATCCGCTTTGCGTGCGTGACAGGGCGATTCTCGAGCTTCTTTACTCAAGCGGCCTCCGGGTAAGCGAACTCGCGGGGGCCACGCTCGCCGACCTCAGCATGGGAGAGGCTATAATAAGGGTCCGCGGAAAGGGGAACAAGGAGAGAATCGTTCCCGTGGGGTCAAAGGCACTTTCCGCACTCGGGGAGTATCTTGACATAAGGGGGACGCTGAAGCCCGCATCCGACCACATATTCCTTAATTCGAGGGGAGGCGGAATAACCACGAGAAGTCTGGCGCGAATAATAAAGAAGTACGGCCTAGTATCGGGGATATCGAAAAACGTGAGTCCCCACGTGCTCCGGCACTCGTTCGCCACCCACCTGCTTGCGGGCGGCGCGGACCTTCGGGCGATACAGGAGATGCTCGGCCACGCAAGTCTCTCGACGACCCAGAGATACACCCATCTCTCGGTCGAGCGGATAATGGAAGTGTACGACAAGACCCACCCGAACGCCTAGAGGCTGCGGGTGAAAGAGGAAAAAACCATGAGCCAGTTTCACGGAACCACGATACTCTGCGTTAAAAAAGACGGCCGGGTGGCCCTCGGGGGCGACGGCCAGGTGACCATGGGAGCAACCGCGGTAAAGCATAACGCCAAAAAAATAAGGAAGATGCGTGGCGGGAAGATCTGCGCCGGATTCGCGGGCTCAACTGCGGACGCGATGACGCTTTTTGACAAGTTCGAGGGAAAGCTCGAGGAATTCAGTGGAAGCCTGGAGCGCTCCGCGGTCGAACTCGCAAAAGAATGGAGAACGGACAGGATCCTGAGAAGGCTCGAAGCCCTGCTAATAGTCGCTAACTCTGAAACCATGCTCATAATCTCTGGAAGCGGAGACGTAATAGAACCTGACGATAGCGTGATAGCCATAGGCTCAGGAGGCCCCTTCGCTCAGGCGGCCGCTTTGGCGCTTGCCAAGCACTCGGAGCTTCCCGCCCCGAAGATAGTCGAGCGCTCGCTTGAGATCGCGGCCGGAATCTGCATTTACACAAACAGCTACATATCCATAGAGGAAATAGAATAGATGTCCCAGGAATCCTACCTCACCCCGAGGGAAATAGTATCGGAGCTAGACAAGTACATAGTCGGACAGAACATGGCCAAAAGAGCCGTGGGCGTAGCGCTCAGGAACAGGTGGAGAAGGCAGAAGGTATCGCCCGAGCTTCGCGACGAGATATCCCCCAAGAACATACTCATGATGGGACCCACCGGCGTGGGAAAAACTGAAATAGCCCGGCGCCTGGCGAGACTCGCCCAGGCCCCCTTCGTAAAGGTCGAAGCGTCAAAGTTCACCGAAGTCGGCTATGTGGGTAGGGACGTTGAGTCGATGATACGGGACCTAACCGAGATAGCCGTCAACATGGTAACGGAGGAAGAGACCCTTTCGGTTAACACGAGGGCCAGGGATCTTGCCGAAGACAAGCTCATCGATCTGCTCGTCCCGACGCGCCCCGTCACGGAGGCGGACGGGGACATGGAAGAGGCCCAGAAAAAGATGAGCGAGACCAAGAAGAAGATGAGAAAGCTTCTTTGGGACGGGAAGCTTGACGACAGGGAAGTCGAGATAGAAATAACGGCGAGGTCTCTTCCCATACAGGTGTTCAGTCAGGCGGGAGTCGAGGAGATGGACCCCGGCATCTCCGAGATGATCGGTAGCCTCATGCCCAAAAAATCGAAGGTAAGAAAGGTCAAGGTTCCCGAGGCCATGGATATCCTAACCGAGGAGGAAGCCCGAAAGCTAATAGACATGGACAAGGTTACCCATCTAGCTCTCGAGAGAACCGAGAACTCGGGGATAATCTTCATAGACGAGATAGACAAGGTCGCCGGAAAAAACGGCGTCTCGGGCCCTGATGTCTCAAGAGAAGGAGTGCAGAGGGACCTTCTCCCCATAATCGAGGGAAGCAGCGTCACCACGAAGCACGGGATGGTCAGGACCGATCACATACTCTTCATCGGAGCCGGGGCGTTTCACGTCTCAAAACCGTCCGATCTCATACCTGAGCTCCAGGGACGTTTCCCCATAAGGGTTGAGCTTGAGGCGCTCACCAAAGACGACTTCATACGAATCCTCACCGAGCCCAAAAACGCCCTCATAAAACAGTACACCGAACTCATGAGGACCGAGGACATAAAACTCTCTTTCACCGACGAGGCGATAGAGAAAATAGCCGAGACCGCGGCCGAAGTTAACAGCTCCACCGAGAACATAGGGGCGAGAAGACTTCACACCGTCCTTGAGAAGCTGCTTGATGAGATCTCCTTTAACGCTCCCGACATGAAAGAGAAAAAATTCACCATAGACAAAAGCTATGTTGAGGAGAAAATAGCTGACATCGTGAAGGACAGAGATCTAAGCAGGTACATACTCTAGCTAGGAAGGTTTTGTCAGAACTTTCCCTTTTAGTTAGATTCTTCGGGAAAAATTCCCTGGAACCGAGATGAATTTCAAAAACTACGACACAGAAGGCTTTTATGACGAGGTATTCAAGGATAACGCCACCCCGCACGAGTGGACCCGCTTTTTAACCGACAGGATAGAAAGCCTCTCAGGCGGAGAGCTGATCGACAGGCAGAAAGCCGCAGAGATGAACCTGTTCGAGATGGGGGTCACCTTCACCCTCTACTCGGAAAAAAAGAAAGAGGCTGAGGAAAACATCTTCCCCTTCGACATAATCCCGAGGATAGTGTCGGCCGAGGACTGGGAACTCATAGAAAGGGGCCTCAAGCAGAGAATCCACGCTCTTAACCTCTTTATAGACGACATATACAACGACCGCAAGATCCTGAGGGACAAGGTGGTTCCCAAGGAACTCATCCTCTCAAGCAGGGAGTTTCGCCTTGACTGCGTCGGTTTTTCCCCGCCGAAGAATATCTGGTGCCACATCACGGGAACGGACCTCATAAGACATTCGGACGGAAACTTCTACATCCTCGAAGATAACCTTCGCTCCCCCTCCGGTGTCTCCTACGTGCTTGAGAACCGCGAGCTTCTTAAGCGCACCTTTCCCAAGGTGTTCGGCACCGTCGAGATAATGCCCATAAGCGATTACGGGCTTCACCTCCATGATACCCTCCAGTACCTGCTCTCCGACAGAACGGCCAACCCCAAGGTGGTGCTTCTCACCCCGGGGATCTACAACTCGGCCTACTTCGAGCACTCGTTTCTGGCAAAGGAGATGGGAATAGAGCTTGTCGAGGGAAGGGATCTCGTCGTGGTTGAGAATTTCGTTTACCTAAAGACCACCAAGGGGCTTGAAAAAGTGGACGTCATATACAGACGCATAGACGACAACTTCCTCGACCCTCAGGTGTTCCGTCCAGACTCCGTGCTCGGAGTTCCGGGGCTTTTCGGCGCTTACAAGGCCGGAAACGTCGCCATAGCCAACGCCCCCGGAGGAGGAGTTGCCGACGACAAGATAATATACGCCTACGTTGAGAAGATAATAAAGTACTATCTGGGAGAAGATCCTGTGATCTCGAACGTGCCGACGTATATCTGCGAGGAGGATGAGGCCAGAAAATACGTGCTCGACAATATAGAGAAGCTGGTCGTAAAGCCCGCGAACGAATCCGGAGGATACGGGATAGTATTCGGGCCCAAGGCGACGAAAGAGGAGCTTGCCCAGGCCAAAAGAGACATAAAGGCGGACCCCAGGAACTACATAGCCCAGAAGACCATGTCCCTCTCCCGAGCCCCCGTGATAGTGGACGATCATTTCGAGGGGCGCCACGTCGACCTGAGACCCTTCATCCTCTACGGAAAAGAGATATTCGTCCTGCCCGGAGGCCTTACCAGGGTGGCACTCCGCAAAGGTTCAATGATAGTTAATTCGTCCCAGGGCGGGGGAAGCAAGGACACTTGGGTGCTTGCTCCCGCAAAGAACGCCAGGGGCAAAGGAGGCAGAAAATCCTAAGTCGCGTCGCAGAATCTATATACTGGATGAGCCGCTACGCCGAGCGCGCCGGGAACACCGCGAGGCTCATAAGCGTAAACCTGGGCCTCGCCATTGACACCCATGACTCCGTTGAGCAGGAATGGGACCCCATAGTAAAGGTGACGGGAGACATGGAGCTTTTCAGAAGCCTTTACGACGGCACGACCCGGGAGAACGTAATAAACTTCATGGTGCTTGACCGTAACAACCCGAACTCCATCATCTCCTGCGTTAACTGCGCCCGGGAGAACGCAAGTTCCGTGAGGGAGATAATCTCCTCCGAGATGTGGCTTCTCATAAACCGCTTCTACCACAGGCTAAACAGCGAGGATGCCAAGCAGAAGCTGCTCGACAATCCCGGAAAATTCTGCGAAGTGGCAAAAGTGCAGAGCCTTCTTTTTCACGGATCCGGGTACATAAGCATATCCCACGGCGAGGCGTGGCACTTCTCGGAACTCGGAAAGCAGATGGAACGGGCCGATAATACCTCCAGGATCCTCGACGTCAAGTACTACACCCTGCTCCCCAAGGCGGAACTCGTTGGAACGTCGATAGACAACATGCAGTGGATAGCCCTTCTTAAGTCAACAAGCGCCCTTGAGACCTACAAGGCGAAGCACCAGCAGATATCAATAGGCAACGTGCTCGATTTTCTCATCCTTGATAACCAGTTTCCCCGTTCGATAATCTACTGCGTCGCACAGGCCGACGAGTCGCTTCACTGCATATCCAACAGCCCTGCCGGCTCCTATAACAACGAAACCGAAAAAGAGATGGGAAGGCTTCTCTCGGACCTTCGGTTCACAAGCGTCGGGGAGATAATACAGCGCGGAATGCACCAGTATCTAACCAGTTTCCAGTCCCACATAAACGAGGTTGGAAACCGCATATACGACGATTACTTCAGCTACAGCATAACGGACAGCGCCCTTCGGGACTTCGACGATATCTGAGAGAGAGAACATATGACTTTCTGCGTGGGAATGAAACTTAAGGAAGGAATAATCGGGCTTGCCGATAACCTCATAATAACGGGAAACGAGGCCATACGGGCAAAGAAGGTCACCACCCACAGGGCCGGGGACAATTCGTTTTTCCTTATGACCTCGGGACTTCGCTCCGCGAGGGACAAGACCATCACCTATCTTGACGAGGCCCTTGAGCACTCCCAGGAACCGCTTGACCGCCTCTACAAGGCAGTGAATCTTTTCTCAAGGGAGCTTCGGAAGGTAAAAGAAGAAGACGGAGAGGTGCTTTCCGAGTCGGGATTTGCCTTCAACATGTACTCCATAATAGGAGGGCAGTTTGAAAACGACCCCGAGCCCCAGCTTTTCCTCGTCTATCCACAGGGAAACTGGATTAACGTTGGAACTACATCCCCCTACGTTATAATAGGCGAATCGAAATACGGGAAACCGATAATAAAAAGAACCCTTACCCACGACACCAGCCTCGATGTCGCGCTTCGCATCGCATATCTTGCGTTTGATTCAAGCCGCATAAACGCCATAGACGTCGATTTTCCGATAGACATCATAGTCTACAGAAGCAACTCATTCTCCCTCGAGCAGTACAGGTTCAACGAAAACGAACTGGCGGACATATCCGAGTGGTGGCAGGAGAGGCTCAGAAAATCGGCCGAGGAAATGCCCGCCGAATGGGTAAGAAAAATTCTTAACAGAAGTCCGAAAAGTGCTGCTTAGCATAGATCACAACACAACTTACTCCTACGGAAAAAAAGTGGTCCTGGCCCCTCACACCGTGAGGCTTCGCCCGAGAGACGGCGGGGGGCAGATGACCCATATGTTTTCGCTCAGGACGGATCCCCCCGAAGCGGGAAGAAGCGTGAACTCGGATCTTGACGGGAACACTACCGTTACCCTGTGGTTTACGGGCGAGTCAGACAGTCTCACAATCGATACCAGCTGCGTCGTCGAGACGCTTCGGGAAAACCCTTTTGACTTCATAGTTTCCGACGTAAGGTTCCTTGATCTGCCGATGGAGTACCCCCGCGAGCAGAAGGCGGCCCTTCGCCCGTACCTAGCGGTGAGCAAAAAAACGGCTCTGGCGGTCTCGCCGCTTCGAGAAACGGTCCTCTCGCAGACCATGGGAAAAACCACGGATTTCATTCTCTCGCTCTGCGAGCACATACACGACAATTTCCCCCACGTTGCGAGGGAGCAGGGCGGACCCTGGTCCGCGGAGAGAACCCTCAGGGAGAAAAGAGGGTCCTGCAGGGACCTTGTGGAGCTTTTCGCGGCCGTATGCCGCTCGGTCGGTCTTGCGTGCAGGCACGTAAGCGGCTACGCGCTCAGCGCAAGAAGAAAAAAAGGAGACGAGCTTCACGCCTGGGCCGAGGTCTACATACCGGGAGGAGGATGGAGAGGCTATGATCCCTCTTCAGGTCTTGCGGTTTCAGACCGCCACGTCGCGGTCGCAAGCGGCGCCACCCACGGGCTCATCGCCCCCGTTTCGGGAAGTTTCTACGGGGACGGAGCCGAAGTCGAACTCCAGTTCCGTGTAAGGGTAAGAAAAACGGGAAAACGGCAGAAAAAAGCCCTAGGGCTTCTCTAGACGGCAAAAACCTCCACGGGGGACACTCCTTAAAAGTCCTGCAATTCCGATCTAATTCATGCTATAATGGGAACTTTAGAGGAATGGCAAAAAAGCCAACGGGCCGTAACGGTAAACTGCAGGTCATGCTATCAAAAAAGGGGGAAGACATCTCAATGGTTCGCAGAAAATTTAAATCCAGGTTAAAGACGCTCTTGGGAACTTTCGCCGTGGGCGCGGTTCTTACTCTTATAAGCGGCGTCTCGGCTAACGCCCAGGATGCGTTCGGCGTAAGCAGCGTTTTGCTTGAAAAGATCACAGTCACGGCGCGAAAGCGAGAGGAACTGATTCAGAACGTTCCCCTCTCGGTAACGCATTTCAGCTCCGAAGAGATTGACACCCTTAAGGTAAGGAACCTTGAAAGTCTGGCTGTAAAGATGCCCAACGTCGCGCTTGACGACATCGGCACCGTGGGAGGAATCGCTAACTTTTCCATTCGCGGACTCGGGATAAACAGCTCCATACCGTCCGTTGACCCGACCGTGGGAGTGTTCGTCGACGGCGTGTATTTCGGGGCCAACATCGGCGGCGCCCTGTTCGACACGCTTGACATCGAGAGCATCGAGGTGCTTAGAGGTCCACAGGGAACGCTTTTCGGGCGTAACGTGACCGGGGGCGCAATACTGGTGAACACCAAAAAACCCGGAGACACTCTGGAGATGTCCGTTCGCACTTCGTTTGAAGGAGGAGGAGAAAACCTAAACAGCTACTACATGGGTACTGTGGGAGGCCCTCTGGGCGAAACCGTTAGCGCCAGGATAACCGCGTACACCAACCAGGATAACGGCTGGTTCAAGAACCTTCACACCGGCGAAGCTTTCGGCGACCTAGACGTCCGGATGGTGCGGCCGGTGCTCGTCTGGGAACCCACAGACGACCTGAGCCTGGTACTCCGATACCAGTACGATAGCATCGACGGCGACGGCCCCGCGGCACAGAACCACACAAACGGATTCGGCGTCTCAAACGCGGCGGCTAACTTTGCCCGAGACAGCCACGACTTCAGCATCAATCATGAAGGCCAAAGGGAAAACGAAGCTCATTTCTTCGCCGCCCAGATGGACTGGGACGTGGGTTTCGGCGACGGCACGATAACAAACATTTTCGGCTGGCGCGATTCAAAAACCTTCTCGTCAGTTGATCTCGACGCCTCGCCGCTTGAACTCATGAACGCGCAGGCATGGAGCAATTACAGGCAGTGGAGTAACGAGCTGCGTTACACGGGCAGGTTTCTTGAAAGACTCAATGCGACTACGGGAGTCTACTACTTTAGCAACAAGATCAACTACAGCGAGCACCGCTCTCTGCTTACCGACGCTATAGCGGCATCGGGTCTTCCCTTCCCGCCAGGAACGGACGTGTCCCAGTTCGGAGGCGGAAACTACGACGTTGAAACTCTGGGTCTGTTCCTCTCTCTGGACTATGATCTCACAAGCCAGCTGACGCTCACCGCGGGTGCGCGGTACACGCGCGACAAAAGGGAGGGCGAAATAGCTTTGATTCCCACCAGTAGTCCCCTTGCGCCGCTACCGTCTTGCAATATCGTTGAAGGTCCCGACTGCGAGTTTGATTTCATAGATGAGGAGACATGGCACAGCTGGTCGCCCAAGTTCGGCGCCACTTATTACATAAGCGGCGAAGCCAACGTTTACGGACACTGGACCAGAGGATTTCGCTCCGGAGGCTACAACCTCCGCAACCTTTCGCCCGACTACCCCCCGGGACCGTATGATGAAGAGACGATCGACAGCTTCGAGGCCGGATTCAAGGTCACAAAAGACCGCGGCCGTCTATACGGAGCAGCCTTCTACAACATGATTGATGACATGCAAAGGGAAATTAACTTTCCCGATCCATTACTCGGTATAGTTCAGTTGATCGACAACACCGCCGATGTTGAGGCCTATGGCTTTGAGCTTGACGGCCTGTTCGCCATAGCGGAGAGCCTGTTCCTGACCGGTTCCGTAGGGTACGTCAATCCCGAGTACACCAAAATAAAATATGACCTTAATCGAGACGGGACTCTTGACGTAAAAGATCTAGATTTAGAGCCTCCCCGCGCCGCGAAGTGGACTTACAGCGTGGGACTTACCCACGACACGGGAGCAGCCAGTTGGGGGCGGATGACGTCCCGGATAAGCTACGCTTATCGCGACAAGTCATACTTCACCGATGACAACAGGGGCTATATACTGGAGCAGAACATACTTGACGCCGGGATTGACATCATTCCCGCAAACGGCCGGTTCTCAATCGGTCTTTACGGCAAGAACCTGCTTGACGAAGTCAAGCATGGGGGCGACAGCCAGCTGCCCACCACCTTGGGCGCTCCACCTCTGTCGGCACCTCTTGGCGGCACGTTCGCACCGCTTGCAAAAGGCAGAATATTCGGAGTTCAGCTGACCTACCGGCACAAGAGCTGACGAACCGGCAATTGTGCCCCGGGGCGATTATGAGTGGCCGCAGCCGCGGTGGCTGAAACGAGAATTCCCAGGCGGAAATTCCTTCTCCACCCCCTAGGCGTTTTCGCGTCTTTAGAAGATTTTTCAATCCCGGACACTACTGTCTTCTCCTCGGCCCCGGAACCCGAATTCTCATATATGATTATCCCTGGGTGTTGTAATAAAAACCCCGGTTGCTATATAATGTTTTTTTTCGCAGAAAGGAGTTTTTCATGAACAGTTCAGCCCAAAGGGCGGAAATACTGGTTGAGGCCCTCCCTTACATAGAGGCGTTTCACGGCAAAACCGTCGTGGTCAAGTACGGTGGAAGCGTAGGCAGGGAAGATCTTTCGAATTTCGTGCGCGACCTCACACTGATGAAGTACGTCGGGATAAAACCGGTAGTAGTGCACGGAGGAGGACCCCAGATTCAGGAGCATCTCGACACTCTGGGAATAAAATCCGACTTCATAGCCGGGCTCCGCGTAACCAGCAGGCAGGTAATGGAAGTGGTCGAGATGGTTCTTGTCGGAAAGATAAACCAGCAGATCGTAACGTCGATAAACCGCCACCAGATGGGAACGGTGGGACTCTCAGGCAAGGAAGGAAAGCTTATAAAGGCTAAAAAATTCGACCTTCAAAAATTCGCCGCTAACCACCATATAGATGTTCCCGAGGACGCAGACCTCGGCTACGTGGGCGAAGTTCATGAAATAAACCCCGAGGTAATCAGGACGCTTGAAAGCAAGGATATCATTCCGATTATAGCTCCCATAGGATGGGGGGAAGACGGAACCACCTACAACATAAACGCGGACCACGCGGCGGGGAAGATAGCGGGAGCGCTTCGCGCCGCAAAGCTCATACTGCTGACCAACGTTGACGGCATCCTGGACAAGAAAGGAAAGCTCATATCCTCCGTGACTAAGAAGCAGGCCGAGAAGCTTATCAGGGACGGGACGATAAACAGCGGAATGATCCCCAAGGTAATGTGCGCGCTTGAGGCTCTGGAAGAAGGGGTTAGCAAGGTGCACATAATAAACGGGGGAGTAAAAAGGGCTCTCATACTCGAGCTTCTTACCGATTCGGGAATAGGGACGGAGATAACCCTTTGAGGCCAGGGAACATGGAAGACCCGCGGGGAAAATACCTGATGGAGACCTACAGCCGTCTTCCCATAACAATGCGGAAGGGAAGCGGTTCGTGGCTCTGGGACACGGAAGGGAAGAAGTATCTTGACTACACGACCGGGATAGCCGTTAACAACCTCGGGCACTGTCACCCTAGTATCACGGACGCCATAACATCCCAGGCCGCCACTCTGGTTCACACTTCAAACCTCTTTAACATAGAAAACCAGGGCGCGCTCTCCGAGATGCTCGTTTCAAATTCGTTTGCGGACAGGGTGTTTTTCTGTAACAGCGGAACCGAAGCCGTTGAAGGCTCGATAAAGCTCGCCAGGAAATGGGGAGCGCAGAACGGCGGAAGATTTGCGGTCATTTCAACCGAAGGAGCTTTTCACGGAAGGACTTTCGGAGCGCTTAGCGCCACGGAATCGGAAAAATACAGAGAGGGGTTTTCCCCTTTTCTTGAGGGATTCCACTTCGCTCCCTACGCGGATCCCGACGCGATCGCCCGCCTGGCCGCCGAGACAAACCCCTGCGCGGTCATTCTCGAACCGGTACAGGGAGAAAACGGAGTCATCGTTCCGCCCCCGGGATACCTAAGGCAGGTAAGGGAAATCTGCGGGAAAAGCGACATGCTGCTCATACTTGATGAGATCCAGGTCGGAATGGGAAGGACGGGAAAACTGTTTGCCCATGAACACGAGGACATAAGGCCCGATATAATGGCACTCGCAAAGGCTCTCGGCGGCGGAGTGCCGTGCGGAGCGGTTCTGGCCACGGAGGACGTGGCGAAGCACTTCACCCCCGGAGCGCACGGAAGCACTTTCGGCGGAAATCCTCTGGCCGCGGGGGCGGCCTGCGCCGCGATTGAAACGATACTTCAGGAGAACCTGTCTGAAAGAGCGGGAGAACTCGGAGACTACTTTCTCGACAGACTTGAAGATGTCCGGAAAAAATATCCCGAGCATATAAGCGAGGTAAGGGGAAAGGGGCTTATAGTCGGGATTGAGTTCTCGGACAGGGATTTCGCGCAGGACTGCTTTTCGGTTTCAGTTAAAAACGGTCTTCTGGTTATACTCACTGTTGAACGCGTGTTTCGGATTCTTCCCCCGCTTAACACGAACGAGGAAGAGATTGACTTTGCCGTCGCCGTAATAACCAAATCCATTGAGGAGGTAGTTTCAAGTGGGTAGGAATCTTCTTGCCGTCTCAGACTTTAAAAAAAGTGAGATCAGGGGAATAATCCGCCGCGCCGGCGAACTTAAGGAACTGAAAAAACAGGGGGAAAGCCCAAAAAGCCTCGAAGGCATGTCGGTGGGTCTCCTTTTTGAAAAACAGTCGACCAGAACGAGGCTTTCCTTCGAAGCGGGCCTTTTCGACCTGGGCGCCCAGGCGATTTACATGAATCCGGCGGATACCCAGCTCGGAAGGGGGGAAACCATAGCCGACACGGCGAAAATCCTCTCCTCCTATCTTGACGGGATAATAATAAGAACCTACGGACAGGAAAAGGCCGTGGAACTCGCCGAGAACTCGACAGTTCCCGTGATAAACGCCCTTACTGATCTTGAACATCCAACGCAGATAATTTCCGATCTCTTTTCAATCTCGGAGCAGGGAATAAATCCCGAAAAATTCAGGCTTGCTTTTCTCGGCGACGGAAACAATATCGCCAATTCCTTCGTGGCCGCCTCCGCGATAATGGGCTTTGATCTTTCGGTTGCAGTTCCCCCGGGACATGAGCCCGACCCGACGATTTTGGGCGAGGCCACGGAACTCGGAAACTCGGAAATTGAAGTCACCTACGACCCCGCCTCCGCGGTAAGAGACGCTGACGTGATCTATACCGACGTATGGGTAAGCATGGGGGAGGAGAAAAAGGGCACCAAGGTTTTCAGACCCTTTCAGGTAAACGAGAAACTTCTTTCCTTCTGCCGCAAAAAGCCCCTGATAATGCACTGTCTTCCGGCCCACAGGGGAGAAGAGATAACCGCAGGAGTAATGGACGGTCCCAGCTGCATCGCCTTCACGCAGGCCGAGAACAAGCTTCACGCGGGAAAGGCTATTCTCGAACTCTGCCTTCAGGATTAGCCCGCATTCTAAAACGGCGACACTTTCGTTCAGCAGAAAAAAGGACGGACTTGCCGTCTGGTTAGCGCAGAAACTGCTTTACGTTGCGCGCGGCCTGTTTCGTCATGCCCTTTATGGAGGCGAGTTCCTCGGCGGTGGCCCCTTTTATCTTTTCTACGCTTCCGAAATGGTTAAGAAGCAGAAGCTTCCTTTTTTTCCCTATGCCGGGAACGCCGTCCATCTGGGAAGTCAGGGTCTTGCCTTTCCTCAATTCCCTGTGATAGGTAATCGCGAAGCGGTGCGCTTCGTCTCTTACCCTCATCAGGAAGTAAACGCCCTTTTTGTTTGACGAAAAATCGCAGGGTTCGCCCTTTCCGTGCACGTAAATCCTGTCGATTCCCCCCCGTCCTTCGGTTTTCGCTATTGAGGCAAGATCGACCTCGTTCTCCACATCGCAGTCCCGAAGCGCCGCGTGGGCGGCGTTCAGTTGCCCCTTGCCCCCGTCTATAAGCATGAGATCCGGAAGATCCCAGTTATCATCCCCCGCCCGAAGAGCTCTCCTGTAGACAACCTCGTACATCGACCGAAAATCATCCTGGCCCGAGGTAGCCGTGATCCTGTACCTTCTGTACCTGTCCCGCTCAGGCCTCGCGTTTCGGAACCTCACCAGCGAGGCGACCGTCTGGTGTCCCTGGATGTTAGATATGTCGAAGCATTCTATGGTGTAAGGCACCCGTTTTATGCCGGCCGACTTTCTTATACCTCGAAGAAGCGTGCCCTGCTTGGCTTTTTCCTCGGCTTTTCTCAAAGCACTCTCCCGCGCGTTTTTCATCGCAAAGCGCACGAGCTCGCTCTTAGGCCCCCTTCGGGGTGTCTCGACGTAAACCCTCTTCCCCCTTTTCTCGGTAAGCCACTCCGAGTATCCCTCGCGGTCTCTTATGGAAAGAGGCAGGAGAACCCTCTTCGGAACGTAGTGGTCGGAGAAATAAAACCTGCCGAGAAGCTCTCTCACGCATTCCGCCTCATCGCCGTGGGGGCTTTTTACGGAAAAATCGAGCTTGTCGACCACCGAGCCGCCCCTTGAGAGCAGTACGGTAAACTCATAGTGCTCGGAGTCCCTGTAAAAACCCACTATGTCCATGTCTTCAAACTTTGAGGAAGTAACCTTCTCTATCTCGGCGTTTTCCTTCAGGCTTACAAGCTGATCCCGGTAGTAGGCGGCGTTTTCATACCTTCCCTCCTCTGAGGCTCTCTCCATCATATCCCTGATCATCCTCACAAGTTTTTTTCTCTCGCCCCGAAGAAACGACGCGGCCTGGCTTACAAGTTCTCCGTAGTCCTCCTCCGAGATCTTGCCCGCGCAGGGGCCCGAGCAAAGCTTCATAAAATAATTAAGACAGGGTCGGGTGCTGTGCCTTTCGAACTTGCTCTGGGTGCAGTCCCTGAGAGGAAAAAGCCTGTGGACGAGGTTCACCGTGTTCTTAAGAAACTTCCCCGATGCGAACGGACCGAAATAAAGCGCCCCGTCATC
Organism: Candidatus Dadabacteria bacterium; assembly: GCA_022822065.1. GTDB lineage: Bacteria > Desulfobacterota_D > UBA1144 > Nemesobacterales > Nemesobacteraceae > Nemesobacter. The sequence goes on from JAJECI010000007.1 coordinate 121,994, forward strand.
CCGTATCCTCCTCGTGCGCGAAAGCCTGGGGAATCTCTCTCCCACCGAGAGGCGAAGAGACGAAAACGTCTTGTCATCCTTAAGACGTATGTTGTACTTCGGTTTGTGACGCTTTATAAGGGAGTTTTCGATGAAAAGGGCTTCGCTTTCTCCCTCGGTCACCACGTAGTCGATCGAGTCGACTTCCCTTACCAGATACGGTATCTGTCCCCTGTCGCTTCCCCTCTGGAAATAGGACATCACCCGGGCGCGAAGGTTTTTGGCCTTGCCTATGTAGACCGGGGTGCCGTCCGCCCCTTTCATTATGTAAACCCCGGTTGTGGAAGGAAAAGATTCGGAAAGCTCAAGAATTTTTTCGCGCATGAGATGCAAAAAATCAAAAGCCGCTATACGTCAAGATCCAGGAAGCTGTTCAACTCAACAATCTAAATATATTTTAAATGATTTTGAGAATACTTTTCAGATTATAGAACTATAAAAACGGCACTAAGCCAGCGCGGAAACTGTTGGAGGTCTGTATTGAAAGGAGGAATTTAGGCGGGATAGTCTTTTAACAATTCGTGGTCTCAAGACATCTACTGGAATGCTTTATTTGTTTTTTTCAGTTCGGTTAAAACCACTAAAATCGTAACCAGCGTATTGATGGCGAGCAGAATCAGATCTATGCGTAAACCCATTATCATTTTCGGTACGAGTCCGAAAAGCGACAGTAAAAACACAACCAAGCTGATAACTGTAACAATCGGGATTACGGAATTGAAGCTTCTTCCCTTGCATAGAATTGCGGTAAGAACCATAGGCGCCATGAGAGCAGTACCCATGAATCCCGACACAGCAAGAGATATAATTCCCTGAGAACTCTTCATAGCAACAATGAAAGAGGCTATGCAAAATACCAGTATAACCAGCTTCACAAAAACAATAGGAGATACTTTTAACTTCCTGCTAAACCTGCCAAGAGCATTGTTGATCTCGGATCCAAGAGCGAAAAACTGAGAGTCAGACGTGGACATAGCCGCCGCCAGAATGCCTATCAAGGCAACGGCACCTACAACAGGATTCTGTTCAAGTATCAGTTTGCCGATGAATTCCGGACCCGTTTTGGCCGGTATTGCAACTGCACCGTATAAACCAATTATAAGCCCCGCTATAAGAAGCAGGAAGGTGAAAGACGCATGCAAGACCGGAATTTTGCGTCTCTCGTTCAGACCCTTAAGAATGCTGAGCCTCGAAGTCAGCTGAGGTTGCGACACAGGTAGCAGCACAATTGATATAAATCCCGCAATAAGCCACTGAACGGATAACAACCCCTTGGGACCGGGAGTAGATAACAGTGCAGGTTCCTCCTCCGCTACGGCCTGAACTAACTTTCCAATACCTCCAAAGTTATCCAAAACAATAAATGCCATTATCCATATAACGGTAAACAGTACAATTCCCTGAAGCGAATCACAGTACATAATACCCCTGAGTCCTCCTATGGAAGAGTACAGATACATAAGAAACAGTATAGTGACAGCCCAACCCCACTGGGGAACTTCATAGGGAACAATGTGGGCTAGAATGCCCGACGCTCCTTTTATTTGAATTGCTATGTAGGGAACGAGAAATATGACAAGGCCCAGAACATACACGAAAACTCCACGGGAACTAAAAGTTTCACGCAGCAGGTCCGATATGCTCCGAAAATCCGTTGAAGCGATCCTTTCCCTTAATTTGAGTGAGAGCCAAAGCGTGAAAACTGCTAAAGCCATATCGGTAACGCCAAGGAATATCCACGTTCCCACGCCGTGTACGCGGAAGAAATTGGGCATCCCTATCAATATGAATGTACTGTAGAGGGTAGCGAAAAAGGTTAAGAAGCCAATTATAGTTCCAAGACTGCCGCCCGCGAGAAGGAATTGGTACTCATCCCCTTTGTTTTTCCTGTTTCCTATGACGGCAAGGGATATCAACACTGCAAGATATACCAGTGCAACTATAACAAATGCCATTCCCCTGTTCATGTCTATTTCTTCCTCTTATATAAGCAGACTACCCTTGGTCACCGGACGTAAGCATTGCCAAAACAAGCAGCACGTATATGGAGAGTGATATTCCCAACCCAGCCCACAGAGTCCTAGGAAGTCCCAGAAAATATGGCTCCGCCACTCCATAGGGAATTACCAGAGGAGTGAAAGACACCGCTGACAAAATAGATACCGCCACCCCAAAGAATATCCATCGATTCTTGCTATTCATGTCTAAAACACAACTGCCTATTAACGTTAGAATTTCTAGAAAAGCTAACCTACTAAATCTATAAGAAAGTGTCAAACGGATTAAGAGGGAATTATTTATTTAGCTTGACGCTTCATACACTGTTCTCGGCCGAGCGAAGGTAATCCCTCGCTTATCGCATAATGTTCCCCCGGCCATGCAGGCAAGAACCCCTGACCATCTATATGTCAAGTTCCTTGCCTTTGGTTTCAGGAAGGGTCAGAACTACAAAAGCGGCCAAGATGGCAAAAACCGAAACGGTGACAAGGGCGTGGCCGTAACCCTTGATTCCCGCCACGTAGCCCACAAGAGGCGGCGCGATGGCCGATACTCCTCTTCCCACATTGTAGCAGAAACCCTGGGCGGTGCCTCTAGCTCTGGTCGGGAATATCTCGGAGAATAGAGCTCCGAACCCGGAGTAAAAACCCGTCCCAAAAAACCCTACCAGCGGACCGAGTATGATAACCTAGGTGAGGGTTGTTGACTGTCCGAAGAAGTAAATCAGCACGGCCATCATCAGAAGATAGGCAATGAAAACCGGCCGCCTGCCGAACCTGTCGCTTATCCAGCCGAAAGTGTTGCACCCGAGAAAGGCCCCGATGTTAAGAGGTATGATCCAGATAAACCCCTTAACACCCAGTCCTACTCCCCCCTCCTCAATAGGTCTTGCGAGAAACTGCGGAACCCAGAACATAAGACCCCAGTAAGCGATCATGCACAGGCTCGTGAGAAGGGTGCACAGGAAGGTATAACGCAAAAGCTCTCCCTTGAATATCTGGTTGAGGGTAAATTCCTGCCCCTCTCCGAGCTTTTTCTCCTTTCTCATCTGGGACGTCTTACGCCATATCTCCGGTTCAGCCAGATTGCGCCGCACGTAGAAAAGAAGAAATGCGGGGGTTATTCCGATAAGGAAAAGTATTCTCCATCCGAGGTTCACATCGAAATACGGGAGTATCAAGGTAGCCAGCAGGGCCGCCAGTGTGTAGCCGACTGCCCAGCCGCTCTGCACCATCCCGATAACCTTTCCCCTGTGCTGCTTCGGCCACGCTTCGGCCACGAGCACCTCGCCCGATGCCCACTCGCCTCCTATGCCGAGACCGAGAAACACCCTGCACACGAGAAGGAATATGATGTTCGGAGAAAACGCGCTGAGACCGGTAAAAAAGGAGTAAAGAAGAATCGTGTAGGTAAGCGCTCTTACCCTTCCTATATAGTCCGAAATTACGCCGAAAAGCGCTCCCCCGAAAGCAGAGGCGAAAAGCGTTACGGAGAAAAGTCCGCCGACGGCTTCGGGAGACAGGTTGAAGACCTCCGCGATGCTTCCGACCGCGAAAGCGAAAAGCAGAAGGTCCATCGCGTCAAGCAGCCATCCTAGAGAGGCCGCTATGAAGGATTTCCACTGATGCTCGTTAATATCGGCTGTCCAACCAAACAGCCCTCTTCGGCCCGAATCACCTGCTGACTGAAATCCCGACTGCCTGTTTGCCATTTTTATTTCCTCATTTCAACAACCCGGTAGCGTCATTGTAACATACGGAAATAATGTACGAAAAACAGAGTCCGGTGTCCCGGAGCAGGCTTAAATCTCAATGAGCCGGATTTTACGGTCTCCGCGGACCTGAAGGAGTTTTCATACACGGAAACTACAGCCCGAAACTCAGTCGAAACGCAGAAGAAGGCAAGCGAGCCGCGGGCAAAAGCCCCCAACCCTCTATATGTCAAGTTCCTTGCCTTTGGTTTCAGGGAGGGTAAAAACGATAATCGCGGCAGCAAAGGCAAAAACCGAGACTGTAACAAGCCCCGGACCGTAACCTTTTATTCCCGCCATGTAACCCACAAGAGGCGGCGCGAGAGCCGATACTCCCCTTCCCACATTGTAGCAAAACCCCTGGGCGGTGGCCCTTGTTCTGGTCGGGAACAGTTCGGCGAATATGGATCCGAACCCTGAATAGAAACCGGCTCCGAAAAACCCTACCAGCGGACCGAATATGAGAACCTGAGTCAAGGTAGTTGACTGTCCGAAGAAATAAATGAGTATGCCCAGAATCACCAGAAAGGCGGAGAAAACCGGCCTTCTCCCCAGCTTGTCGCTTATCCAGCCGAAAGAGTTGTGTCCCAGGAAAGCTCCGATGTTAAGCGGCACTAACCATATGAATCCCTTCATACCGAGCCCGACTCCCCCCTCTTCCACGGGCCTTGCGAGAAACTGCGGAACCCAGAACATAAGACCCCAGTAAGCGATCATGCAGAAGCTGGTAAGAATGGTGGCCAGCACGGTGTAACGCAGAAGCCCTCCCTTGAATATCTGGCTCAGGGTGAACTCCTGTCCTTCTCCGAGCTTTTTCTCCTTTCTCATCCGTGACGTCTTGCGCCATATCTCCGGTTCATCGATATTCCGCCACACATAGAAAATAAGAAGCAGCGGAACCGCCCCCACAAGAAAAAGCACTCTCCATCCCACTTCAACATCGAAGCGGGGAAGTATAAGGGCGGCAAGAAGCGTGATCAGCAGGTAACCGACCGACCATCCGCTCTGCACCATGCCTACAGCAGCTCCCCTGTGCTCCCTAGGCCACGTTTCCGCGACAAGAACTTTTCCCGAGGCCCACTGGCCTCCCATGCCGAGACCAAGAAACACGCTGCAAACAACAAGAAACAGAATGTTGGGAGAAAACGCACAGAGACCGGAGAAAAAAGAGTAAAAGAATATGGTGAGAATAATGGCCTTTACCCTTCCTATATAGTCCGAAATTACGCCGAAAAGAATCCCGCCGAGAGCGGTGGAAAAAAGCGCTACCGAAAAAAGCCATCCGACAGCTTCGGGAGAAAGGCTGAAGACTTCCTTTATGCTTACCGCCACGAAGGTGAAAAGCAGGATATTCATGGCGGCGAACGTCCACGCCGAAAAGGTCACCCCGAAGATTTTCCACTGCGCCGGGGTTAGATCGGCCATCCAGGCAAATGTTCCTTCCGGGGCTGCGCCGCCGGAGGAACCGGATCCCGTCTTGTTGTTGTTCATCAGCAGCTTTCTCCGTAGGTCAGAGCTCTGAGCCGCGACAAGGGAACCGGAAAGCAAGGTCCCGCTTTGACGCCCACAAATCGGGGCGTCCTGAACTTGTATTTTAATGGGTTCGCAAGAACAATCAAAACTTACCGGTTCAACCAAATTTCCCGGGAGTCTCCCTCCTCCCTAACTTGATACTTATATTACCATGCGTTACGATTTCCAATTGTCATGAAAACCGACACCCTCTACCTCGAGACCTACGGCTGCCAGATGAACGAGTACGACTCGGACAGGATAAAAAACGCTCTCGGCGCCAGCATCACCGAAAACCCAAAAGAGGCCGACATAGTAATCGTAAACACGTGCGCCATACGGGAAAAGGCCGACCAGAAGGCCCTCAGCAGCCTTGGGCGCTTCAAGCACCTCAAGGCGAAAAACCCGGAGCTTATAGTCGGGGCGTCCGGATGCGTGGCGCAGCTTTACGGAGAGGAACTCATCCGCAGGATACCGCATCTTGATTTCGTTCTCGGACCCCGCGCGATTCCAGAACTTCCGCGGCTTATAGAAGAAATACGGGAGAAGAAATCAAGGCCCGTCGAAACGTCCTTTGACGTTCAGGAGCCGTTCGATGTCCTTCCCTACCACCAGGAGGGAAAACCCACGGCATTTGTGTCCATACAGCAGGGATGCAACAAAAAATGCGCTTACTGCATAGTGCCTACGGTAAGAGGCTCCGAGGTTAACAGGCCTATCGAGGACGTGATTGCCGAAGCCCGGCACCTTATCGCAAAAGGAGTGAAGGAAATAACCCTTATAGGACAGACGGTAAATTCGTGGAAGCTGGACGGGCTTAAGTTCGGGGACCTGCTTCGGGTGCTCGGGGAGCTTGACGGTCTTGAGAGAGTGAGGTTCACGACCTCTTATCCTAGAGACATAACGAAAAAAATGGTGGAGGCAATGGCAGACGTGCCCAAGGTATGCCGTCACATTCATCTGCCTGTGCAGTCGGGCTCGGACAAGGTGCTAAGACTCATGAACAGGACCTACACGAGGAGCTGGTACATAGATTCGGTTAACAGGCTCAGGGACGCCATGCCGGACATAGCCGTGTCTTCTGATATAATAGTAGGGTTTCCCGGGGAAACAGAAGATGACTTCGAGCAGACGATGAGCCTTGTCGAAGAAGTGGAGTTCGACAGCTCCTTTTCATTCAAGTACTCGCCGCGTCCCGGAACGGTGGGGGAGGAGCTTTGGAGATCGGAAGAAAGGGTGGAAGACTCGACGGCAGGCCAGAGGCTCGCGCGCCTTCAGGAATACCAGCGGGCAATTACTCTTGCGAAGAACGCGAAGAGGATAGGCAAATCCGAGCAGGTGCTGGTTGAGGATGCGAGCAGAAACGACTCCTCGTGGCTTTCCGGGAGAACAGAGCACAACAGGATAGTCAATTTCCCGGGAGAAAAAGAGCTTATCGGAAAAATGGTGGACGTAAGGATAACTGAAGGACTTGCGAATTCGCTCAGAGGACAATATCTGAATTAACACAGGGAGGGAGAAAAAATGTTTCTTGAGATGAAGGTTTCCTGCATAGTCGCCGACCCGTTTACCGATATGCCCGTCGTCATCCTGAATGAAGAGGAAGGGGAAAGGAGTCTTCCGCTTTGGATAGGATTCGAGGAGGCAAGCGCCATAGCCATGGAGATCAAAAAAACTCCGAGACCGAGACCTCTCACCCACGATCTTCTGAAAAACGTAATCGCCGCCACCGGCTACGAAGTCATCGAAATAGAGATCACGGAACTTCGGGAAAACACCTTTTACGCTCGCCTTCGCATCAAAAAAGACGGAGAGGAACTCCTGGTGGATTCCCGCCCGAGCGACGCCATAGCGATAGCACTCAGAACCGGGTGCCGCATCATGGTCGACGAAGAGGTGATAAAAGCCGCTCTCAGCGTAAAAGTCGGGGATAAGGGCCAAAGCGCGGGCGATGTCCTCGAAGACATACCGGATGAGGATTTCGGCAAGTACAAGATGTGATCAGCGGTTGCGGAGCATATAATCCTCAAGGAATTTTCTGTTTCCCTCGATTACGTCGAAAACCGCCCCGCAGCGATCACACTCTATGTTGATCCGCTTCGGCGGATAGCTTATCCCGCAACTCATCACGAACCAGCCGAAAAGAGAGTATCTCTGCTTCGGAACCACCCACGGGTCCCCGACGGAGTACCCGCAGGCGCAGACCATAGTTTCCCGCGCAGGAAAGCTCATACATAAACCATGCGAGCGCAGATATCTGCTCCCACTCTAGATGCCGTGGTAGCCCTCTTCCCCGTGATCCGTTATGTCAAGACCCTGGCTCTCTCCATCCTCGTCGACCCTGAGCCCGACGAGCATGTCGACAACCTTGAGCACTATATAGCTTACTACAGCGGTGTAAACGACCGCGAATATGCCTCCGTAGACCTGTATGCCGAGCTGTGCGCCTATGTCTAGGTCCGCAATTGACCCGCCGTAAGAAGTCGACGCGAAAATCGCAACCAGTATAATTCCGACAAGGCCTCCGACTCCGTGGACTCCCACGACGTCAAGAGCGTCATCATACTTGAAACGGAACTTGATATAGGTTGCCGCTATGTAGGCCAGAACGGAAGACGCGCATCCTATTACTATGGCCCCCATCGGTCCCACGGTACCCGAGGCGGGAGTTATGGCTGCAAGACCAGCGATAGCTCCTGTCGCAAAACCCAGGGCGCTGGGCTTGCCCGACCTCACGCTTTCAAGGAATATCCAGGTGAGAGCGGCAACGCATGGAGAAATCTGGGTCACTACGACCGCCATGGCCGCCTGTCCCCCGGCCGCAAGGGCACTTCCCCCGTTAAATCCGAACCATCCGACCCAGAGCATCGCGGTTCCTATCATCGTAAGAGTGAGGTTGTGCGGAAGCGCAAGTTGCCTTGGATAGCCTTTCCTGGCCCCAACCAGTATCGCCGCCACAAGGGCTGCGGTACCCGCTGTGATATGGACGACTATTCCGCCTGCAAAGTCAATCACTCCCATGTCTCCGAGGTAGGAGCCCTCTCCCCCCCAGACCATGTGCGCAATCGGGAAATAGCAGAAGATCACCCACAGGGCGCTGAACAGGAGCATGGCCGAGAACTTCATTCTCTCGGCGAACGCCCCGATTATAAGTCCCGGGGTTATGATTGCGAAAGTAAGCTGGAAGGCGAAAAACAGAACTTCCGGGATCGTTCCCGAAAGAGTATCGATACCCACACCAGCCAGAAACGCCTTTGAGAAGCCTCCCACAAAGGCATTTACCCCAAGCTCTCCCGCTACCATGCCGGTAGTGTCAAAAGCCATGCTGTAACCGAAAAACGTCCATATAACCGTCACTACAGCGGTAATCGAAAAGCACTGCATGAGCACCGAAAGAACGTTTTTTTTGCCGACCAGACCCCCGTAGAAAAGCGCAAGCCCGGGAATCATCATGAAAAGAACAAGCCCGGTTGAAATCAGTATCCAGGCGGTATCGCCCGTATCAAGCTCGCTCGCCGAAGCGGGGTCGGTAAAAGAAAAGAAAGCCAAAACAAAAAAGAAAACCAAAAGTGAAAGCGTTTTTTTTAAACTCATCACACACTCTCCTCCTCATTACTCCGTGTTCAATCTGCTAAGTATATCACATAATGGAACCGTAAAACGAAACCTCAGAACCACTCTTCGAGCATGCGCAACTGCTCCGGGGAAAGTCTCCACCCCGAAGCCCCGCAGTTCTCAACCGTTTTCGCGACCGAATCCGCCTTCGGAATCACGATGACGTTCTCATGGCAAACACACCAGTTAAGGGCAACCTGAGCCTCCGTCTTTCCAGTCTCTGCCGCTATCCTGGATAAAACCCAGTCTCCGCGACGGCAGAGCCTTCCGGCGTCAAGGGGGGTGTAGGCCATTACTGTTACGTCGTTATCCAGGCAGTAGGGAAGCAACTCTCTTTCTATGCTCCTTGATCTAAGGTTGTAGAGCACCTGGTTTGAGACTATAGGGTAGTTGGGGAAACAGTGCTGCGCCTCGCGCATCTGTCTCACGGAAAAATTGCTCACCCCGACGTAGCTCACGCATCCGCGGTCAACCAGCTTCTCAAGCGCCCTCATCGTCTCGTCTATCGGATAGACGGGATTCGGCCAGTGTATCTGGTAAAGATCTATGCAGTCCACGCCAAGCTTCTCAAGACTCGCCTCGCAGGATCTAAGAACGCTGTCGTGGGCGAGATTTCTTCCCGAAACCTTGGTCGCTATAATGACCTCGTCCCTGAAGGGAAGGATGGCCTCACCGACTATGTCCTCCGTGTAGTATCCCTCGGCGGTGTCTATGAGCGAAGCCCCAAGCTTGATGCCTGCCCTCAGAGGTTCCACTCCTCCCTCGTAGCTCCACGTGCCGAGTCCGATCTCGGGAACGAGAACTTCCGTGTTTCCAAGTTTCTTAAGATTCATTCCGCACAGTCCTCACGTTTTGCACCGCTGAGTCACTCATCCGAGTGGATGAGTTTGTAGACCGCCGGCGCGAAAAAGCCCCCGATAGAATTCGCGCACAGGTAAATCCATATGGAGGAGGGGTCCACGATTCCCATTATGATTATTCCCACCGCCACCGCGGGATTGAAAACTCCCCCCGAAATATTCCCGACCGCGTACGTCCCCGCCATGACCACGAACCCTATGGCGATGCCGTAATAGGAATTGCCCTGCGTCGCCTTCGAAGTCGCGACTTCGAGTATCACCAGACAAAGCGCAAAGGTGAAAAGGGTTTCCGCGATGAGAGCCGGGAGGGGAGATATCTCCATGGACGAGATCTCGGGGGCTCCCTTTACAAACAGAACGGCCAAGGCGGCCAGAACGCCCGCAACTACCTGCGTTACCATATAGGGAAAGACATCTCTCGAATTCATTTTTCCCCTGAACCAGAACGCCATCGTCACGGCTGGGTTATAGTGCGCTCCCGAGATATGGCCCCCCGCGTAAATCATCGCGGTGAGCACGGCCCCTATGGCCAGAGGTGCGAAAAGCCCGGCGCCGGGAGCGATAACCACATTCCCTATCGTGAAGATGAGAAAAAAAGTTCCTATGAATTCGACAAAATACTTTTTCATTTAAAATCTTTTGTCAGTAAGTTTTTTCGTCCGCCACGCGAAAAACCCAGCAAGACTTTTACCTCGGAATCCTTTTTCCGTAACCGTCCAGATGAAAGACCTCGTCCGGACTTTTCCTCAGCTTCCCGGTAGCGACCCGCCTTTTGTCGAAGTAACCGAACGGAAGCACGGTGAGGACGTCGAACTCTTCCGGCACTCCGAGATACCTTTTAAGCTCTTCTTTCTCTATTCTTCCTATCCAGCAGGACCCGAGTCCGTGGCTCCACGCCACTAGAACCATGTTCTGCGCAGCCCTGGTACCGTCAATCTGGTGCCACTTGCTTTGCGGGTCCACCAAAAGCACCACCGCGAAAGCCACCTGCACGATGAAGCTGCCGCTTGTGCAATACTTTCCCATTTCCCGGAGCATTGCGCGATCCTTTATAAGCACGAATTCCCACGGCTGATTGTTGTGGGCGCTCGGCGAGAATCTCCCCGATTCCATGACCTCCATTATGACTTCGTCCGGAACTTCCCCATCAAGGTAACTTCTTACGGAACTAAGCGATCTTACGCACTCGTAAACGTTCATAACCGCCTCCACCTGAGAGATTGATTGAAAGTTAGTATACCGGCTTTGACCATACGGCAGAACAGGGAATGCCCACTCTCAACGAGCACTCCTCGCGCCTATGTCCAGACAAGACTGGATTTCCCTCTGGTCAAGGAAGCGACCTTTTCTTCAAGGCTTGCGACGGCGCCGAGAGGAACCGTGAAATCGAAGCGGACATCCTCCCCGCGCTCGATGCCCGTTATCGTGACGCCCGATTTCTCAAACAGAATCCGTATGGAATTCTCATGCGCGTAGGAAAAAACAAGGTGCCCGGCCCTCACCGGAACGTGCTCTTTAAGTTCAAGTTCCCCCAAGGCCGCCCGCAGGGAATCCGTGTATGCTCTCAGAAGCCCGCCGGGGCCGAGCTTTATCCCTCCGAAATACCGGGTTACCACGGCCGCTATCTCCCCTATGCCGCTGTGTTCCAAAAGAGTCATCATGGGCCGCCCGGCGGTTCCCGAGACCTCTCCGTCGTCGCCGAAACCTATATCAGTCCCCCCGGGGGCGCAGGCCAAAAACGCATAGCAGTTATGGCTCGCCGTGGGGTGAAGAGCCCTTACGCTCTCTATGAAATCTTCGGCCTCGCCTCTCGTGCCTGCCCGCCCGACAGTGGCTATGAATCTGCTTTTCTTTATAATCCTCTGCGCCGTAGAAACTCCCGCAGGAACTTGGTAGGAAACGTCCTCCACGCTATCTGCCTCCGCCCGAAAAAAATACCCTATCCCCGACCGTCCGGGCAAAAACCGCTCTCACTAGACACGGCGGATTATCTTCTGCGGGTTTTTCACTGTATAATGATTTAGCGGTCGCGCGCCGCCTGAAATTTGCTTTTTATCCGACGGGATCAAGGCTTGGCAGCCGCCTAGCTTTTTGGTCCTGTAATATATTTACTCGTATACCGTTGGTCAGAAAAACTAGCATCTCCTCCCTTATTTTACGGTACAGGTACTCGTTTCTAACCGGTATCGTCTCTCTCACGCTGGTCGATATGGCCCAGCTATCGGTTCCCATAGTAATCCAGTGGATAATAGACGAGCTCACCCTGCAGAGCGCGGATTTCTCCCACATAACCAGATATTCCCTCTACATACTCGGTCTCGGGCTGCTCATGGCGTTTTTCCGCCTCGGCTGGCGGTATTTCATAATGGGCGGGGCGAGGAAAATAGAGTATTCGCTCAGAAACGATTTCTACGAGCACCTCCAAAAGCTTAACTTCGATTTCTTCTCGGGAAGAAAGGTCGGCGACCTGATGGCGCACACGGTAAACGATATAGAGACTCTCAAGTTCTCCTGCGGCCTGGGGCTGCTCATAGCATACGACGGAGTATTCCTGTTTTTCTTCATCTTCGCCGCGATGATTTACATTTCTCCCGAGATGGCCTTCTACGCGTTTTTGCCGTTTCCGGCGCTTGCCGTCTTCGTATACAAGTTCGGAAACATGATAGAGAGTAGATTCCAACGCTCCCAGGATTCCTTTTCAGAGCTCACTGAAAGCGCGAGAAAACCAGTCTCGGGAATCAAGGTGGTAAAGGCGTTCAGGCTTGAGCGGGCCGAAGAAGGGGATTTTGACCGCGCCAGCGCGGACTACCTTGAAAAAAACGTACGCCTCGTGAAAATCCGGGCGGCCTTCCAGCCATTTATATATTTTGTGCCCTCATTAGCGATGGCCCTGTTTCTTTTCTTCGGCGGAAGAGGCGCAATCGGGACCGAAATAACCCTGGGGGAATTCACCGCCATACTCGTCTACCTCATGATGCTCGCCTGGCCCATGATGGCCATGGGATGGGCGATTGACCTTCTAAAAAGGGGAAACGCTTCGATAAACCGGCTAAACAACATTTTCGCTGTCGAACCGAAAGACGAAACGCGAGCAGGGGAAAAGGACTACGAACTAAAGGGAGACATAAGTTTCTCCGGGGTTTCCTTCTCCTACGGCTCCACCCAGGCTTTGCGCAAACTCAACCTCCACATACCCCGCGGAACGACCTTGGGAATAACGGGGCTTGTGGGTTCGGGGAAAACCACGCTGATGAAGCTGCTCATGAAAATCCACGAGGCCGAGTCGGGAGGAATAACAATCGACGGGATCGACATAAGAGAGATATCGAGAAAAAGCCTTCAGGAAACCATCGTCTACGTGCCACAGGAAATAACCGTGTTCAGCGGAACGGTTTCCGACAACATTACCTTCATAAACCCGAGCATAACCCGCGAACAGGTAGAGCAGGCAGCCAAAACGGCTGGGATATACGAACAGATAATGGAGTTTCAGAAGGGATTCGACACCGTGGTGGGAGAACGGGGACTCAGCCTCTCGGGAGGACAGAGACAACGTCTGGCCATAGCGAGGGCTCTGGTGCTCAAGCCAGAGGTCCTGATACTCGATGACGTGCTCTCGTCCCTTGATCCGCAGACGGAAAACACCGTGATAACAAACGTGATAGAGGCAATGCGCGGGCGCACGGTGGTGATAATCTCAAACAGGATATCCTCCGTAGTGGGGCTCTCGCGAATCGCGGTCATGAAAGACGGGGAGATAATCGAGAGCGGAGGGCGCGGGGAGCTTGTGGAGCGACGCGGAGTCTACTACGCGCTTGAAAAACTGCAGTCTGTCTAGGATGTACAAATGAGCGACTTGGAGAGAAACAGGAAATCAACTTACGATCTTAAGATCCTAGGGTGGATTCTGGGGTTTCTGGGAAAGTACCGCGGTTACTTCGCCCTGTCGCTTATTCTGATGATCGCCACGGCGGCGCTTGAAATCACGGTTCCCTACCTCATCAAAGTCGCGGTTGATGACTATATCTATCCTACCTGGAGCAGGGCCGAGGGAGGGGAAGAAACGCAGCGGGCGCTCTCGGGACTCGGGGCGGAATCCACGCTTGAGCTTGCGGACGGAGGATTCCTGGTTGATTTCTCAAAGCTCTCCTCCTCGCAAAAGGACAGAATCGAGCTCTCGGGCGTCGAGTTCTCCGAGACAAAATACGTCGTGGTCGACTCCGGGGAATTTGAGGGAGATGAAAAGCGGGAGGTTCTGGGAATAATTGCCCGAAACGCCTCATTGTTTGAAGAAACCGAAAGGGTAGCGTTTCTGGCTCACTCCGACCTTGAGTCACTCGGCAAGGAGGAAGTGTCGCTTCTTCGCTCGAAACAGATAAAAAGGCTCGGGACCCTCGCTCTCTACGTGGTTTTATCCGTAATCGGAATTTTTATCTTCACCTCCGCTTTTACCTACATTCTTCACTACTCGGGCCAAAAAATAATGCACGACATGAGAAGCCACACCCTCTCCCACATACTCTCCCTTCCCCAGCAGTATTTCGACCAAAACCCCGTGGGCAGGATAACCACCCGCGTCACAAACGACGTGAACGCCATAAACGAGATGTACACTTCCGTTCTTATACATTTCATAAAGGACATCATAATCATAATCGGCACCCTGGTGATCATGTTCAGAATGAACGTCGGGCTTACGCTTATAATTGTCGGGCTCACGGCATTTCTTGCTTTCACGGTCTCCATTTTCCGAATGAAGCTTCGACTGGTGTACAGGGAGATCCGAAGAACCATAGGCAAGTTAAACGCCTTCGTCGCCGAAAGCATGAGGGGAATAATACTCCTTAAGCTTTACGGAAAAGAAAAAAGAAACTTCGAGAAATTCTGGGAGGTAAACACGGAGAACTACAGGGCCAACATACAGCAGCTCTGGGTCTACGTGTTTTTCCGCCCTTCCATAGAGTACGTGGGCATAGCTGCAACTGGGATAATCCTGTGGTACGGTGCAATCGGGGTTATGGACCTCGATCTCTCCCTAGGTGCCCTGCTCGCATTTCTTTACTACGTAAGGATGATATTCAAGCCCATCCAGGAGCTTTCAGAAAAATTCAACGTCTTCCAGTCCGCCGTTGCCGCCTCCGAGAACCTCTACGACACTCTGGCGGAAAAGCCCGAGGCAAGCGGATCTCTGGTGCCCGCGACAACCGAGGGCTCCCTTGAGTTCCGGGGCGTATGGTTTTCGTATAACGAGCTCGAGTGGGTACTCAAGGACGCGTCCTTCGTAATAGGACCTGGAGAAAGCGCCGCCCTTGTGGGAATCACGGGAGCGGGGAAGACAACCATCGTGAACCTGATCCTTAAATTCTACAAACCCCAGAGGGGCCAGATTCTCTTTAACGGCGTAGACATCGAGGAGTTGTCAAACCAGTACCTGCGCTCGAACATAACCGCCATCTTCCAGGACCTTTTCCTGTTCGAAAAGGATGTATCCGACGAGAGAGACGGGCGGGATGTCCCGGCAGCCGAAACCGAAAAGTTTTCTTCGGGAGAAACCCAGGCCCGATCGATCGAAAAAGCGGTCAGAAAAGATTCGAAACTCCTCATAATGGACGAGGCAACTTCCCACCTGGATGCGGAAACTGAAGAAAGAGTACAGGAAGTGATAAGGAATAATGCGGGCTCTCAGACAAGGCTAGTGATAACCCACAAGCTCTCAACCCTAAAAAACGTGGATAACGTAATAGTGATCCATAAAGGGGAAGTAGTGGAGCAGGGGACTCACGAGAAGCTGGTTCAGAACAAAAACATCTATCACACCCTTTATGAGTTTCTGAGAAAAACCGCGGCGGATCCTCTCCCGGGCTCCGGCGCGTGACATCCGCCCGGCGTCTAAAACACCCCGAGAAGCTTAAGAGCCATAAGCCCGACGGCAACGACAAGGGCCAGCCTTATGTATTTTTCGCCGCCCCTTACGGAAAACGTGGCGCCGAACCATCCGCCGACCGAATTTCCCGCAGCGAGACAGATGCCTATGAACCAGCTTATGTTGCCGCTTAGAAAAAATATGAGGATCGCGGGAATCGTGTAGATAAGCACCACAATCACCTTGTGCGCATTTACCTTGGCAAGCGATGCCCCCATAAGGTGGTAAATAGCCGCCATTATGAGAATCCCCACGCCGACCTGGATAAAGCCGCCGTAAAAACCTATAAGCACAAGTGCAGGGTAAAGAACCCACCCCCGCCCCTCTCTGTCGAGTCCGCCAAGCAACTTGCCGAAAGAATCAACTTTAAAAAAGAAGGAAGCGCAGACAAAGATAAGCACGACGGCCAGGATCTTCTCGAAAAGCTCATCCCCCACCCGTACCGCCGCGAAAGCTCCCACAAGAACGCCGGGAAGGGTGAAAATCGCCAGCTTGATGCTGGTTTTCATGTCGGCAACGCCCTCTTTTCTAAAAGAGAGAGTCGCAAAGAAATTCTGAAACAGGATCGCCACCCTGTTTGTTCCGTTTGCAACAGTGGGATCGATTCCAAGAAATATGAGCACCGGCAGAACGATGCTGCTTCCGCCGCCCGCCATCACGTTTATTACTCCTGCCAGAACACCTGTGAAGAAAAGCAGGGTTAGAGAGAGAAGATCGTATTCATACATGTTGCTCAGCTACCTGACTAGTATAATCGTTCGGTTAGAGCTCTGGAAGGTCGTAGTAATCGCCGGCGTCCTCGGTGTAGATATGGCTCTCGATTGCGAGCCCGGTCGCGCCGTCGAGGGTACCGGCAGCAATCGAGACGCGATCCTCGCCCGTCGGTTCCCAGAACAGGTTGCCGCCGCAGCGCCCGCAGAATCCGCGCCTAGCTAAATCGGAAGACTTGAACCAGACGAGGGTCTCGTCAGACTCGAAAATGAGGTTGGCACGGGGTACCGAGGTCATGGCCGTATGATGGCCGGATGTCTTGCGGCACTGCGTACAGTGGCAGGCGATCACTGAGCGCAGGGGGCCGGTAGCCTTGTATCTGACGCCGCCGCATAGGCAGCTGCCGGTGTGAATGTCCGTCATGTCGCCCTCCTGACCTTATTTTCCCCATAACATAATTGGAAAATCGCCTTTTACAAAATAAATCGAAAAGTCGCATGTAGAAGCTGTTTCATCTTCTTTTATTATCTTCCTTTGGGAGTTATCGTATTCGCATGAGCGCTTTTAAAGTCGCCCTTGTTCAGACACGGGTGCATAAAGACAGAGAAGAAAACCTGGAGGAAGCCATATTAAATGTAGAAAAAGCTTCCGCACTCGGAGCGAACATAGTCTGTCTTCCTGAGCTCTTTCTCACTAGGTACTTCTGCCAGTCTGAGGACACAGACTGTTTCGACCTCGCCGAACCCATACCCGGACCCACAACGGACAGATTCTGCGGGGAAGCGAAAAAAAGAGGAGTTTTCATCGTGTGCCCGCTTTTTGAAAAAAGAGCCTCCGGAGTTTATCACAACTCCCTTGTCCTTATCGACCCTGCGGGAGAGGTTTCCGGCATTTACAGAAAAATGCATATACCGGATGACCCCGGCTATTTCGAGAAATTCTATTTTGCTCCCGGAGATACGGGTTTTTCATGCTTTGAAACCGGCTTTGCGAAAATAGGCACGCTTATCTGCTGGGACCAGTGGTATCCCGAAGCGGCGCGTATAGCCTCGCTCAGAGGAGCGGACCTTATCTTCTATCCGACCGCCATAGGGTGGCACACAAACGAGGATGAACACTCGAAAAACACTCAGCTTGAAGCATGGAGAACTGTTCAGCGCGCCCACGCGATCTCAAACGGAATCTATGTCGCGGCCGTAAACAGGGTAGGCTTCGAGGAATCGGGAGAAAACGGCGGAGGAATAGATTTCTGGGGAAATTCCTTTGTGTGCGACCCGGAAGGGGCAGTGATTTCCGAGGCGTCGGGCGAAAAGGAAGAGATCATACTGGCCGACATCGATCTTCGGAAGCTTGAGGAAACAAGAAGAAACTGGCCCTTTCTTCGGGACCGACGAATTGACGCCTACTCCGAGCTTCAGCAAAGGTTTATCGACAATGATTCCGGTACCTGAAATTGAGTGATTCTCCGGCGGTTCGCTACAGGCTTCCGGCTGAGTGGGAACCTCATAACGCCACGTGGCTTGTGTGGCCGCAGAACGTAAGCGACTGGCCGGGAAAATTCTCAAGAATCAAGCGGATTTACCGCGAAATCGTAAGCCATCTCTCAGAATCGGAAAAGGTAAAAATAATAGTTGACCCCGGGGAAACACGAAAGCGGGCCGAGGGTTTTCTTAGAGAAGGGCCAACTGATCTTGCCAACGTGGAGTTCTACAAGTGGCCCACGGACAGATCCTGGATACGGGATTCCGGTCCCTTCTTCGTAAGAAATGATTCCGGGGAGCTGAGCGTCCTTGATTTCGGGTTTAACGGATGGGCCAAGTACGCAGACTGGGAAAACGACGACATGGTTCCGGGATTCGTGGCCGAGACCCTTCGTCTCGACTCGGAAACCCCCGCACGTCTGGGAAAGAAAATCATTCTTGAGGGCGGAAGCATTGACGTAAACGGAGAGGGATCCCTGATCACGACTAAGCAGTGTCTTCTAAGCACGGATAAACAGGCAAGGAATCCTTCTCTCGAGAAAAACGACTACGAGGCGGTGTTCTCCGAGTATTTTGGCGCAACAAACGTTCTCTGGCTTAACGGAGGCATAGAGGGAGATGATACCAACGGCCATGTTGACGATATATGCAGGTTTACGGATCCCAGCACGGTTGTCTTATGCCTTGAGAACAGTGCCGAAGACCCGAATTACCGCCCGCTTCGCGAAAACCTCGAGATACTCCAGGATCTAAGGCTCGAGGACGGAGGAAAAATTGAGATTGTCCCCCTACCGATGCCCTCGCCGCTTTTTTTCGAAGGCGAGAGACTTCCGGCAACTTACGCCAATTTCTACGTCTCGAACGAAAAAGTTCTAGTTCCCGTCTATAGCGATCCGAAAGACCGGGAGGCACTAGGCATAATGTCGGAGCTTTTTCCCGAAAAACATATCGTGGGAATTGACTGCGTCGATCTTGTGTGGGGATTCGGAGCTATCCACTGCATGACAAAGGAGGAGCCTCTTCGCTGACCGCGCAAACTCAGACTGAATTCGTCACTGCGAGAGCAGATTAACCCCTTCGTATTCGAGGATTGCCCTTTTCACGTCAAGTCCCCAGCGGTAGCCGTGAAGATTCCCCGTCTTTCCTATAACACGGTGGCAAGGCACCAAATAAGCAACCGGATTTCCCGCCACGGCGTTTGAGACGGCCCTTACGGCAGTGGGCATTCCTACCGACTCCGCAAGTTCTGAATAGGACAAGGTCTCTCCCTCCCGGACCTCCATCAGCTTTTCCCATACCTTGAGTTGAAATCGTGTTCCAAGGAGCAGTATCGCCGGCGGCTGTCTTCCAGGGGAAAACAGCAAGTTCCGCAATACTTCGGCCGTCTTTTGGTCATCTCTTCGATTCCTCGGGTTCTGCCATACCTTCCTGAATTCTTCCAAGTGGGTTTCAGTGCCGGTGCGGAAAAAACTCATATGACATATGCCTTCTTCGCAGACCCCGATAAGGCATTTTCCAAACGGGGTGCCGTGAATTCCGTAGACAAGGCGCATCCCGGACCTGGCTTCTTTCTTTTTCCCGGAGGATATCTCTTTCGTGTTAACCACAATATCCCGCCATAAGTGATTCGGGGGGCTTTTCAAGACTCCGTTATCGCGGGTTTTCTCATTTATCGACTGCATAGCAAACCTACCTTTTTCCAAAAATCGATCTCGCTATTATCATCTTGTGTATCTCGTTTGTGCCTTCGTATATCTCCCCGACCTTGGAATCCCTGTAAATCTCCTCGACCTTGTAGGTGGAAGAGTCGTGGGCAAGTTCCACCATAAGCCCGAGACCCCCGAATATCTGAACGGCGTCGCGGGCCATGGTAACGCTTATCTCCGAGCCGTAGTACTTGGCGGCGGATGTCTCAAAAGTAGGGAAAGAATCCCCGCTGTCCAGGCAGAGCGCGGCCTTCAGATACAGATTCCTAGCGTTTTCTATCTCAACGGCCCTCTGCGCTAGCAAAAACTGCCAGTGCTGAAAATCGGCTATCTTTTTTCCGAAAGCCTCCCTATTGTTCATGAACTCCACGCACTCATCGAACGCCGACTGCGCCATGCCCACGCCGCTTGCCCCGATTCCCGTCCTTCCGTAAAGAAGGGAATTAACAGCGACCCGAAGTCCATCTCCTTCCTTCCCTATCAGGTTTTCCCGGGGCACCTCCACGTCTTCAAGGTATATGTCGTAGGTAAGCTCTCCCCTGTTTCCGAGTTTTTTATCCGGAGCGCTCACGGAACAGCCCGGCGAATCAAGATCAACCACTATCATTATGGACTTGTCCCCCGCCGAGGCCAGCAGGGTCACGAAATCAGCCACCCCGGCGTTGGTTATGTAGCGCTTGCGGCCGTTTATAATATATTTTTTACCCTTCCTGCGGGCTTTCGTTACAAGAGACTCGGTCCTTACGTCAGAACCCGACTGGGGCTCCGTCATCGCAAACGACCCTACCGAGGTTCCGTCAAGAGCCGCGGCGAGATACTTTTCCTTTATGTAGGGCAACCCCATAGCCAAGGTTTTTCCAGAGAGCAGAAAATGGGCGTTTATCGTTCCCGCGACGCTCGCGCTTATGTAGGCGAGCTCCTCTGCCATGACCGCCGCCGCGCACGCGGGGTAGGAAAGACCCAGTCCCCCGTCCTTTTTTGAATACGGAATCCGAAAAAAACCCTCTGCGGCCATCTTGCTGAAAAGATCACGGGGGAAATTCTCGTTTTTCTCGCTTTTCTCTCCTATGTCCCGGGCAAGCGGAAAAACCTCTTTTTCGGCAAAATCCCTCACCTTCTGCCTGATTTCCCTCGTTTCTTCGGGAAAAAGATGCTCCTTGTAGAGCTTTGTCTGCATTCTTGGGGGTAGTTTGCGCATTTTGCTAACTCCAGTAGTTAAGAATTGTGCTTCTGCGAGGACAGGCTGGCAGATGTTCTCTAAACAGTTTAACCAACTTATCGGATGAACGTTAAAAGCGTCTCAGGAGAACCGAGATCCGGAAGGGAAAACAAGAACCCTAAGTGCTCTGTGCTTCCCACGGTCTTCGCTCTCAAGTAGAATGAACCCGAGCAAACCCGCATTTGGGAGGAAGCAATTGTCTCTTACCGGAATCGTCGTTCCCTACTGGGCCGACGTAAAAAAAGACGATCTCACCTATTTCTCGAAACTGGCAGAAGATCTGGGCTATCACTCCATCTGGGTTCCCGAGATGTGGGGACGAGACGCATTTTCCCTGATATCCCACATTGCATCGGTCACAGAAAGGATAAATCTGGCCACCGGCATCATTTCCGTTTACAGCAGGTCTCCAGCACTCATAGCCCAGACGGCGGCCACCGTGGATGAGTACTGCGGGGGAAGATTCATACTCGGACTGGGCATAAGCAGCGTTTACCTCAACGAATACTGGCACGGCACGAAATTCGAGCGGCCCCTGAGACGGACGCTTGAGTGCGTCGAGATAGTAAGGACGATACTCGCGGGAAAGAGGGTTGAATACGAGGGGGAGATTTTCAGGCTTAGAAACTTCAAACTTCTTTTTAAGCCGCAAAGAAGCGAGATTCCAATATATATCGCATCCATGGGACCGAAAAACATCGAACTTACCTCCCGGGTCGCTGACGGCTGGATTCCCTATCTCTGCCCCGTAGACCTTATAAACGAAAGAAAAAAGGTACTTGCTTCCGGCGGAAGAAAAATTACCGTGGCCCCGTTTCTTCCAGCGATGGTTTCTGAGAACCGAAGCGAATCAAGAGAAATCGTAAGGGAGT
This sequence comes from Candidatus Dadabacteria bacterium, assembly GCA_022822065.1. GTDB lineage: Bacteria > Desulfobacterota_D > UBA1144 > Nemesobacterales > Nemesobacteraceae > Nemesobacter. The sequence continues at coordinate 143,680 of JAJECI010000007.1, forward strand.
TCGTGGCCCTTTACGTATGCTCCATGGGAGATTACTACCACAATCTCGTAAGCAGTTACGGATTCGGGGATGAAGCGGACAGGGCGAAAAAGCTCTGGAGGGAAAACAGAGCGGAGGCTATAAAAAGCATAAGTGATGAACTGCTTGATCTTGTTTCCGTGAGCGGTTCCCCGGAAGAAGGAAGAGCAAGGCTCGGGGAGTTCGCCGAGAGCTCCGATCTTCCCATTCTCATGTTTCCCTACAACGCTTCGAGGGAGCAGATAGCTTTCGCAATGAAAGCGCTGGCTCCTTGAGAAAGCAATCCGATTCAAGGGTCAGGTCTTGACATAGCTTTTCGTCCACATTATAATCTTTTTCATGGCAAGGCCATTAAGACCGGAATACGCGGGGGCCGTCTATTACGTCTCCTCAGTCGGAAACAGGGGGCAGAGCGTCTTTCAGAACTCAGATGACGGCAATGCATGGATAGAAATCCTCGAGGGGGTATGCGGAAGGTTCAGATGCCGCTGCTTTGGTTACTGCCTCATGTCCGACGGATACCATCTGGTCATCGAAACCCCCAAGCCTAACCTCTCAAAAGCCATAAGACAGCTAAACGGCGTTTACACCCAGCGCTCAAACAGGCTGCACGACACAGACGGCCACGTTTTCCGGGGAAGATACAAATCCATAGTTGTCCAGAGGGAAAAATATCTTCTGCCGCTTATGGCCCATATTTTTCTTCTCCCTCTTCGAGCCGGGTTCGTAAAACATCCCAACCAGTTCAAATGGAGCAGTTGCAGGTATCTCTACGGAAAAGATGAAGCGCCAGGATACGTAGACCTCGAATGGTTCTCAGAAGGTTTCTCTTCGGATACAAGCACTTTTGATGAGTTTCTGGAAGAGAACAGTTCGCGCGACGTAATCTCGGAAGCCCGAAAGCAGATATATCTCGGCGATGATGAATTCATAGAGCTTGTGCAGGAAAAAACAAAAGGGAGTTCGCGGTCAAAGGATATTCCCAGGTATCAGCTCACAAAACCCTTACCGGGCATGATAAACGGCTTCATGCAAAATGGACACTCAAGGGAGGAAGCAATAGCGAAAACCTACCTTACGGGGGACTACACGCTGAGAGAGGTCGCCGCCGCGGTTTCAGTTCACTACTCGGTTGTGAGCAAGATCGTAAGCGAATACGAGAAAATCTCTTCCCGCTCCCAGTAAAAACCCTCAGCCGAGTCCGGACTGCTCGGCGAGTTCCTCGACCTCGTCCACCATCGCACCTATCACGTCAAGTCCCCTCTGCCAGAAACCGGGGTCGTTTATATCCACCCCGACTCGGGAGAGAAGTTCCGCGGGCGAAGCGCTTCCCCCGGACTGAAGAAGCCCCATGTAATCGGGCACGAAAGACTTTCCCCGTTCCAAGAACATTCCGTAAAGAGCTAGGGTTAGCAGCTCACCGAAGGAGTACGCATAGCAGTAAAAGGGAGAGTGTATGAAATGGGGAATGTAAAGCCACCAGTAAGAGTAGTTTTCGGTCAGGGTAACGGAATCTCCGAACATTTCTCGGTTAGCCTCGATCCAAAGCTCGCTTATTCTTGCGGTCGTAAGCTCCCCCTGATCTCTTCTTTCGCGGTGCAGGCTCTGCTCGAACCTTGTAAGCACCGCCTGTCTGAAGACCGTGGCCATTATGTCCTCGAGTTTTTCCGCTACCAGAACCAGCCTGCCTTCGCTTCGCGTTTCTTCCTCCTTGAGACGGTGAAACACGAGCATCTCCGCAAAGACGCTTGCGGTCTCGGCCGTGGTAAGGGGCGTGTGGGCCTGGAAATAACCCTGCCGCCTCGAAAGATACTGGTGCACGCCGTGGCCAAGCTCGTGAGCCAGAACCATCACGTCTCTCGGCTTTCCGGTGTAGTTCATAAAAACATAGGGATGCACGCCGGGAACCGTACCGTGGCTGAAAGCACCCCCTCTTTTCCCGTCCCGAAGCTCGGCGTCTATCCAGTTTTTCTCGAAGAACAAAGACGCGGTCTTTTTCATCTTGGGTGAAAATTCACCGAATGAAGAAAGCACGATTTCCTCTGCCCTGTCCCATGGGACCGGCTCCCTTTCCGAACCAAGGGGAGCGTAGCGGTCGTAGTCGTAGAATGTGCGGTACCCGAGAAGTCTTCCCTTGAGCCCGTAGTAGCGGCTTACGAATCCGAAGTTTCGCTCGCACGATTCAAGCAGAGCCTCAACGGCACCGTGGGATATCTCGTTGCTTAGGTGACGTGCCGACATGGGGTCCTCGTAGCTTCTAAGCCTGTCGTTTATCGAGTGGTCGTTTACAAGCGTGTTGAATACGTAGGTAAGTACGTGGGAATTCTCCTTAAGTCCCCTTGTGAGACCGGACCAAGCCGCCTTTCTTTTCTTCCTGTCCGGGTCGTAAAGAAGCGAGAGGGTACGGGACTGGTTCAGCCTTTCGGTCTTGCCCGAGAGCCTCACACGAAACTGGATATTATTCACGACCTCGTCAAAAAGCCTTGAAAACGCCCTTTGGCCGGTGTTTGATTTCTCCTGAAGTATTTTCTCCTCAGGCTCCGAGAGAGTGTGGTCTCTGTACTGTCTTTCCTGCTCGAGAAAATGCCTGTACTCCGAAAGTTTCGGGTTGTTAAGAAGTTTCTTCGCTCTTTTCTTCGGAACCGAGACCCATTCAACGTAAAAGAAAATAAGCTTTTTCTGAACTTCCGTCGCCTTCTGCTGCATTGACGAACGAAAGGCGCCGTTTTTGGGATCCCGCGTGTCGGCCGCAAAAACAAGGTGAGCGAAGGAAAGTATCTTTCCGATTCCTTCCGACAAGCGCTCAAGCTCCCTTACCGCTTCCGCGAGCTTCCCCGAGGTAAGCGAAGGAGATTTTATCTTCCCCCTGTACTTTTTTTCAAACCTGTCGGCACGCGCCGATATCCTCTTGAAATCCTTCTCCACGCGCAGGTCGGAAATCCCTTCGTAAAGGTCTGAGAGATCCCATTTTATGTTTTTCGCTTTCGCCATGTCCGTCTCCGTAGCCCTTTGTCGTGAGCAAGAATAAAGTCACTCCTGAAGCAGGTATATATCCTCAAGCAATCTTCCCTTTTCCATGTAATCCATTCCGTAGCCCACAAGGAATCCCTCATTTACTCTAAAACCCACATAATTAGGTTCCGGACCCCCTGCGTCTTTTCCCCTTTTGTCTACAAGCGCGCATATCCGGAGCGAACCCGGGTTTTTCGACTCCACGTGGCGCAGGACAAATTCTGCCGTCTTTGAGGTATCGATTATATCTTCAATTATTATAACGTCCCGGCCCTCCACGTCGCATTCAATGTCCGCCAGAAGCTCTAGGTGCCCCGGTCGTGTCGCCTTTCTGTAGCTTGAGGCCCTGAGAAACTGCTTTTCGACCGTAACGGTCACCTGCGCCAGAAGATCCTCAAAAAAGGGGCGCGCTCCCTTGAGAACGCAGACCGCAACGGGATTTTTTCCCTCGTAGTCCCCCGAAATTTGCTTGGCGAGCCTCGAAACGGCGGTTTTTATATCGTCTTTTGAGAGAAACTTTTTAAGTGCAACGCCTTCCAGGATTTCGGTTTCTTCAGTCAGGATCCCGCTCCTCCTTCAACGTTTTTTCAAGTTCAGGACAAAGTTCGATCACGGAGCGGCGAAGAAATTCCCGCTCGTAAACATCAGAATCGGCAATCTGCCCGTTCCACACGAGTATATCCAGGTCAATTTTTCTCGGGCCGTAGCGATCCTCCCCGGCACCTCTTCCAAGGGCAACCTCCACTCCCTTGAGCAAAGTTTTCAGCTGCTTACGGCCAAGACGGGTTTCTATCAGCAAGGAACCGTTTAGAAAATCCTTCTGCTCCCGGGATCCTATGGGCTTGGTTCTCACGAATTTCGATTCCCCGAGAACACTGAGTTTCTCCCCGAGCATTCGTTTGGCGACGCTTACGTTCCTTTCGGCATCTATGTTTGAACCGACTCCGATAATGACCGTATTCATGCCCTGACAACTTCTCCTTGCGCCGACAAACCGGTCCCCAGACCACACAAGACCAAACTTCTCTCAGCCACCTGAGCCGACATCCGCGCCTAATCGGAACCGTATTTTACATTTAGACAACTGAATGTTAAACATGGTTTAAAAAACCGCGGGAAAGTCTTCCGCTCGACGCCTTCGAGAGAACCAGCAAGACGGTATCCGTCCCGCCTACCTTTCTCTCGCTTCGGTCACTGAAACGGAATCGGCAAAGCGAAGCGCCCCGGGTTTCTCCACTTTCACCGACGCCCACCTCACCGCCGGATCCTCAAAAATTATATCGCATATGCCCCCGGCGACCCTCTCAAGCAGGTTAAAATCGTTTGTCTCCACAAAGCTTATGATCTTTTTGTTTATGGCCTTGTAGTCCAAAGTATCGTCTATGCTGTCGCTCTCGGCCGCCTTGCGTCCGTCAAAATCGATGGTGACGTTTATGACCAGGTCTTGGGGGTTCTCCTTCTCCCAGTCATAAACCCCTATTATCGTGCGAAGTCTCAGGTTTTCGATTTTTATTATCATCTTATCAGGTAAGGCTCATGCCTCCGTCAACGAAAAGACACTCTCCGGTGACGTAATTGTTCTCCAGAAGATAGTTAAACGCGTTAATTATATCCTCAACAGAGCCCGGACGCTTCATCGGAGCTCCCTGCGCCATCTTGTGAAGATAGTCATCCCCGAACCCCGGGGGAGCGAGAACGGCTCCGGGGCAAACGGCGTTCACCCGAAAATCGGGAGCGAGTTCCCTCGCAAGCATTTTCGTCAAGTGGTAAAGGCATTTCTTGCTCAGGTTGTAGCAGAAATGCTCAACGGGATTTCTTCTGACTCTCGTGTCAAGGAAATTAACGATAAGCCCCCCGCTTGTCTCGGCGGAAAAAGACTGGGAGAGAAAAAAAGGGGCCTTGAAGTTTATAGACATATCGGTTTCAAGAAATTCGGGAGTCACGTCACGGAATCCGACGTTCTCGAAAACCGAGGCGTTGTTAACGAGAACGCAGAGCCCCCCGAAGCTTTTCGTGACTTCCGGGATGAGCTCCCTTGTGTCATCAGGCGACGAAAGGTCGCACCTGAAAAGCTCGCACTCAACGCCGGTACTGAGAATAAGTTCCCTTGTAGCCAGGGCCTCTTTTTCGGAGGAATTGTAGTGAAGAGCGATATAGTAGCCCTTTCGGGCAAGATTCAGAGATATCTCCTTTCCTATTCTCACCGCCCCGCCTGTAACCAAAGCCGCTTTTTTCATTTCGCATGGGAAACGGCGGTTTTCATGTCGGACATACCGCAAAAACCGCCTCTGGATATATGTTGATATATTATTCCCATTGTTTATTATAAGTAAATTTAAAAACGGCCCGCGAAAGCGAAATCCCGGCCGTCGTTTCATATGAATCCGACGCGCGCTGCCGCGGATTTCTCCCCGAGGATAAAGAATTGGAGAACCTTGTAATCAACTGCATAAGAACTCTCGCGATGGACGCCGTGGAAAAAGCGAAGTCCGGCCATCCGGGAACCCCGATGGCTCTCGCTCCCACGGCTTTCGTACTTTTCGACAAGTTCTTAAGGCATAACCCCGAGAACCCGAGTTGGTACAACCGCGACCGCTTTGTCCTTTCCGCCGGTCATGCTTCCATGCTTCTCTACGCCGCCCTCTACGTAAACGGATACGACATCTCGATTGACGATATAAAAAAATTCCGAAGCCTCCACAGCCGCTGTCCCGGTCACCCTGAACTGGGAATCACGGCCGGAGTCGAGACCACGACCGGGCCTCTGGGGCAGGGAGTATCGAATTCGGTCGGAATGGCCATAGCGAGCAAATGGCTTTCGGAGCACTTTAACCGTCCCGGCTACGACATAATAAATCATCATGTGTATTCAATCTGCAGCGACGGGGACATGATGGAAGGAATTTCCTCAGAAGCCGCATCCATAGCGGGACATCTGGGGCTCGGAAACCTGATCTGGATATACGACAGCAACAGCATAACAATCGAGGGCAGCACCTCGCTTGCGTATTCCGAGGACACGGAAATGCGGTTCGGTTCCTACAACTGGCACGTGGAGAAAGTCTCGGACGCAAACAATCTTGGGGAAATTGAAAAAGCCCTCGCGCGCGCGCGGTCCGAAACCGAGAAGCCTTCCATTGTCATACTAGAAAGTCAGATAGCCTACGGAAGCCCCAACAAGCAGAACACGTGCGAGGCCCACGGAGCGCCGCTTGGAGAGGAGGAAGTCAGTCTGACGAAGGAATTTTACGGATGGGACGCCCCGGGGAACTTTCACATCCCCGAGGAGATCCTTTCCTACAGGGAAGAAGCGACCGCCAGAGGGAACGATGCCGAAGCGGCCTGGGAGGAGAATTTCAGGAAGTATTCAAACGAATATCCAGAACTTGCTCGCGACTTTGAGATGCTTGATAAAAGGAAGCTGCCTGAGGGATGGGACAGCGATATTCCGTCTTTTTCCTATCCCGCAGATCCGGTTGCGACCCGTTCCGCAAACTCAAGCATAATTAACGCCATAGGAAAAAAAGTGCCGTGGTTCATGGGCGGCGCCGCGGATGTTGGCTCTTCGACTAAGACCTATCTTAAGTGTGCGACGAGTTTCTCCGCCGAGGACCGTGAGGGAAGAAACTTTCATTTTGGAGTCAGGGAACATTCAATGGCCGCGATAGCAAGCGGCATGTGTCTCAGCGGACTCAGAGCATACGCCTCGACCTATTTCGTGTTTGCCGATTACATGAAACCCTCGATAAGACTTGCGGCGCTGATGAAACTTCCCGTAATTTACATTTTCACTCATGACAGCATAGGAGTCGGCGAGGACGGACCCACTCATCAACCCATAGAGCATCTGGCAGCCCTCAGAGTAACACCCAACATCGACGTCATCCGTCCCTGCGACGCAAACGAGCTTGCGATTCTTTGGAAACACGTGATGGGACTTTCTGACCGTCCCGCCGCGTTTGTTCTCACAAGACAGAACGTTCCGGTAATAGACAGGGACCGCTACGCCGCGGCCGAGGGAGCGCTCGCGGGCGGTTATGTACTTGCGGACTCAGACGGCACGCCTGACATCATACTGATATCCACGGGTTCTGAGGTTCACATCTGTCTTGAAGTTTATGAAAAGCTGCGCGGTATGGAGAAAAATCCGAGAGTTGTGAGCCTTCCGTGCTGGAGTCTTTTCGAAACTCAGTCCCAGAAGTACAAAGACAGCGTCCTGCCGCCTTCTGTCGGCACAAGACTAAGTGTAGAGGCCGGAGCGACGTTCGGATGGGAAAAATTCACGGGACCGGGGCCCGCTGCCAAGGCCTACGGAATAGATTGCTTCGGAGAATCCGCGCCATACCGCGACGTGATGAACAACTTCGGTTTCAACGCGGACACCATCCTAAAGGAATGCCTCAAGCTGCTTGGTAACTAGTACCGTGTCTACCGAGAACAAAACCGGTTCGGAGTCACAAAACTACATCGAATACGCAGGCGATTACGGAAATATAATCCAATCCCAGCTCCTCGAACTTGAGAAAAACCGCTTTGCCGAAAGATTCTTCGACTATGATCATCTGCTCTGGGCAGATAATCCCTCCGAGATCACGAATCGCCTCGGCTGGGTCCACCTTCCGAAGCAGATGCTCGCGGTAATAAACGAAATCGATGACTTCTCAGAATCGACAAGAAAAAAAGAGTTTACCGACGTCGTTGTTTTAGGCATGGGGGGCTCAAGTCTCTCCTCCGAGGTGTTCAGAAACATATTCACCCTCCGCGACGGCTTTTTGCGCCTCACTCTTCTCGACACAACGGATCCCGACTTCATTCTTAAGACCCGGGAGAGCATAGATCTTCTGAGAACTCTTTTCGTAGTCTCCTCAAAATCAGGTTCGACCGTGGAAACCGTTTCCCTCATGAAATACTTTTACGGCGAACTCGCGAGAAAAACCGGATCCCCGGGAGAACATTTCATCTGCATAACAGACCCCGGTTCAGGACTGATAAAAACGGCTGATGAACATGGCTTTAGCAGGGTGTTTATCAGTGATCCGAATGTCGGCGGGAGGTTCAGCGCGCTTTCTTATTTCGGTCTCGTCCCCGCATCCCTCGCGGGAGTCGATATACGCAAGATACTTCAATCGGCCTTTTCCGTGCTCCTTGAACTTGAAAACTCAGTCGGAGGAAAATACCACGAGAGTCCTTCCTTTCGCCTAGGAACCTTTCTCGGGGTCATGGCCGAACAGGGAAGAGACAAACTGGGTTTTGTTTTTTCGGAAAAACTTTTTCCTTTCGGTTACTGGGTTGAGCAACTGATCGCCGAAAGTACCGGGAAAAACGGCGTCGGCATCCTTCCGCTGCTTAATGAAGAGGTCTCGGATTGTCCGCGGCCTGGAGATGACAGGGCATACATTCTTCTTTCCCTGAGGGAAGACAGAACCCTGGATACAGTCGCCTCGCGCATCAAGAACTCCAAGGTTCCCTTCGTGAAAATAGTAGTTGACAGTCCCGACCAGATAGCCGCAGAACTCTTCCGCTTTGAGTTTGCCGTCGCACTCGCCGGAAGCATAATGGGGATAAATCCCTTCGACCAGCCCGATGTCGAATCCGCGAAGGCCTTCGCAAGAAGCTTTCTCAAGCTCTACAGAGAAACGGGCAAGCTTGAATCCGAAGAACCCGATTTTTCCAAAAACGGACTTGTCTTTTCAAGTAACAGGAACATAGAATCCCTGAGACAGCTAAGAGATATCATCTCTTCCAAGAAAAAGGGTTACGTATCGATTCAGGCCTACGTAGACCCCGCAGAAGAGAATTCAAGGGAACTTCTTTCCCTCCGAGCGCAGATCGAAGGCATATCATCCGTGCCCGTAACCCTGGGTTTCGGTCCAAGGTTTCTCCACTCAACGGGTCAGCTTCACAAAGGAGACTCGGGAGAAGGGTTTTTCATTCAAATTGTAAGCGATAGTGAAAACGACCTGCAGATACCTGACGATGTCGGTTCTACAGAATCAGTATTCTCCTTCCAAGTACTCAAAGTGGCTCAGGCCACGGGAGACTTCAAGTCTCTTGACCAGATGGGAAGGGGCATTGTAAGAATCGGCACTCCGTCTGACGTCTCAGATAGCATACGGAAAATCGCCCGTTTTTTTGTCTGATCCTTTCCCCCGCAAACCCAACTAAGAAGATCGGAAATTATATACTTTGTTCACCGCTCAAAGACCTAATTCTTCTACCTTGCTAAGTATCTCTTCGGCATGGGACGAGAGGTTAACTTTGTTCCAAATATAGGCTATCCTACCACCTTTCTCTATAAGGAAAGTTACCCTGCGAGCGACGAAGGGTAAGAATCTCCACCTCGCCCCGTACAGATCCACTATCTCCCTTTTTTTGTCGCTCAACAACGGGAAATTGAGTGAAAACTTGTCTCTGAACTTCTCATGGGACTTTACCCCGTCTGTGCTTACCCCCAATATCTGCACTCCAAGAGACATAAGTTCCTGCTCCGCGTCGCGAAGCGAGCAGGCCTCCATAACACAACCCGTAGTGTTGTCCCTGGGATAAAAGTAAAGCACCACAGGCCCTTTAGAATAAAAGTCGCTCAACCTTACCTTTTCCGCTCCGTAGGTTTCGGCTTCAAAGTCAGGAGCCTGACTTCCTATCTCAAGATTTCTTCCCATAATCGTTCCTTCTTTACGGAGAACCTTAACTCCCCGGGCTTGTCACAAAGTGCTTCACTTCCTGGGAAAAAGCCACTATGATATCGCTTGCGGTACCTATGAAAAGACCGTGCTCAACTATCCCGGCCCTTGCCGACAATCGATCGGCAAAAAAAGAAGGGTCGTCCATCTCTCCAGAACCCCAGTCGACAATAAGATTGCCCTGATCCGTCGAAAATGGGGAACCGTCGCGAGCGAGTCGCAAGCGGACCTCTCCTCCAAGGCTCTCCAGGTAGCCCTTTTCAGCTTCAAGGGCAAACTGAAGTACCTCTACGGGAACGGGAAAACGCTCTCCAAGCCGCCGCGAGAGCTTCGATTCGTCGGCGACGACTATGTTTCTTTTGCTGTTCTGTGCGAGAACTTTCTCCCTTAAAAGGGCGCCTCCGCCCCCTTTTATGAGGTTGAAATCGGAATCGATTTCATCCGCTCCGTCAATAGTAACGTCGATCCTCCTTGCCGAATCGAGCTCAACGAGATCGAGCCCCATGGCCTCGGCGAAATTTTTCGTCCTCTCGGAGCTTGGAACGCAGGATATGCCTGAAAGCCGGCCGTCTCTCATCCGCCTTGAGATCTCTTCTATTGCAAACTCCGCCGTCGACCCGGTGCCGAGCCCGACAAGCATTCCCGCGCGCACGAAGTCGACGGCTCTTACGCCTGCGGCTTTTTTAAGTTCTTCGGTCTTACCCATCGCGAAAAAAAGTTAGTTAAGTTACCCCGCGCACCCCGACAATTAACACAGATATAATTCCCACATAATACTATACGAATAATTTCCAGATACCGTAAGAAAAGAGATGAAATATCCTGAAGGCAACCACGAAAAGCAAGTGTCGGTTCCCGGTATTTCAAGCCCGCTTCGGGCACCCCGCCTTGTGTACGTATGCCGTTTGTCTTGCCGCAAAAAACTTATATACTTGATAATATAGATGCGAAACGTGAGAAACAGAGTGGGTTATGGAAAATCTAAGACACATACTTAAAGACAAGGGCAGCAGCGTATGGTCGATAGGGCCTGATGAGACTGTGTACAAGGCCCTGCAAATGATGGCGGAAAAGGAAATAGGTGCTCTGCTCGTGCTTGACGGGGAAAAGGTCGTTGGGATATTCTCCGAGCGCGACTACGCAAGGAAGGTTATCCTCCAGGGAAGGTCTTCGGCTAACACAAAAATAAGCGAACTCATGATAAAGGAGGTTATCTACGGTTCGCCCGACGATCCGATCCAGGAAAGCATGGCTGTCATGACGGCGAACAAGATAAGGCACCTTCCGGTAATAGAAGATGGGAAGCTTTGCGGGATGGTGACAAGCGGCGACATCATAAACCACATTATCTCCCGTCAGAAATTCGAGATCGAAGCGCTCAAAAAATATATAACCGGAGGCTATTAAGCCGCGCCTGAATCAGCCTTACGCGATCAACTGCTCCTGAACCTTCTCGCAGTCGGAGTGGAAACTCTTTGCGACTTCAAGGAATTCTATGGCTTTTGACGCCGAGGCCTCCCCTTCCCTGTATTCGCTGAACTTGCGCGAGAGGTCAAGCCATTTCTCGTCGGTCTCCCCGGTTCTCACGACAAGGTTTTCAAACTCCCATATCGTCTGCTCCGGAGTGAACGGGTCGACAAGCTTGGTGTAAAGAGGAACATGGGCGCTCTCTGAGCACGCAATGTAAAGCTCGTTTATGCATGCCTCGTAGTCGCCGTGGAGAAAAAGAGCCTGTGCCTGCTCAAGACGTCTCTCGGCATCTGAGAAGACCGGGATTTTTTCCTCGACGGTAACCCCCGCGCACTCCCCTCTTACTCCCTGCTGCACGGCGAATTTTTCCTCCTCGTGTCCCCAATCGGTGTAAAAATCAGGATCATCCTCGTACGAGGGAATCTTGTTGAACTCGGAGACCGCTTCCTTGATGTACTTGGCGCCGAGTCTTTTCATCGTAAGGTCAAAATGCTCGCCGTCTTCTTTTTCCCTCTCGTATATATCAAGCAGTCTCTGGACAACCTTGGGAGCGTTTCTGGTCGGAATCTTGGTGACCGGCATGGCAAGGCGCGAGTCGTCTCCGTAGAGCCCTCCTCCGAGGAAAAGCATCTCCGCCGGAACGCTTCTCCCTTCCCTGGTTATGGACGCTCCCTGGAACCCTATGCTGGCCGAGACATGCTGGGCGCACGCGTTGGGACAGCCGGATATCTTGATCCTGAGGTCCCCGAGAGTCTCCTTGTATTTTCCAAGACCGTTATCCATCATGCTGGTAAGCTTCGTCGCAAGACCCTTGGCCGAAGTAATGCCCAGACGGCAGGTATCGGCACCCGGGCAGGCGGTTACGTCTTCAAACGTGTCCGCGCCAGAATCAGAAATACCCGACTCTTTAAGTCCTGCGTAAAGCGAGGAAATCGCTTGGTCAGGAACCCATCTCACAACGAAATTCTGCTGGATCGTTATCCTTATCGAACCGTCGGCGAAAGTATCTATCATGTCCGCAAGCGCCCTTGCGGTATCGGACGGAACGTCTCCCAGAAGCACTCTCACGTTAACGATTGAATAACCATCGACTCCCGCCGGAGAAACGTTTTTCTGCCGCCACTCCGTAAAATCCGGGTCATCCTCCACCCAGCCAGGAGCCTCCGGAAGGTCGTGTCCGTTGGGCCTAGGGGTTTCGTGCTCCCGGTCAATTGCCTCAAGATAGTCATTCCACGAAGGATCGACCTCAAGCGAAGCCCTTTCCTGCTCGACTACCTCTCTGAACTTCTCAAAGCCGAGTTTTCTCACAAGGAACTTCATTCTGGCCTTCATCCTCACCTTTCTCTCGCCGTACCTGTCAAACACCCTGACAACCGAAGCCGAAAAAGGTATCATCTCCTCAACCGGCATGAACTCCGTCCAAAGATGTCCGAGCGAAGGCGAAGCGCCAAGCCCCCCGCCGACATAGACCTGAAAGCCAAGCTTTCCGTCCTCTTCCCTTACCCTAGCGCGAAAACCCAGATCGTGAATGCGCACTCCCGCGTTATCGACATCCGGATTACTCTCGAAGCAGACCTTGAACTTCCTTCCCATGTTCTGGCATATGGGGTTTCGGAGCATAAACTGCTTAAACGCCTCGGCGTAAGGAGTCACGTCAAAGGTTTCCGTAGGCGAAGCCCCGGTTATCGGAGAAGCCGTGACGTTTCTTACTGTGTTGCCGCAGGCCTCACGCGTGGTGATCCCCGCACTCGCAAGATCCCTCATCATGTCGGGAACCGTTTCAAGATTGACGTAGTAAAGCTGTGCGTCCTGGCGGGTCGTAAGGTGAAAGAAGCCGCTTGCGTACTTGTCTGAAACGTCCGCAAGCTTTCTCAACTGAGCAGAGCTCAGTTTCCCGTAGGGAATCTTTATCCTCTGCATCTGGACTCCTTCCTGGCGCTGCGCGTACACTCCCAGCTGGAGTCTTATTTTCTGGAACTTCACCTCGCTTATCTTCCCGTTCATGTAGTCGGAGATCTGCTGTTCGAATTCGTCGATCTCGTCCTTTATAAGTTCGGGTAGGGCGGCTGTTTCTTCGTCCATTTCTCCTAGCTCCGTAACATAAACTCCTTAAGATACCTCACGATATTCTAACACAAAACAAATTTTTTTTGGAAATCACTCTTGCGGACCGCTATGGGCAGAGAGCCACTTCTCAATCACCAGAAGAATATAATCAATTTCCCGCTCCGTAAGCTTTCTTTTCTTAGGGATGCCATGCCACTTCAGCAGACAGCTCCGACAGCACGTGGCTGTGGCATGCTGGGCACGAAACACGGGATGTCCACCCCATGGAGTCTGCTTCCCGTCGTTAGGGGGTAGAGCAGGGGCAAGTCTTTTCTCAAGAAAATCCCTTCCGTGCGAGAGCACCTCGGGGAGCCCCTTTTGGCTGAGATAAAGCGCTTCCTTGGCATTCAGCCTGAACCCAGAACGGAACCGGGACCTGCTCAGTCTTCCGAAAACATTCTCCAGACGTTCCTTTTCGCCGCTTCTCGCTCTATCCATGTAATAAACTCAGTGTTCCCGCTCCTCAGAGAAAAAATCCCGCATCCGCCCGAGTATCTGTTCCGTCTTTGCGCAGAAGAAGTTGCTCCCCGCAACGGAGCTGATAAAGAATTTCCCGTAGTACTTCGACACGATACGCTTATCAAGAACCATAACAACACCGCGGTCCGTCTTGGTGCGTATGAGTCTCCCGAAGCCCTGTTTGAACCTGAGCACTGCATGGGGAAGTATGTATTCGCGGAACGAATCTATATCCTGTCTTTCCATGTACTCGATTTTCGCCTCCGTAACCGGGTCCGTGGGGACCTTGAAGGGAAGTCTGCATATGACAACCATCCTCAGGGAATCCCCGGGAATGTCTACTCCTTCCCAGAAGCTATCGGTCGCGAAAAGCACTGAATTCCCAAGCGTTTTGAATTTCTCAAGCAACAGGCCCCTGGGCATTTCCCCCTGCTTGAAAAGACTGACCGGTACGGACCCGATGCTCTCAAGGATTTTTCCTGTCTTTTCATAAACCCTGTTAAGCGAGGAGTAGGATGTGAAAAGCACGAGGGCGTTTCCGTTCGTTACGGAGATCGAGTCTGAGAGTATCCGCGCAAGGGAGTCTTCGTAGTCCTCGTGCCCGGGCTCGGGCATGTCCGACGGGACCAGCAGCAGGGACTGCGTTCGGAAATCAAACGGTGAATCAACAATAAGCCCCCTGAATCTTTCATTATCCGAAAGTCCGATGTTTTTCCTCTGAAAATCGAAATTCTTATCCACGGCAAGCGATGCGGAAGTCATAACGACGGTTTTGGTCTTCGAGTAGAGCTTTTCCGAAAGCTCTTTGGATACATCAAGGGGGGAAAGGTTGATAGAGCAGAAAATCGCCGCGCGCCTGCGGTTCCCCTCAAACCACCTTATATAACTCTCGTCCTTCTCACCAAAAAACCTTCCTATGGCTTCGCGGAAAGCAAGGGATCTCTTGGCGATGCCACCAAGTTCAGCGGTGAGTTTTATGTGGGAATCCGCATGCGGTGAGCCCTCGACTACTCCCAGAAGGTGGGCAATCTCCTTTTCAAGCGAAAAGAGGGATTTTTCAAGTGCCCCGAAGCGCTCCTCAACGGCAGGCCATTTCTCGTGCCGCACAACCTTCTCTGTGAGCCTCAGGCTTATCGCTGTCTCACCCGAGAGCTCCGCACCAAAACCGTAAAGTGAATTAAAGACCTCCTCGCTTACAACTTCTATACGCTCAACGGCCCTCGCAAGCCCGCCGCCCGAGCGTTCGAAAACCTCCCTGAGGGCGGAATCTTTTTCTTTCTGCGCAAGGTGCGAGATGTAGGATACAAGCCCCTTGTCCTTGTTTTTCCGGGAACGGAGCTTTGAGAGGGTTTTCGCAATCCCGTGCTTGCTAAGTTTCAGGCTGAAATGCGAAGTGGCCGCCTCGGCGATATTGTGCGCCTCGTCGAAAACAACCTTCGCGTAGCGGGGAATTATCCCGAAATCCGAATCGGGTCCCGCAGTTCCTTTTATCGCAATATCGGAAAAAAGCATGTGGTGGTTGGCAACCAGCACCGAAGCCCTCGACAGCTCCCTCCGCGACTTGAAGAAAAAGCAGCTTGAATAATGAGGGCACTTGGTTGCCGGACAGCTTTCGCTTTCCGCAGATACCCTGTCCCACACGTCGTCAGGGGGTGTAAACGCAAGATCGGAAAGTGAACCGTCCGCGGTGGTCTTGGCCCACTCAAGCACATCCTTCATCGACCCTCTTTCCCCATCGTCTATAAAATCGAAAAGATCCTGCCCGACGGCTTCGCCCCGGAGAAGACAGAAGTAGTTTCTCATTCCTTTAACTAGAGCATAATCAAACTTCCTCGGAAAAAGATCCCGAAGGAGAGGAAGGTCCTTGTTTATCAGCTGTTCCTGAAGATTGATGGTATTTGTTGAGACCAAAACCCTCTCACTGTTGCTAATTGACCAGAGAATGGAAGGTATGAGATAGGAAAGAGTTTTCCCGGTGCCCGTGCCGGCCTCTATCATCGAGAGGTGCTCGTCATTGAATGCCTCGATCACGTTTGAAAGAACTTCGAGCTGTTCGTCCCTGTGCTCGTATTTTTCTCCCAGGACACGGGCCACGGGACCTGCAGGCAGGAGATATTCTCTCGCGGATTCATTGTCAACGCGTACCGTCTCCCCCGGAATAAAGGGCTCAACCACTACGTACACCCTCTCGACCTCGCTGTCCACTATGTAGAAACCGACGCCCTTGTTTCCGAAAGCCGAAGCAACCGCCACGTCCTGAGGTGAAGGCTCGAGGTTGCCTGAGGGATGATTGTGCACGACGACGTTCCCCGTCTTCGCCGCGTCAAGGATGGCCGGAACCGCTTGGCGGTTGCCGCGTGCAAGGACTTTCACATCACACACCAGAGAGCTTTCGTTTATCCTGCCGACGAAAAAAACCTCGTTTCCATGGGCTTCCGTTATTGACTCTCTGATGAATTCCGCAGCCTCGGGGGTAAAGTAGCTTTCAATCATATCCGCTTAAGTTTACACAGAGGCCTTAATAACTAAACTTCCCGACAGATGTTGCCTTGCCCCTCGGGCTTCGGTAGCCTGTTTTGCGTGTCGGGGGAGGGATGGCCGAGCGGTTTAAGGCGCTGGTCTCGAAAACCAGTGGGGTCTTTATGGCCCTCGTGGGTTCGAATCCCACTCCCTCCGCCATTAATTAACCGCAAAGCATTCTGGCTCACCTGCGAGGTCAAAAGAGTCTGAGTGGAACCCGCCCGGCGTCGGGTTTTTAACAAGCAGAAAGAAGCGGTCAGGATGCTAGATTGAAAGTAAGCCTTCTTCTCTCCATATCCGCTGACACGAGCTTCACGCGAACTTCCTCTCCGAGTTCGAACCACTTTCTTTTCCTGCCCTTGATCTTGTAAAAGTGCTCGGGGATGAGCCCCTCGACGAAGTGCTCTTCTATTTCTATGAAAACCCCGAAGGGGTGTATGCTCAGTATTTTCCCGTGGAATACGTCACCCACGCGGCTTTTCATGAAATTCGCCGTTTCAAGGTTCATAAACTGGCGCTCCGCATCCTCGGCCGTTCTCTCCAGAAGCGAGCAGCGTTCAGCTATGCGCTTGAGACTGGCGGAGTCGTAGGAAGGTGTTCTTTTCTGCAGTATCTCATCGATAATTCTGTGAACAACAAGGTCAGGATACCTTCTTATGGGGGAAGTGAAGTGAGTGTAATCGTCTATAGCGAGACCGAAGTGGGGAACATGCTTTGTTGAGTAAACGGCTTTTTTGAGTGCGCGTAGAATCATAAAGTTTATCTGTTCCCGGTCCTTTCTTCCCGAAGCGGCTTTTATCACCGCCTGGATGTCCTGCTGCTTGACCCGTCCTCCTAGGTTTGCCTTGATGCCTATCTTGAGAAGGTTTTCACGCAGTTGTTCTATGGAATCCGGATCCGGGGATTCGTGAATCCTGTAAATCGATTCGAAACCGTTTCTGAAAACAAACTCTGCGACAACGGAGTTGGCCATGATCATGAACTCCTCTATTATCTCATGGGCGACATTCCGCTTAAGTCTGTCGACGTCGCTTACCTCTCCCTTGGAATCGCGAAGCAGCACAGCCTCGGGAAAATCAAAGTCAAGGCCTCCTTTGCCGATCCTAAGCTCCTTGAGCTTGCAGTAAAGCTCTTTCATCAAAAGCAGGGAAGAAACGATGTTTTTGCCGCGGGAGGATGAAGCAGTGCCGCTTCCTTCCAAAACGGCCGCGACTTCGGAGTATGTAAGCCTCGCACAGCTTTTTATCACGCTGTTGTATATCCTCGAGTCCTTGAGCCTTCCCGAGGAATCGAAATCCATCTCGACCGTCTTGGTAAGCCGTCTTCTCTTGGGGCGCAGGCTGCAAAGATCGTTTGA
Organism: Candidatus Dadabacteria bacterium; assembly: GCA_022822065.1. GTDB lineage: Bacteria > Desulfobacterota_D > UBA1144 > Nemesobacterales > Nemesobacteraceae > Nemesobacter. The sequence goes on from JAJECI010000007.1 coordinate 161,305, forward strand.
AAGCCTCTTGGGAAGCATGGGAATCACCCTGTCTGAAAGGTAGGTGCTGGTGGCCCTGCGGGCGGCTTCCTCGTCACACGCGCTTCCGCAAGCCACGTAATGAGAAACGTCCGCGATACTTACCCGGAGTCTATACCCCTTGCGGATTTTTTTTATGCCTACAGCATCGTCAAAATCTTTTGCGTCATCCCCGTCTATGGTGAAAATAGTCTCTTTCTCAAGATTCACCCTCGAAGAGAGATCCCCGTTTGGTAACTCTGCGCTTAGGCCACCTACCTCTCTTGCCACGTTACGAGAAAAACCCTTCGCAAGACCATATTCTGAGATGATCCCCTTTTTTTCAGTTTCGATTTCTCCGGACATCCCCAAGCGCTCCGTAACTCTGGCCGACTGTTTCCCCGGCTTAATCTCTATGACTACTAGTTCCCCATCGGAAAAACTCTTTTTCCACCCTCCGGTTTCAATCTCATACTCAGAGAAATCCACTTTTCTGGGACAGGCGACGAATCCCCTCGAGGCTTCTCTCAGGTCAGCCAGGACCCTCTGTGAGCTACCGTTTGAGAGGCCGGTTGGAACGATCTTCTTGCGGTTCCCATTAAGAAGGGACACGGGGGAATCCAGGTGCCGACCGTCTTTCCCGGCACTTTTTTTCCAACGCCCTTGAAGACGGTACCGGCCCTTGGAGGTTTTTTTGAGCTTCCCCTCGAGAACCATTCTCTTCAGCACGGCCCGGATCTTCTCTCTTTTTCTCTCGGGCATATCAAGCCCCCTGAGAATATTGCCCTCGGAGAGGCTTCTTCCCTCTTTTTCGCTGAGCAGTTTTAGAATCCGCGATTCCCTTTTGCTTAACATGATATAAACCCGGCCTTCCAGCCGCAGGAGATTCCCTGTTTTAAGAATTGAAATTTACGGGGTCTCGTATACAATAGTGCCGTTTTTCATTAATTCTGCTTTCTGGAGCTTCTTATGCTTAGAACAAACATCCTCGGAGGGATTCTCATAACCGCGCTCGTTCTCTTTATAGTAGGTTTTGGAATCTCTCTCAAATTTTCACTCGACTGGTCTTTCTACTTTAAGGTTCTCTCGGTAGTCGGCGCGGTCGCGCTTGCGGTTTCTCTGATAGTCCACCTTATACCTTCAAGAAACTGATCCGGTACGCGGAATTTCTTACCAGCTTTTTCTTCTATTCACAAACCCCTGAGCGCAAGCCCCACCGCAACCGCCATTTTCGGGGCCAGATGTTCAATGTATTCAGGATCAAAACGCGAATCCGAAACGGTGATGTTTCGAAAAGGATTCGAAATCTCGACCGGAACCCCGGTGGCCTCTCCAAGCGCATCGGCGAGAGTTGCTATTCTTGAAGACCCCCCGGAAAGAATTATTCGGTCGATTACGTCTTCTGCTTCGTCAAGAACCGTCTTTATCTCATCTGTGGCACGAGCAACGAAATCAGCGAAAACACTCTCTATCTCGTCATACCTGCCGTAACCCTTAATGCTGAATTTTATTCTCTCCGCCTCCTCGTAGGTAATTTTGAATTTCTCCATCAAACGAAGCGTAATCCATTGCCCTCCAAGCGGAATATCCTTCAGTACAAAAGGCACTGTGCCATCCAGAACGCTCAAGTTAGTCCCTGACGCTCCGATGTTCACAAGCGCCACCCTTTGACCGCGACCTCGGCAAAAAACTGCGTAGCCGTTTGAAAGGGCCATGGCATCAATATCAACTATCTGGGCGCGAAGGCCTGCCGAAAAAAGCGAACTTTTATACTCCTGCGCCGTTTTTTTCGAAACCGCAGCAATCAGCACCTGGGTCTCCTCGGATTTTCCATTGTGCCGGAAAAGCGGAGTGTAGCTGTAATTAACTCCGCTGACGTTTCTGCGAAGACTGGTTCTCACAAGGTCCGGAACAAGCTTTTCCATGTCCTCTCTGAGAAAAATTCTGGGAACATTGACGATTTTTAAAGCAACGGCTTCGCCGGAAACCCCTATAACCGCCTTTTTCGTTTTTACACCGAGCCTGGAAACCAGACTTGATACAACCCCCGAAACTATGTCATCCCTTGAAATCGACTTGCGGATTATCGCACCGCTCGGAAGCATGGCCTCTCCCATATTCTCAAGCCGATAATTTCCACCCTCGTAGGAAAGTTCCACAGCCTTAACGGAACTTGAACCTATATCTATCCCAACCATAGCATCTCTTCCTCAAGGAACGAATCTGGGCTGCGAAGTTTACCGAAAGCCGGTTTTTTAAAAGGAAAAGTCAACGAAACGGGAATTGGAAACTACTCTTCCACAAGATCGTAATATATCTCTACTTCCCTGGAATGGGCTTCCGGGGGAAGGTCATCGAAACTGGCCGTGAAGAAGAAGCTTTCCGCCGGATCAAGTCTTTCCCCTTCCTCGACAAGCGCGGAGGTCGCGGCAAGGGCATTCCCATCCGAATCCTTTATGAATATAACGACGTAAACCGACTGCACAGGGAAATTCGCCGTATTCACCACGGCGCCGTTAAAATCCACACTTCCGTCAAAGTTCTCGGTCTGGAGAACCGGTCCGTCGAGCTCGACGGTGGATTCCTCCGCGACGCAGGACGCAAGAAGGAACCCCGCAAGGATAAGTGATAATGTGATCAGAAAGCTTTTCTTCATTGTTCCAGTTTAGTGCCGGCGTTTGAAATCGAAATTACGTTTGGCGTATCTGCGGTTTCCTCTTTCGCAGTTTTTTTATCTTCAGAGGTGTGATCCTCTATTATGTCTCCGAGCACCTTGTGCATCAGCTTGAGCGCGCTTATTGAATGCTCCTTTAAATAGCCCTCGCTAAAAGGTATTTCCTCCTTTTTCCTTCTGAGGAACAGATGAAGAATGAAAGCCTGGTTATTGAGCACCAACAAAATAGCTGCGTAAAGCAGGAAGTTGTCGGCGAAAACCTTTTTCATCAGTGTTTTCGTGTCGGAATCGATTTTAACTATGCCGAGCGGTCCATCGGCCTGGGGAGCGAGGAACGGAACGGAAACGGAAATTTTCCCGGCGTATTTTTCAACCGAATACCCCTCGGGTGGATAAGTGCTTTCCATAAAGTGCCCGGAAGCCAATTCGTTCTCAGGCTGTTTGGTGAAAGTGACGCTGAAAAACTTCGGCGAGACTCCGAAGGTGTTAAACAGCTTCTCCCTGCCCAGCCTTTCGTCAAGAAAAAGATAGAACTCGTCGCTCGTGGGTGCCTCCCCGTGATCCTGGTAGAAACTGGTTGCCTGGTCTCCTATCGTCTCTGCTATGGCTCTGGTCTTAGTGACAAAGTCTTTTTTGGCGTTGTCAAACTGAAAATAGAACACCAGCCCTATAAGGGCTATGATGCCCAGCTCAACCATTGATATTTTGAACAGCAGTCCAAATTTTTGGTTCAGGCGCATTTTACAAACTCTTCAAGTATTTTGCGTAGCTTTTTGTCCTGGGAATGTCGGAGAAGCATGAATACCATTCCGGCAAAATCCTTTTTTATTTCTCCGTCAAGGCTTCTGTAAAGCTTGACGAGCATCTTCTCCTCGTTTGTGAGAACCTCGAGTTCCTGTTCGGATATGGCCTCTTTTTCGATGAATCTTTTTAGTCTCTCCGCCCTTGAAACGCTCCAGACCTCTTCAACCTTGACCCCCAAGATTGAAGATATCTGCTGGCAGCGGTCAAAGGAGGGCGCGTCAACCTTTCCGGTTTCAAGCTGATGTATGTACACGCTCGAAACCTCAAGAGATCGAGCGAGGTTCTCCTGGGTAATCTTCCTTCTCTTCCTTATCCTCTTTAGATAATCTCCAAACTTCATTCAAAACTCCTCCGAGAATAAAATAGTACTTCGTAGCTAATTCTAACCTAATGTGCATAACAAAACAATCTAGTCAGACGCATCTTAGGGCCACGGGTTAAAAACGGGAAGAAGCAGGGGGAGGATACTTCGGTCTACGGCCACTGCGATCCCTGGCTGCGCAACTTAGCCTTCAGCAAGTGCCGGGTCGGAACAAAGAGTCAGAACGATGCGCAGGTATCTATCACTTGGCGCAGCACCGCCCCCCGGGCAAACCTTTGTTTGTATTCCTCAATAATTGTGTCTATCTTGGGAGCAGAATCAGCATCCGGCGGGACGAGAATTATAAGTACCTTAGTGTGCTCTCTTATCAGATCTCCAGAAGCATCCGTGTACTGTCCCTTGGCATCCAGAACGGTAAGGCCGTCTGGAAACTCAGAAGTTACGGGACTTTCCAAGAATTCACTCCAAGCCTCGTCGCTAACGGCTTTGGGATTATTTCCGTCCCCACGCCCGAAAAAAAGCTTGTATTCGGTATAAGGCTCGGTGCCGGCCGGACACGGGTTTGTCCGGGCTTCAGAAGAACATGACAGGATGAAAGCGCAGGCCGCAAGAGCCACGACAGTGACTAGTGCGCCAACCGTTTGATTAAAGGTCCTCAGCATAAACTCCCTCACTTAAGCGGAGAGCCGTAAGAATTCCGTTCTCCCCGCGAGAACACTACGGAAATGGTGTGCCCGGAGGCGGAATCGAACCACCGACACGAGGATTTTCAGTCCTCTGCTCTACCAACTGAGCTATCCGGGCAGAAACAAACGGGCTTTAATTCTACCCGAAGAAAATATTTTGTTTCAAGAAACGAAACTTCTTCGTTCATAAACAAAGGGGCCCCGGCCCTTTTCTAAAGAACCGAAGCCCCTGAACACAGAAAAAAGAGGTATGGAGAGATGGTTTTTTCTTCTGCGTTGTGTTTAGTTTCCTCTACTTATACGTCAAGCCAGTAAAGAAGCTGTACGGCAAATCCGTGCTGATCCTCTTCGCCGGCGAAATAAGCGTCGTCGCCGTCCGCCTTGTCGTATCTGTACTCAAGCCTCGTCTCGAAATTCCCCACGGACTCGAAAGGAGTCAGTATAAAAGTCGAGGTGAACTCGTAAAGCTCAAGGTCCGGCGTATCAACTCTTTCCGACTCATCAACGTACTCACCCCTGAGAGCGAGCGACATGGAGTCCGCAAGACTTACTATCGCGTAACCGGCGAAACCCCAGCGGTCTCCCCCCGCGTCATGCGACGTATACTCGAAATCGGCTATCAAGGTGACCTTCTCCATGAGGGTCATGGTACCAACGACCGTGACAAGAGTCCTGGTATCGCCATCAGTGTCGCCGAAGTATCCTGTAACGCCGAGCCAGCCGTCGTTCGCGAAATTAAGCGCAATCTGCGATTCAAACGTCTTGCCGTCGTCCACATCATCAACCGCGTCCCAGTCGTTGCTTAAACCGAGAGCAAAATCAAGTGATCCGGCACTGAAGGTGGCCCGAACGCCGCTGTGCGCAAACGGAATCCTGTAAAAAAGCAGGGATCTCGTTATGTTGGTGTTGTCCTTGGCCTCTATAAGTTCCCAGCCCGCAAGCGTGGTGAACTGACCGGCGTAGATGTTAAGACCGCCGGCGCCCGATGGAACAAGCACGTTTATGTAAGCCTGATAAGGACTTACCGCGCCGTCGCCGTCGCTGTTAAAACCGAAGCCGAGACGTTCAGCCTGCTCGCCGAAAAGAACATCGGCCCTGAAACCCACCAAGTCCATTACTCCATCGCCGACGGTTGGAACCTTTTCAAGCGAAAGGGTAAAGGCGTCTATCGAGAAATCGTTGTGTTCGGGATAAAGACCCCTTTCAGCGATACCCTCTCCGACTTCCCCGTTCGAAACATACTGATAAGTCGTGTCAAGGGAAAAGCCGAGTCCAATTGACTCGAGATTTCCGAGATCGAGGGCGTTTGCCCTCGGGGCCCCGAACTGGGTCCCGAGCAGCAAAGCCGCCGCGATCATCATCAATGAAATTTTAGAAACTACACTTCTCATTTTTTCTCCTCCTATAGAGTTGTTTTTCTCTACTTTTTTCCTTGTTTTGATACTTAATTAACCCTGCGTTACGCCCTGGAAATCCGGATAGGACTCCATTCCGTGCTCGGTTATGTCGAGTCCTCTTCTCTCCTCTTCCTCGCTCACCCTTATACCCATAACCATCTTGATGGCGTAGAAGATGATGAAAGCGCAGACAACCGTGAAGGCACCGTATGCCAGAACTCCGATAAGCTGAACCATAAAGCTGAAATCGGGCCCTCCGAAGATTCCCACGGCAAGTGTTCCCCAGATGCCGCAGACGAGGTGAACTGAAATCGCACCCACCGGATCATCTATCCTTATCTTGTCGAAGAAACTGACCGCGAAAACCACTATTATTCCGGCCACAAGTCCTATGATGACCGCCTCTCCGGGAGAGACCACGTCGGCTCCCGCCGTGATTCCAACAAGACCCGCAAGCACACCGTTTAGGGCCATGGAAAGATCAGGGTACTTAAAAGTCCCCCACGAAGTGAAAGCCGCTCCCAAAGCACCGGCCGCAGCCGCAAGCGAAGTCGTCACTATGACAAGCGAAATAAGTTCTGGATCCGCGCTCAGAACCGAACCGCCGTTAAAACCGAACCATCCCATCCAGAGCAGGAACACGCCGATGGCAAGAAGAGGCAGCGAGTGGCCAGGAATCGGCCTCATGGCTCCCGAGGAAAGATATTTCCCTAGGCGTGGGCCGAGAAGATAGGCCCCGACAAGTCCTCCCCATCCGCCGACGCTGTGAACGAGCGTGGAACCGGCGAAATCGTAAAAACCCATCTGATCAAGCCATCCTCCGCCCCACTTCCAAGATCCGGCTATGGGATACACGATTGCGACGAATATTGTCGCGAAGATGAGAAAGCTTGAAAGCTTTATACGCTCGGCAACAGCTCCGGAGACAATCGTGGCCGCCGTTGCGGCAAACATTGCCTGGAATATGAAATCTGTGTAGTAGGTGTAGCCACCGTCTGCATACTCTATGAGCCCCTCAGCCCCGGCAGGCGCCGAGATGCCAAAGCCCGCGAACCCGAAGATACCACCACCTATAATACCAAAATCCCCCGGGTACATAAGGTTAAAACCCATAAGCGCGTAAGTGAGGATACCCGCCGAGATGATGAACGTGTTTTTAAACAGTATGTTTACCGTGTTCTTCGATCTGGTAAGTCCGGTCTCAAGAGCGGCAAATCCGAGATGCATTATAAAGACAAGAAAAGTCGCAAGCAGCATCCACACGTTGTTCGCCACGAAAACGGAATGCGCTGAACCTTCCGACGCAAAAGCTGAATAGCCCCCCAGAACAACAAAAGCAAAAACCGAAAGAAACAGCACGCGGCTGCATCCGAAGGGTTTTCTTAAAAAATCTGCGATATTCATAACCAACTCCTCCATGTTTGGACAATTTTCTTCTCAATACCTTTTGCAATTAAGGGGCCACAAGACCAAGAGACAGGGAGTATTCGCTCTAACCCTTTGAAATAATTAGAAAAAAATAAACTCCCAACGGTCCGGGATTTTCAAGTAGACTTAGAGCCTGCAAACCATGCCTAAAAAATGTGCACGGTGTGCACCGAAAAAAACTGTTTAGAACAAAAATCGTATGCGGGCACGGGAAATGAAAACTGAAGCAATCAGTTCCTTTGGAAACACGGAAAAATGAGAATCCTATTCGCCGGAACACCAGAATTCGCCGTACCATCGCTCGTGGCGCTCTGCGACTCCCCCCATGAGATAATCGGTCTTCTCTCAAGACCGGACAGGCCAAGGGGAAGAAGCAAAAAACTCGTATGGCCGGAGACAAAAAGAGTCGCCATGGAGCGCGGAGTGCCCGTCTTTCAGCCCCAGGACTTGAAAACACCTGAGTTCGAAGAGACGCTGAAGACTCTTTCTCCCGATATGATAGCGGTCGCGGCTTACGGAAAGATATTCCCCGCCGCCGTGCTTGACGCGCCCCCTTTCGGTTGCGTAAACGTTCACGCATCGCTGCTTCCCCGCTACAGGGGAGCGGCGCCCATTAACTGGGCCATAGCAAACGGAGAGAAAAAAACGGGAGTTACGATCATGCAGGTGGAAGAGGAAATGGACACAGGAGACATCCTCTCCCAAAGAGAGGTACAGATAGGGGATGAGGAAACCGCCGGAGAACTTTCAAAAAGACTCTCGCTTGAAGGAGCACAACTTCTTTTGGAAACGATCGACCGCATCGCAAAAAATGACATATCTCCCGTAAAGCAGGATCCGGCCGCGGCCACCTACGCGCCTCTTCTCTCGAGAAAAGACGGCCGGGTGGACTGGAACCGGAACGCGGATGAGATAAAAAACCTGGTAAGGGCGATGATTCCGTGGCCGTGCGCCCACACCACGCTCGGAGGGAAAAACCTTAAGATATTAAGGGCGCTTTCCGGCCTGGGGCAGGGAAGACCTGGAGAAATAGTATCGCTCGGGGGAGAAAGCCTGGACGTCGCAACGGGCGATGGAGTCTTGCAGATACTCTCCCTTCAGATAGAAGGCGGGAGAAAAATGGACGTTCCTGAATTCAAGCGCGGCAGAAAAGATCTTCGGGAAGGACAGTTCATGGGAACGCCCGGCAGCTCCCTATATCCTGATTGAGACCTCGAAAGTTCCTATTTTCACTTTGCCGGCAAGCCCGCATTTCCAGCAAAGATCTGTAGCGTGAGTCTTTGACTTTGCAGGAACAAGCAGAATAAGCTGGACCGAAAGCTCCGAGAGCGCTTTCCAGTACTCGCTTCTTTTCTCGTCGATAGTGGCTTCGGTCTCAACCTCGATAATCTGCACGACCTGCCCGTAGGAACCGAGAATTACGTCGGGGAAAAAACCCTCGAACTCGCAGAGTTGCTCTTCGCCGGGATTGGTGCGTATCTCATTATAAAGCGAGGAGTACTTGTGCTCCACCTGCGTTATTACCCAGTCATGAATCAATTTCTCCTCACTCGGAATTTTCATATCTCCCGCTCCACATAAGCTTTGTCTTCAGAATGTTGAAATAATCCCTGAAAGGAGACTTTATGATATTCACGTAACTCTCCGAACCTTCAAGAACAACTTCGTCGCCGAGATAAAGAGGTACTCCCACCTGACCGTCAAGCGTGAGGTAGGTGTTCTGTATGTCGGTAAGCACCCTCGTCCTTATCTTCTTCGTGTTGGGCACCACGATAGGCCTGTTGGTGAGAATGTGCGGGCATATTGGAGTAACGGTTATCACGGGCAGCGTCGGAAAAATTATGGGCCCGCCCGCTGAAAGAGAATAGGCGGTTGAGCCGGTAGGGGTCGCGAAGATGATTCCGTCAGCCTTAAAGGTCGTAACGTATCTTTCGTTTATATATATGGAGAGATCCACAACCTTGGAGATTGGGCCGTTGTTTATTACGATGTCGTTCAGCACCGTGAACTCTTCCTGCTCCCCGTCCTTTCTGACTACATGGCACGATATCATGTCCCTTTTCTCTATCTCGTAGTCTCCGGCGAGTACTCTTTCCATCATCGGAAAAAACTCATCCACGGTAAATTCCGTGAGAAACCCGAGTCCGCCGAGGTTGCAGCCCAGGATTGAAACGTCTTGCCCCTGCGCTATTCGTGAAACCCAGATAAAGGAACCGTCGCCGCCGAACACGACTATTATGTCAACGGCCGCAGCCAAGTCTGGCTCCGCAAGCAGGTTTTCCGCATCTATGCTCCGCCCAAGCCTCTCTTCGACGAAAAACTCTATGTCTCTTTCGCGAAGCCACTCGCACAGTCGCCTGGCAATCTCGTAGACTTCAGCGCTATCCTTCTTACCCGTTATACCAAACTTCAAGTTGCTTCCTCCTCTGGATTTCCAGTCGCGTTATGCAGAAGATACGATTCTATAAAATCGTCTATCTCCCCGTCAAGTATCGCATCCACTCCCGAGGACTCGAAATCGGTGCGGTGATCCTTCACCATGCGATAGGGATGCATGACATAAGATCTTATCTGGCTTCCCCAGCCGATTTCCTTTTTCGAGGAGTTGAGTTCCTCTTCTTTTTGTTTTTCCTCCATCCTGCGCAGTTCGTAGAGCCTCGCCTTGAGTATCTTCATGGCGCTTTCCTTGTTCTGGCGCTGCGACCTCTCGTTCTGGCAGCTGACCGCGACTCCGGTGGGCAGATGGGTGATGCGGACTGCGGAATCCGTCTTGTTAACATGCTGTCCGCCCTTTCCGCTCGCGCGGTAAGTATCTATCCTGAGATCTTTTTCCTCTATGTTTACCTCTATTGAATCATCTATCTCGGGAGAAACGAAAACTGAGGCGAACGACGTGTGCCTCCTTTTATTCGAGTCAAACGGGGATATCCTCACCAGCCTGTGAACCCCGGTCTCCGCCTTGAGATAACCGAAGGCGAACTCCCCCTGGGCAAGAATAGTGGCGCTCTTTATACCGGCTTCCTCTCCGTCCTGAGTCTCAAGCAGTTTCGCGGAAAATCCCTTCCTCTCAACATACCGAAGGTACATGCGAAGAAGCATCTCGGCCCAGTCCTGAGCCTCCGTCCCTCCTGCCCCGGCGTTTACTGATACGATGGCGTTTCGCCCATCGTCAGGACCGCCTAGAATCCGTGCAAACTCAAGTTCGGAAAGCCTTACGTCAACAGACGCAAGCATTCGGTGCGACTCTTCGATCGAATCCTGGTCGTCTTCACCGAGCGCAAGTTCGAAAAGGCACGCCGCGTCCTCCATGTCGGAGCGGAGCTTATTGAATCCCGAAATACGATCCTTGATTTCGGACTGCTCCTGAAGCGTTTTGCGCGCTAGTTCGGAGTTATCCCAAAAGCCGGGACCCGCCGTAATTTCTTCAAGTTCTCTGAGTCTTTCAGTCTTGGCAGGCAGGTCAAAGACAGTCTCCTGTCCTGTCGATTCTGCTTCTCAGATCCTCTATTAAACCGCGCAGTTCTTCTTTCATCTGAGACACCTCCTTAAAACGCACGAAACATAGTACGCAAATAACCGGTGAATTCAAAAAAACTGCGCATAGATCAATTGAAACGCCGCAGGTTTGTGGGTATTTTATCCGCTTTGATTCAATCCCCTAATTAATTTGAGGAGAAACACCAAATGAAAAGATTGCTGCTGACCCCGGGCCCCGTGGCGGTCTCAAGCGAAATAATGGTTGAGATGGCAAGACCGCTCATTCATCACAGAACCAAGGAGTTCGAAGCCATATTTGAGCGGACAAGAGAAGGGCTGAAACACGTTTTTCAGACCGAAAACGAAGTTTTCATACTGGCGGCTTCGGGAACCGGCGCGATGGAAGGAGCGGTGGTGAACACCCTTTGCGCGGGCGATAAGGTAATCACGGTAAACGGCGGGAAATTCGGAGAGAGGTGGGGAAAGATCGCTAGGGCCTACGGACTCGAGGTGGACGAGATAGACGTTACGTGGGGCGAAGCAGTTTCTCCCGCAATCATAGAGGAAAAACTTGATAGCGATCCTTCGATAAGAGCTGTTCTGATGCAGGCAAGCGAAACCTCCACAGGTGTTAAGCATCCCACCGACCAAGTCGCGGCGATCACCTCGAAAAGAGACGACGTGCTGCTGATAGTCGACGGTATAACAGCCGTCGGAGTGTTTCCCCTCCCGTTTGACGATCTGGGAATAGACGTTCTCGTGGGCGGTTCGCAGAAGGCTTTCATGCTCCCCCCGGGACTTTCATTCGCAACGATGAGCGAGAAAGCCTGGGAATTCAACAAGACCTCGGACCTCCCGAAATTCTATCTTAACTTTACCGACTACCAGAAAAGCGCCCAGAAAAACACGACGCCCTGGACTCCCGCCGTCACGCTCGTAGTAGGCCTCGGCAAGGTTATAGAGGGATTCATGGAAGAGGGAATGGAGAACATTTACAGAAAACGTGAACTGATGTCGCTTGCGACCCGCGAGGCACTCCGAGCAATCAATATAGATCTTTTCACCACTGACGCCGCAAGCCCGGCCCTTACCGTGGGAGTAGCTCCAGAAGAAATAGGAGCGGGGAAGATTATCTCCGATCTCCAATCGAAATTCGGTATGACCGTCGCAGGCGGACAGGACCACGCCAAGGGGAAGATCTTCAGAGTATCCCACATAGGGGACGTCGACCGAAACGACATGGTGGCGTTTATTTCGGCCCTTGAATCCATTTTGGGATCTCTGGGACACGACTTCTCAAGCGGAGCCGGTGTTGCCAAGGTATCGGAAATGCTGGGAACGGCATAGATACCGTTACTATGTGACGTCCGCAAGCCAAGCGGACTGAATCCAGACAACACCACCATGAAGCACTTCTCCTCAGAAACCTTCCGTTTTCTAAAGGACCTCGGCAGTCCACGCGACAAGACATGGTTTGAGGAAAATCGCGGGCGGTACGAAGAAAGCCTTCTCGGCCCCCTGCGCCAAGCTGTTACAGACATAGGTCCCAGTCTCCGCGAGGTGATCAAAGACTGCGAGATACGTCCCGCCGTCAACAAAACGATTACCCGGATAAACCGGGACATGCGTTTCGCTAAGGGACAGAGTCCTTACAAAGACAACATGCTCGCTCTTTTTTACAGAGAGGGACGCAAAAGGCTCGACGCTCAATTGTTTTTGGGTTTTCAGTCGGAAGGCGTATGGCGGGGACTTTACGTGCCCACCCCGCTGCTCGCCCCCGATACACCGATGGCCAAGAAAATTGAAAATGATCCACAGGCAGCCGTCGACTTGGCCCAAGAAATCGGCCTCGGAGCTGATATCGCTCTGGTCGCGTGCAAAAAGTATGGTGAGATTGACCGGACGCTTGACCCGGCAAAGGCGGAAAGCTTCCTTGAAGGACCGCATCTTTGCGCCCTGCAGATATGTGAACCGGATGAAGTCGCAGTCGATCCCGCCGCCTTTATCCGTGAAACACGGGACTTGTTAGTTCGACTCGTTCCCCTCTGGTATCTGTATTCAGGAAAAATGCTTTGAGACAAGCGGGTCATTATCTATTTCCGAGATCAGGTAGCCGATCCCGTAATAGTCGCCCGAGTTGTGGTAAAGTCGTATTCCTTGGGGAGTAGTAAGGTAGTTTCCCGTTTTTACGGTTTGCTCAGGAAGATCGACCTCGTACACCGTGTAGCCGATCGTCCCGCTTCCTATGTTAACTTTTTTCCGCTCTTCCCTTAGCCTCTTAACGCTTTTCGCAATCTCCCGCGCCTTGGGATAGATGTGTCCTTTAACGAGAAACTTCATGACAGCCTGAAAAACTAAAGAACCTCCATCTCCACGCGGTCTATCAAACCGATGCACATCATTATCTTGTCTATCCCCGGATTCCTTTCATGAACGAAAGTTTCCGAGAACTCTCCATCGCAGTCCCCGCACGCACCTCCCTCATCAGACTCCTTTTCGCAATCCCCGCAGTAATATGTCTTCAGGTTATACCAATGTAAAGAGGAATAAATAAGTTCCCTGAAACCGCTTTTGCTGAGACACTCTCCCCACTCGGAAATCGCTTCAACCAGATTGCTGCGGTAGTAATCGGGTATATCCTCCAAGTGTCCCGAGTATATCTCTTCCTCTCCTACATAGATTCTGAACAGTTCCGACATGGCAGTTAAATCAGATAGTCGACAGTTTTGAGATCAGCAGGTGATCAACCAGAACGAGATTGACCATGGCCTCCGCTATTGGAACCGCCCTGGGGCAAAGACAGGGGTCGTGCCTCCCCTTTACCCGCAGTTGGGTTTTTTCTCCTTTTTTATCCACGGTGTCCTGAACCTGGGATATGGAAGAAGTGGGTTTTATGGCGATTCTCACGACCAAGTCCGCCCCGCTTGTTATTCCGCCCAGAAGACCGCCCGAGTTGTTCGTCCTGAAGCCGAGGGTCCCGTCTTCCTTTTTATACATGAGATCGTTTACCTGCGAACCTTTTTTCTCGACGACCCCGAAACCCATCCCCACTTCGAAGCCCCTTATCCCTCCTATGCTCATAAGAGCGCGCGCAAGGTCCGCGTCAAGCTTGTTAAACACGGGCTCCCCAAGACCCGAAGGAAGCCCTTGGGACACTACCTCGACGGTGCCTCCGACGGAATCTCCCTCCTTCCTGACCGATTCTATAAGGTCGATCATCCTCTCCGCAGCTTGCGGGTCAGGGCAGCGGACGGGGTTTTCCTCGATCTGGTCAAGATCAATATCCTGGGCGACTATGTCTCCCACCTGCTTTACGTACCCCGTGGTAGTCACCCCGTGGGAACTAAGAATTTTTTTGGCTATCGCAGCGGCAGCTACCCTGCCAACCGTTTCCCGTGCCGAAGAGCGGCCGCCCCCCCGGTGGTCCCTGCGCCCGTACTTCTCGTCGTAGGTGAAATCGGCGTGGCCGGGACGGTAGACGTCCTTTATGTCCTCGTAGGATTTCGATATGGCATCCGTGTTTCTTACCATCATGGATATGGGAGTTCCGAGAGTTTTTCCTTCAAAAACGCCCGAAAGTATCTCGATTGCGTCGGCTTCCTTTCTCTGGGTCGTAATTCTGCTCTGCCCCGGACGCCTTCTGTCAAGTTCGTACTGTATGTCCTCGGCGCAAATCTCAAGTCCTGCAGGACAGCCGTCAACAATAACTCCCAAGGCAAGGCCGTGGGATTCTCCCCAAGTAGTAATTCTGAAAAATCTTCCGAAACTGTTTCCCGCCACTTTATTCCCTTTTTTACTTCAGATAGCCGTTTTCCCTGAACCACTCCACGGTCTTCCGTATAGTCTGCTCGATCGGAGTCACTGTGAATCCGAGTTCCCTTACAGCCTTCGAGTTGTCAGCGTGCCAGTTGTACCTTGAAAGTTTTATGGAATCTATGTCCAGCGTGGAATAATTGGGAAATCCGAGTCCCAGAACCCTCTCAAGGAGAAACGCAGTAGTGTAAGCGAATACGTAGGGAATCTTGATTTTGGGAGCAGAGATGCCGGTTATCTCTTCTAGAAGGGCGAAATAACCTCGCACATTGACGTTCTCGTTTGCGAGTATGTAGCGCTCTCCCGGCTTTCCGTTCTTTTCCGCAAGCAGATGTCCGTTCGCGACGTCCTCAACGTCGACAACGTTAAAGGTGCCGTCCATGTAACCAGGGAATCTTTTCTTGCAGAACCAGAGAACCGATCCCGAGCTTGAAAGATAGATGTCCCCCGCACCGAGAACCACCGAAGGGTTCGTTATAACCACCGGGAGTCCTTTTTCGCTGAAGCTTTTTGCCTCTCTTTCCGCGAGATACTTGCAGTTCATATAGCCTATTCCGTCGGAGTAAAGATCGTACTGGGTAGATTCGGTTACCGGAGAACCGTCCCGCTCGACCCCGATGGCGGCAACGCTGCTTGTGAAAACAACCTTGGATATCCCCACGTCCATGGCTGAGGAGAGAACGTTCGAAGCGCCGCGCACGTTTATATCCAGCATTTTCTGGTGGTCCGATTTCTTAAACGACACGAATCCGGCCGTGTGGAAGAGCGTGTCGCATCCGGAAAAAGCGGCCTTAAGAGAGTCCGGATCTCCAACATCCCCGTAGACCTTCTCGACATCGAGAGAATCTATGTTCTTGGTATTGCTCGTCTTTCTGACGAGAACCTTGACCCTGTCTCCTCTCTCAACCAGTTTTCTGGTTATGTGCGATCCTATAAACCCGGTCGCTCCCGTAACTACTGTCGCCATTTGCTATTTTCCTCCGGGAAAATTGACTGAAGAAAAAGATTTTCTCCAAGAGTATAACAATTCCACCTTATAATGTACAAAAACAAGCGCAAGGCTGTGCACGGTCAAGACCCGTCACATTATCATCATCGAGTCGCCGTAACTCAAGAACCTGTAACCGTGCGATTTCGCCTCCTCATAAGCGGCGAGGGCCAGTTCCTTTGTGCCACAGAACGCAGAGACAAGCATAAGAAGGGTTGAACGGGGCATGTGGAAATTGGTTATGAGAACGTCTACAAACCGGAATTCGTACGGAGGTCTTATGAAAAGATCCGTCCTTCCGGAAAAAGGCCGCATCTCCCCGACGGTTCCGTCCGCCGACTCAAGGGCTCTCGTAACCGTGGTCCCGACGGAAATAATTCTCCTTTTCTGCGCCTTGGCTTCATTTACCGCATCCACGGTCTCCCGTGGAACCGAGACGCGTTCTGAATGCATTGCGTGGTTATCGATAAGTTCTTCTTTTACGGGCCTGAAGGTCCCCTCTCCCACATGCAGAGTGACATATTCCATCAGAACGCCCTTTTCGCGAAGATCCGAGATAAGTTCCGGGTCGAAATGAAGCCCCGCGGTCGGAGCGGCCACCGCTCCCTCCTCGGTCGCGTAAACAGTCTGATAGGTCTTTTTATCCGCTGGTTCGGGCTCTCTCGCTATGTAGGGCGGAAGCGGCATACGTCCCGCGCTGCTGATGACCCGCTCGACGGGTTCGCTGAATCTTATCGTCCAGCTTTTATCGGGTTCCCTCTCGAGGCTGCCCGACACCCCTCCGTCAAGGGAAACCCGAAGACCCTCGGCCGGATTTTTAAAAAGCACCTTCCACCGGGTCTCATCCTTTTTCTCCGTAAGGAGGAACTCAACTATTCCCCTTCGTTCCACATGCCCTGCAAGTCTCGCGGGTATCACCCTGGTGTTGTTAAGAACCATGAGGTCGCCGGGGCGGAGCAGGTTCCTTAGATCAGAGAACTTGGCGTGGGAGAACCCTTGCGTTTCTCTGTCAACCACAAGAAGCCTTGAAGAACTGCGCTCAGAAAGCGGGTACTGGGCGATCAGCCGCTGGGGAAGATCGTAGTCGAATTGATCCGTTCTCATCCGCGAAAGGAGCTATTTCCCCTCGAGAAGTTTTTTCACGGAAAGCCGGAGGGAGTTTAGCCTTATGAACCCGGTAGCGTCGGACTGGTCGTAAACCGAATCCTCCTCGAAGGTCGCCAGGTTCTCGCTGTAGAGGGAATTCGGGGATTTTCTCCCGCAGACTATAACGTTTCCCTTGTAAAGCTTAAGCCTCACCGTGCCGCTTACATCCTTCTGGCTCTGGCGGACGGCGGCACTCAGCATTTCCATCTCGGGAGAAAACCAGAAGCCATAGTAGATAAGTTCCGATATCTTCGGAATCAGGGAATCCCTGAGGCGCATCACTTCCCTGTCCATGGTAATCGACTCAAGAGCCCTGTGGGCCACGTGAAGAACAGTGCCGCCGGGGGTCTCGTACACTCCCCTTGATTTCATCCCGACGAACCTGTTTTCGACAATGTCTACCCTCCCGATGCCGTTCGCGCCGGCAAGATCATTTAGGCAACCAAGAAGTGCCGAGGGAGAAAGGTTCTTTCCGTCAACTGAAACGGGAATGCCGCTTTCAAACCCGATTTCCACGTAAACCGGCTGATCGGGAGCAGCCTCGGGAGAAACCGTCATCTCGAACATGTCCTCAGGCGCTTCGGCCCACGGATCTTCCAAGATTCCCCCCTCATAACTGATATGAAGAAGGTTGCGGTCACAGCTGTAGGGTTTTTTCTCGGTCACCGTAACGTCTATCCCGTTTTCCCCGGCGTAATTTATGAGGTCGGTTCTTGATTTGAAATCCCACTCGCGCCACGGGGCTATGATCTTTATGTCGGGGTGTAACGCATAGAAGGTAAGCTCGAAGCGGACCTGATCGTTTCCCTTGCCTGTCGCTCCGTGGGAAACTGCGAAGGCTCCCTCTTGCTTGGCTATTTCAATCTGCCTTTTCGCAATAAGGGGACGCGCTATGGAAGTGCCCAGAAGATAGCTGCCTTCATACACCGCGTTTGCGCTTATCGCGGGGAAAACGTAGTCCCTGACGAACTCCTCTCTTAGGTCCTCGATGAATACTGCGCACGCACCGGTATCCCAGGCTTTCTGCTCCGCCTCCTGTAAATCCTCTTTCTGTCCTATGTCAGCCACATAGGCTATAACATCAGAGTCGTACTCGTTTACAAGCCACTTCAGGATTACCGATGTGTCAAGTCCCCCGGAATAGGCGAGAACTATCTTATTTTTCTCAGACATATTACTGGTACTCCGGTATTTCTTCGCGTATGAAAAGCTAAATCAAGGCATGTCCTGATTCTGCTCGGAAATCGGGCGAAGATCTAGAAGGTAGAATTTTACTCCCTTGTTCTGGTAGAACTTTTCAAGCGAAAGACCGGCATATTCTATTTTCTGGAGTTCATCTCCGGTGTAGGTAAGGTTCTTTACCTCTCCCGAGAGGGTGCACGAAAACGGTACGTCCTTATCCGGTCTTTCCTGACAGATAAAACCCATGTCTATCTGCCCGCTCAAATCCATGCTCAAAGGAACAATGAATCCCACCACCATCTTCACGCTCTGCAGTTCGACCACCATGATCTTTATCTTGCTCGAATCGTCCTCGTCTCCGACCTCCATCACGTAGCCGTAGTAGTTTATTTCCTTGTTCTGCTCGCTTAGGGAATTCATGTACCAGTAATCTTCCGAATCGAGCCAGGACATTATTTTCATTGTTTTTTCCTCCAAGGATTCACATGGATATTTTGGGAAATTATATACTATTATCCCATCTTTAGGCAACGATGCGAGACTGATTTAAACTGTCTTTTCCGTCATGCTCTTGAGAATTCCGAGAAAATCTCTTTCTCGTTCTATAGTTTCTATGACGAAATAATTGCCATTTTTTATATGTCTTATACATTTATTAAGTCATTACAGGACAAAACGAACTATTATTCTCGGACAAAATCTGTGCCGGAAAATACAAAAAACACATCTACGAGCGATGAGATCAGTTTTGCTTAGAGGTACGCCATGCGAAAATTCGCAATCCGTCTTCTCGCCTTGTTTCGACAGACATCTCTTTTCATCTGGAAGCTGCGCGGCAAAACGGAAGCCGACTTAGCCGCTCAACGTGTAGTTAGTGGAAAGTCCTGGGATGAGTTCTGCGACACTTTAAAAGCTGCGGGTGCAGCTTTAAATTTCCCAAAGGCACCTCAAGACGCATTCAATCAGGCAGAAGGATATCGGTACTTAAGCCGCATCGCCCGGGCCGGACTGATGGCATTTATCGAGCATGCCGATCCGAAAGCACCTGTACTTCATCGCGTCGTCAACGAAACAACCAAGCTAGGTGCGGACAATCCTGATAACTTCTACCAGACAGCAGCCCTGAGCGGCGAGTACGAATACAAAATCACGGGGTGGCGCAACAACATTGCATACTTAAGCTTCGGCACTCAATCCGGCAACTATGGGCAAGGACGAGGGCTGCCTCCCACAGGACATATAGAGTCCGACCAGATAGAAACCGACGAAAATGGGTACTTTGAGCTGATACTTAGCTGTAAACCTCAGAGTAAGAACTGGCTTCCCATGAAACCGGAGACCGGCACATTAGTGGTACGTCAGACTTTCCTTGACCGCAAAACAGAAACTCCGGCAGACTTGCGAATAGAACGGATCAATTGTTCCGAAGATGAGCGCAGCCCTTCTCCATTGACTCCGAAACAGCTCGACGAAGGATTAAAAACTGTTGGAACGCTCGTGGCAGGAGCACCATTGCTGTTCGCCAAGTGGGCCCGTGGTTTTCAAAAGCACACCAATGAACTGCCAATGTTTGATCCGGAAGTATCGCTGGCCGCCGGGGGTGATCCCAATATCGTTTACTACCACAGTCACTGGAAAGTAGCGGAAGGGGAAGCACTTTTGATAGAAGTAATGCCGCCGGAATGCGAACACTGGAACTTCCAGTTAAACAACTATTGGATGGAATCGCTGGACTACCGTTATCACACGATACACACTAACAAGCATCTTGCCCACTATGAAGATGACGGTTCTGTGCGCCTGGTAGTGGCTCACGAAAACCCCGGTCATCCCAATTGGCTCGAAACAGCTGGCCATTGTTCCGGCACGATGTGCTTTAGATGGGTGCGGGCGAAGGAACATCCTCAACCGCGGACCAAATTGATCAAGTCGACTGACCTTAAGCAGTTGCTGAGTTGAACAACGCTATGGCTAAAAAGAATCTGGCGACTTCTACAGACTATGAAAATCCCTACCGCCCTCTTCCCGTTAAGATTTTCAATTCCATCGGGAAGTTAAGTGAAAACCTCGGATTGTCGAGTTCTTTGAATATTGAGAAGCTCACCGCCAGCGCGATTAGAAAAACGAGGCTTGAGGATTTTGGTGACGACGGTCACTTTGAGGCATTGGAAGTTCTCATAAATTCGATTAATAACGAAGCTGAGCTAACCCCAACCGGCAGCCTGATACAAAAAATTCGACTTACAAGCGCATTAGTTCATCGCCTGCGAATTGAAGAGCTACTGAAACAACACCCTGAAATAGATGACATCAATTTAGGGAAGATTATCCTGATCACGGGATTGCAGCGTACTGGAACGACAATATTGCACAGGCTGCTGAATTCTCATCCGAATATTCGAGGTGTATCAGGGGTGGAAGCGCTCAACCCGCTACCACCAGGCAAAAACGCCGAAGGAGTGATCACTCGAAATACGCATGCGGCCCTCGCACAACGACTGATTGCCTATTTGTCACCGCAGTTCATGGCAGTTCACCCTATTAACCATAATGAGCCGGAAGAAGACGTAATGCTTCTTGATCTGAACTTTATGAGCCAGGCTCCGGAGGCCACGATGCATGTGCCGAGTTACTCCCGGTGGCTTGAGGAGCAGGACCATACGCAGACCTACGAATATTTCCATAAGGTGCTGAAGATTCTGTGCTGGCACCGCCCCAGCGACAACTGGGTACTCAAAACGCCGCATCATATGGAATATCTGGATGTATTTCTTAAGGTTTTCCCCACTGCGACAGTCGTGCAGACCCACCGCGACCCCCGAAAAACCATGCCTTCTTTCTGCAGTATGGTTGCTCACAACCGCGGCATATTCAGCGATCGGGTGGATCCAGAGGAAATCGCCAGACACTGGTCGAGAAAGACTCGCAGGATGATCGAGTTAACCATCCAATCCCGAGCTAAGGCAGATGCCGACCGATTTGTCGACGTTTCGTACTACGACTTGATGAAGGACCCGATTTCCCAGCTTCGCCGGATTTATCTAAAGGCGGGGGTCGACTTTGATACCGAAGCGGAGCAGCAAGCCGAGACTTTTATGAAAAAAAATCCGCAAAATCGCTTTGGTAGACACGTCTACCATTTGAGTGATTTCGGATTGAGCGAGAAAATTATTGAAGATCATTTCTCCTTTTATCGGGAGAAATATGAAATTCCTTTCGAATAGCCTATGCGAGTTCAAGCAACTGCAAAAAACCGGGAAACAATACGGAGAAGCTCACCATGAAGCGAAAAACAAACCAAATGGGTGATGGTTCTTTCATAGACGCTATAACCATCGCAATTCGAGATCTGGCGCAACCCAAGGTATCTGAAGTAAATCCTGTTCCAAAGGATGTACGGATCGACGGCAAAACTTGTCTGATAACCGGGGCGAACAGCGGACTGGGCAAAGCCGCCGCCATTGAACTTGCAAGGCGTGGCGCAACCATGATTTTAGCTTGTCGGCCCGGTCACACGGAAACATGCGACGAAATAAAAACGTTGTCCGGTTCCCAGAATGTAGAAATGATGGAAGTAGACCTCTCAGATCTTCGGTCGGTACACCGTCTATGCGATGGTCTGAGCAACCGCAACATCAAAATTGACATTGCGGTTTTAAACGCAGGCCTGATGCCCAAAAGGGCAACTAAAACACCGCAAGGATACGAAGCAATGTTCGCGGTTCATTTCTTGTCGAATCGCATCATGGTTGACCGGTGGCTGAAAGACGGCGTGGTCTGTCCATCCAGTCAAGCCGGTAAGACGCCGCGAATCATCTTCGTTTCATCTGAGGCTCACCGGTCCTCTCATACCATCGATTTCGACCATCTCGGGAAATTTACCGACTATGGACTCATGGATGGCTTCAAGTATTACGGTATCAGCAAACTTATCTTGTGCATGTTCGCAACCGAACTCTCACGCCGTTTGAATACAGGCAGCGAAACTGAAGTCGCGGTTCACTCAATGTGTCCCGGAGGCGTCGCTACCAACCTTTCACGGGGAACACCGTTGATCCTGAAACCTATAGTTAATCCGTTGCTAAGACATTTCTTTCAATCTCCGGAAGAAGCTATTGGGCCGGTAACTTACCTATGCTGCGCGGAAGAAGCCGGTACCGAAACAGGAATCTACTTGCATCTAATGCAGCGAAAGTCCGTGTCTCCTACGGCATTGGATGAGGAAAACGGAACTAAGTTGTGGGAAGCAAGCGAGTCCTTAGTCGCTAATTCCCAAGAGTGAGTCCTATAACTAGGGAGATCACATCTTATACATAACGTTGTTTCCACATGCCTAACACGTTCTCAAAATCCGTCTCAAAATTCGTAACTCATACCCTACAGTTGCTTACGGGCAAGCCGACGGCGGAAGAAGTTGATATGTCGGGTCGGAACGTCATTGTGACGGGTGCTTGCCCTAATTCAATCGGTTATGAAACGGCTAAGATCCTTGCAAGCTGGGGTGCTACAGTTGTTGTCACCAGTATTGACAGTATTGAATTGATGGAAAGCTCTCTGAGGAGAGACTTGCGAATCATCGGCGCTGACGAAAAAAAGATTACGGCCCATATATTAGATCTGTGCGATGTTGATAGTGTTAATAATTTCACAACTTGGTACCGAAAAAACTACAACGACCGACTGCACGTACTTGTCAATAACGCAGGGATTCACAAGAACATTCTTAAGCCAAGAGAAAAGCCGCCCATGACAAAAGACGGTTTCGAAATTCATTGGCGAACCAATTTCCTCGGAACTTTTCACCTGACGAGTCTGTTGCTTCCGATTCTTAAGCAAAGTGGGTTAGAAAGCGGAGATGCGCGAGTCGTCAACCTGACTTCCCACTTGCACGACAGAGTGAAAAACAAGAGTATGTTTAACGATGATGGAGACTACCACTCCTGGGACGCTTACGCGCTGTCAAAATTAGCGCTGATCCACCTTACTTTCGAGATCCAGAGACGGTTTGCCAAAAAGTACAACCTCCAATCGGTAGCACTACACCCCGGGTCTGCTAAGACTAATCTTACGCCGATTGAAGAATTCGAAGGAAAGATCGGGTATCTTCTAAACCAAATCTGTTCCACGTTCACATCTCTTTTCTTGCTACGCCCAATAGTGGGCGCGCAAACTTCCGTGATGTGCGCTAGCAAATACCCGCTTCAAGGTGGAAGTTATTACGAACGCTGCGAAGTAGCGAAATCATCCGACGATACAAAAGACCAAGATGTGTCGAAACTTCTATGGGACAACTCAGACGCATGGGTTAAAACCCTAGTTAAGACAGGCAGAGACAGGCATGAATAGTTCTACTGTACGTACCGACCGCATTCAGATCAACGCACCCATTGACTTCGTTTGGGAAATCCTGACTGACGTTGAAAAATATGGTGAGTGGAATCCATTCACATCCCGGGCCAGAACCGATTTTAAAATTGGGTCGCCAGCTCGTCTGTTGGTAAGAATGGGGCCCACAAAATTCAGAATAACCGAAACCGTATGTGCATTTGAAAAACCACGCCTTATTTCCTGGAGCAGGAAATTCGGAACTTCTTGGCTCTTGTTTGTGGTGCGAGAGCAACATCTAGAACCTATAAATGATGAAAGTTGCAGTTACCATAATGTCGACCTGATGAGCGGCGTGCTTTCACCAATAATTTCACTGCTCTTCGGCGGTTATATACGCCGCGGTTTTACCGATGTAGGCGTGGGATTAAAACTTCGCGCGGAAACTCTGTATCGGGAGATGAAAAACTAAAGATCTGCCGAAATGCAGTGTTCCTCCCCGGTGTTAAACTGCACCGCTTCGCTGAAAGAAGGAAAAAGAATCCGCTAAGGGGAAATCCCGACAAAGCTAATCATCTTGTCCGTACCGGAACCGTCTCTTCTGTATGAAGGAAGGCCCTGACAACAAGTGCACAGATTCATTATCTCGATTTCCGGAACTCCCGCATCGCAAAGCTCGATTCTGTTAAGTTCCACGAGATCAAGAAGAAACTTCCCGTCGCCTTTTTCAAGAAGCCAGTCCGCTTCGCCGCTGAACTTTGAGACGAATTGTGACGCCACATCGTCCCGAACCTCGTAGCAGCATCCCCATATGGCCGGACCTATTACGGCCACGGCGTCCTGCGGCTTCAAAGAGTATTCTTCACAGACGGCCCCAAGGCAGTTTCTAACCGCACGCAGTGAGGTTCCGCGCCATCCCGCGTGGACAGCGCAAACGCATCCGGAATCGGGAAAGCAGAGAAGAACAGAAACGCAGTCGGCCGTGATGACCCCGACACCTACACCTTTTTGCTGAGTAACGATCGAATCGGCTTCGGCAGGTTCCTCCGCCATCGCGCTGTCGGCGAAAAAAACAGTGTTGCCGTGAACCTGGTTCACAGTAAGGATATTCTCAAGCCCGTGCATAGAGGCGATTTTCAGGATATCCGGCCCTCCGGGATCATGAACGAAACCGTGGATAACGCCGTTGCACTCCTCAAGCAGGGCCGAACGAAAAACCCTCATCAGTTCTGCCTCCCTAAAAAATCGATCACTGAAACCATGTCCTCGGGGATTTCCGCTGAAAGCTCAATCCGCTTTCCGGTCGCCGGATGGGTAAATCCGAGGCTTCTTGCGTGAAGCGCGTGTCTTTTTATTAACGCTCCCAATACCCCGGAATTTTTTGGGCGACTTTTTTTGCCTCCATAAACTTTATCGGCAAGCACCGGGAACCCGTTTTCAGAAAAATGAACCCTTATCTGGTGAGTTCTCCCGGTCTTCGGCCAGACACTCACAAGAGTCGCTCCACGCAGTCTCTCGATTACCTCCCAACGGGTTTCGGCATCTCTTCCAGTCCTGGAAAAAGAGGTCATCTTTATCCTGTTCGAGGGACTCCTTCCTATGGGGGACCTGAAAGTCCCTGAGTTTTTCTTCATTTCACCGGAGACAATAGCCACGTATTCCTTTTCCGTCTCCCTGGTCTTGAACTGCTCGGAAAGACTTTTGTGTGCCCGGTCGTTTTTAGCAACGACCATGATCCCGGAGGTCTCCTTGTCGAGGCGGTGAACGATCCCCGGGCGCATCTCGCCTCCTATCCCCGAAAGATCCTCGCACATATAAACAAGAGCGTTCACAAGCGTGCCGCTCGTCACTCCCGCTCCGAGGTGAACCACCATGCCGGCGGGTTTGTTGACGACGATTATGTCACTATCCTCGTAAACAACCTCGACATCGATCTCCTCTCCCTTGATGCCGCAGGGTTCGGGAGGCGGAATGTTAACGCTCAGGCTTTCCCCGCCGTTTATTATCCTAGAAGGCTTAAACATTTTGCGGTCAATAAGTATGTTCCCAAGCTCTATGTGTTTTTTTATGCTCGAGCGGCTAAGTTCCGTCAGGAAGCCCGAGAGGAACACGTCGGCTCTTTGGCCGGCAAATTCCCTAGGGATTTCCGTTACCGTTTTTTCTTTCGCAGGTTCCATGAATTTCTCTCAGCCGCTTTCCTCAACAATAATGACTTCCGGCGGGACTTCGCCGAAAATATCGCATGCTCGCCCCTGGTTGACCGATATTTCTATATATCCCCCGCTTCCCCCGACGATAACGATTTCACCGGGTTTCGCGGAAGAATACGATTCCGAGATTCCCGTGACCCGCTTCCCTCCAACTGTTACCACAGCCCGAGCCCCGTCGCTTACAGCCTCCGTTGGTATGCTGGTTACAAGGTTCCCGAACTTGTCGGTGTAAACGATGCTTCCGCGGATCTCGGCCCCTTTTACCGAATATCCGTCGCTGGGAAGGAGTTCGGGATCACGGATTTGCGGCCCGATCTCCGAGAGCGAAACCCCGAGCGAGAGATGCGCGGCGACCGGGGAGAATATATCCCTCCCGTGAAAAGTCGAGCTCACCTCTTTTAGAAAATAGTCGCGGTTTTTTATTTCACGGGCACTGAAATCTTCACAGGAACGAATGACCGAACTGAAAACACCGTTATCAGGCCCCACGAAAAAATGACCGTCCGCAAAGAGCGCCAGAGGCCTTCGTCTGCTTCCGACTCCCGGGTCTACCACGACCAGATGCACGGTATTTTTCGGAAAATAGCGGTATGAGTTGCCTATAACAAAAGACGCGGCGCGGATGTCATGAGACTCAATGCAGTGGGTTATATCAACCGGGTGGACGTTTTCGTTTACGGAGAGCATAACCCCTTTCATCGCCCCTACGTAATGATCTCTTGCCCCGAAATCAGTTGTCAGTGTTATAATTCTTCTCATCCAAGCCGCTCCGCGAGTAAAAGTATGGAACGGAGACGGGATTATATCAAGTCAGATGGTGAAACTTACAGTTTTGGGTTCGGGCACCTGCGTGCCCCACAAAAAAAGAGGCTCTTCCGGATATCTTCTCGGCACCGATACCGGTTCCGCTCTCTTTGACTGCGGGAACGGTGTGGTATGGAAGCTTGAGAAAATAGGAGTCGACTATCTTGGGATCGACAATGTTTTCATAACGCATTTTCACCCAGACCACACTTCCGACCTGATCCCACTTCTTTTCGCTACCAGGCATCCCTACAGGAAGAAAAGAGAGAAGACGCTCGGGATATGGGGGCCGGAAGGATTTTCGGAATTTGTCGAAGAACTGCGTGTGCCCTACAGGGAGTGGGTAAGACCCGAACTCGTGGAAATCCATGAGATAGGAAAAAAGAAACAGAAAATCGGCGACCTTGAAATAAAAGCCTTCAAAACCGTTCACACTGAAAACAGTATTGGCTATATTGTACGCTCCGGCGGAAAGAAAATCGTTTATACGGGAGACACGGGTTATTTCCCCGGACTTCAAAAGGTGGCCTCGGATGCAGACATATTCGTCACGGAATGTGCGCTTCCGGATTCAGAGAAAATGGCCGTTCACATGACTCCTTCAGACATAGCGGAGATTCTTCGGGAAAGCAGTCCCAAAAAAATCGTCCTTTCGCACCTTTATCCATCAATGGACCAAAGAAATCTTCCGGAAGAAATAAAAACGCTTTCGGGAAACAGCGAAACGGAAATAATAGTGGCCGAAGACCTGATGGAAGTTGTTGCGGGACCATAGCAAACGATCAATTGCAGGCCACAACACGATAGCAACTAAGGGAATAACTTCTTCATATTTCATCCAGAAGAGAAAGCAATCTGGTCGTCGTGTTCCAGTTGCGTATTGTCATGTGCTGGTATTCCGGTTTTGAGCCGATTTTCGAGAATCTGCTCTTTGTGGCCTTTGCGGCAAGACGTTTGAAATAGAGCACGTGTTGCCCTCGATACGCATTGTCTACGCCGTCACGTGTTTCGACGGCTTGCATGGCTTTGGCAGGCGTTAGAGGTTTCTTGATAAAAACTACGTCATATCGGTACTTTTCCGGTTCTTCGCCAAACTCTCCCGGTGCCCTTTGAACGACGCTCTCAAGCCTGCGTTGCGAGAGAACAAGTGCGCGTGCGTGGTACGCAAATCTTTTTGAGAGCGTTTCTTCTATTTTCCTCTCTAGTGCCTCGGCAGATTCCGAAGCAGTAAAAAGCACGTTGCCGCTTTGTATATATGTCCGCACGTTGGCAAACCCCATATCATCAAAACACTTTTTAAGATCAGCCATTTTGATGATGTTGTTCCCGCCAACGTTGATACCCCGTAGCAGTGAGACATATTTCATAAATTCCTATCGGTGAAAGCCTCGTTAGCTTCCCTGATTATGGCATCCGCAATCCCAAGACTGTCATTTGCCTCAGTAACCGGGCGTCCCACGACCAGATAATCGGCTCCGTATTCGATAGCCATTTTCGGAGTTAGCGCCCTTTTGTGGTCGTTTCTGCTTTTTCCCTCGGGGCGTATCCCGGGAGCGACTATGACGAGGCGGTTCCCAAATTCCCGCCTGATTTCACGTATTGACTCTCCCGAAGCCACGACTCCATCACAGCCGGCTTCAATAGACCTTCGCGTAAAAACCCGCACGTATTCATCAAGCTCCAGATCCTCGTTCATCATAAGCGCCCGAAGATCATCCTGATCAAGACTCGAGAGAAAAGTGAGGGAAAGAATAAGAGGCCGGTCTCTTTCGCCGCGGCCTTCCTTCGCGGCAGCCACTGTTGCCTTTCCGCCGTTTATGGTAACAAACTCCACTCCTTCCGGCACCGCCCGAAGCGCGGCCGCAATCGTACGGTCTATGTCTCCCATCTTAAGATCAAGAAAAACCTTCTTCCCAAGTCCCACAAGCTCCTTTATGAAACTCATCCCCTCGCGCATAAAAAGCTGGTAGCCGACCTTGTAGATACCGACTCTTTCGCCGAGAAGTTCCACGAGGGCAAGAGCTTTCTCCCTTGAGTCAAAGTCAAGCGCTATTATCAGCCTCTCGCAACTCTGCGGCGAGTTTTCTCCATTTTTCTCCGGTGACATAGCTCGAAAATTCCTTTGTGTTTTGTGCCGGGCCGTTATATCGCTCCGGCGAGAATAAACGGGATAAAGCATACCCGGCAAACGCGTGCTGTGCTTGTGGTTACAACCCGATCTACCCCATGTTAACCGGAAAGCCGTTTTGCTTGACCTGCGTTGTCACGGCGTTATCATCTACGGTGACATGCGAGTCGTAGTCGCTAAACCCAGAGGATTCTGCGCCGGAGTTGAAAGGGCAATAGAAATAGTCGAAAGGGCCCTTGAGATGTACGGTCCCCCTATCTACGTCCGCCACGCGATAGTTCACAATAAAAGGGTAGTGGATTCTTTGAGGGAAAAAGGCGCAGTCTTCGTCGAGGAACTAGACGAAATCAACGATCCTGAGGCGCGAGTCATCTTCAGTGCCCACGGCGTAAGCCCCGCGGTTATCGACGAAGCCAAAAGACGGGGCTTTCAGATAGTGGACGCCGTCTGTCCGCTCGTAACCAAGGTCCACAACGAAGTAAGGCACTACTCCGAAATGGGGTACACGATAATACTCGTAGGCCACAGGGATCACGTAGAAGTCATAGGAACAAAGGGCGAGGCTCCAGACAGCGTTGTGGTTGTGGAATCGGTAAGCGAGGCCCTCTCGGTTAACGTCCCGGACCCAGAGAAAGTAGCCTATGTGACGCAGACTACCCTCAGTGTCGACGACACAAAGGAAATAGTGGCGGCGCTTGAAAGGCGCTTTCCGAAAATAGCAAAACCCTCGAAGCTTGATATCTGCTACGCGACCCAGAACCGCCAGGACGCCGTAAAGGAGCTCGCCGAGATCTCAGACGTCATCTTTATCGTCGGGTCCCCTGAAAGCTCAAATTCAAACAGACTCGTCGAAGTCGCCAAATCCTGCGGCGTCAAAGATGCCTACCTTATTGAAGACACAGACGGGTTCGACAACGTGGGAACGCTTGAGCGGAACATGACCGTGGGGATAAGTTCCGGCGCGTCGACCCCCGAGGTGATAATCGAGGAGCTGCTCTCAAAGCTAAAAGACCTGGGAGCCACCACTTTCGAAGAATTCAGCTTGAAGGAGGAGTCCACCAAATTTCCCTTCCCTCACTCGCTTGAATTCTCAACCGGCTGAGTTCAGCGAAAATGCAGGAAAAAGCCCTAAGGTTCGTAGCCGACATAGAAGTCCCGGAGGGGATAGTGTCCATAGACTGCGAAGTGAGAAGCGGGGAAAAAACGGAGATCCTCTTTATCCTTAACAGCTCAACATGCGAGCTAGATGAAGACTCTTCCGCCGGGAATTTTCGGGATTCTCTTGAGAGCCGAGGAGAAATCCTGGTTGAAGCCGAAACGGATGACCCCGAAGCCTTTATAAGGAGAACTCTCTCCGTTGCGTACGGACCCCTCGCGGATATAACCCTTACGGATACAGATACCGACTGACGGGTCCGGGTACTGAAGCAGTTTCCCTAGTTGGCTATCCAGCCGCCGTCAACGGAAAGCTCAGCTCCCGTCATGTACGCCACGTTTTCAGTGTCGCAGAGGAAAAGCACTGCGTGCGCCATCTCTTCAGGGGTCGCGAAACGGCCCAAGTGTCCAGTTATCGGCTGAAGTCCCTTCAGATACTCATCAAGCTCCGGGGGCGAATTGTCAAGAAAAGCCTGCACCATCGGAGTCAGGGTAGTGCCGGGATTTATGGCGTTTACCCTGATGCCGTTTGCCCCGTACTCAAGGGCCATGCTTCTTGTGAGCTGCGATACCGCTCCCTTGGTGGAATTATATGCAGCGGTACCCGGTATGGCCTTAATTCCCAGTATAGAGGAATTGTTGATTATTGTGCCTCCACCCTGCTCGATCATATGAGGAATCGAGAACTTGGACATCAGGAAAGTGCCCCTTACGTTAATGGCAAACACCTGATCCCAGTCCTCAATAGATGTCTCGTGAGTAATTGAGAGAGGAAGCACCCCTGCGTTATTAAACAGTATGTCGATTTTGCCGAAAAGCTTCATGGCGTGCTCGACAGCCTCCTTGCAGTCCTCCTCCTTTGATACGTCGCTTACGATATACTCTATATTGCCGGGAGCATCTTTGGCCAGCTCCGCAGCCTCCGCAAGAGTACTTTCGGTTCTGCCGGTTATAAGAACATCTGCTCCCTGGTTTGCGAAAAGAAGCGCCGTGACCTGTCCTATTCCCAGACTGCCACCCGTGATTATCGCGGATTTACCCTCAAGTTTCATTTTACCCCTCCTTGGTATGTTATTTATGCGGGCGACAAGCGCCCGCAACCTCAGGGTTAGTTTAAAACATCATGGGTAGTTGCGTCAATTCCCAGATGGCTTTTTTCACCGTCCCTGATACAAGACACGGAAAATACGGAAGACATCGGTCAAAAGAAAGTGGAAGAACTGGTAGCCCCAACGGGATTCGAACCCGTGTTTCAGCCTTGAGAGGGCTGCGTCCTAAACCCCTAGACGATGGGGCCAAACTCAAAAGGAACTATCAAGCTATCATAAAAAGAATTCAATTTCAAAAATGCCCCGTGGAGGTATCAAAGGACCTAGCTGCGTTTCGTGTGGTTTTTCGCGGGGAATATGCTGTATAATTAATCCGCGGCAAAAATGCTCTGGGTGAGACTCCTCTTCGGAAAACGGACATGAAAGCACACGCTCTTAAAACAGAACTTCTGAACGGAGAAAGCGTCTTCTCAAAAAACAACTGCGACGCGGTTCTTTTCGATCTTGACGGAGTAATTACCACGACTGAAAAAATTCACTCAGCCTGCTGGAAAAAGACATTTGACGAGTTCCTTCGCACCTGGGCAAGCAAGCGGGGCGAGGATTTCGTCCCCTTCAACGAAACGGACGACTACCTTGAGCATGTCGACGGCAAGCCCCGCTATGAGGGCGTGCGCAGCTTTCTGCTCGCTCGCGCAATAGAACTTCCCGAGGGCAATACAAACTCCCCTCCGGGCGAGCAATCGGTTTTCGGACTAGGGAACAGGAAAAACCAGCTGTTCACGGAAACCCTTGAAAAAGAGTCGCCTGGAATCTACCCGACATCCGTCGCGCTAGCGCGCCATCTTAAGGAAGCCGGGCTTCGCCTGGCAGTCGTATCTTCAAGCAGAAACTGCCGGGCAGTAATGGAGGCCGCGGGAATAGAGGACCTTTTCGAGGTAACGGTGGACGGGGTAACGGCAGCCGAAAAAGGTCTTCGGGGAAAACCGCAACCTGATACGTTCATTGAAGCCGCCTCGGCTCTTGGAATCAAGCCCGCAAGGAGCATCGTTATCGAGGATGCGATGGCAGGAGTGGCGGCGGGAGCGAGTGGGGGGTTCGGGATGGTAATCGGCGTAGCCAGAAAACAAAACGAAGAGGAACTTTTTTCAAACGGAGCGGACATGGTCGTCAGAGACCTGGGGGAGTTCGGATTTGGGGAGTAACGTGCGAGGAGAGCAGGGATGATAAAAAGAGATAGAAAAGGAATATATGCGGCACAGCACATATATCCACCGGATCCGTGGAGAATAACGGAAAAGCAGTTTTATCCCGAATTAATCGGCCTTGCGGAAACCATTTTTTGTACCTCAAACGGCTACATAGGAATGCGGGGCGCCTTCGAAGAGGGAAACCCGAGCTACCAGAATTTCACCATAGTAAACGGCTTCTACGAAACGTGGCCCATCATATACGGAGAGGAAGCTTTCGGATTCACGAAGATGGGACAGACCATAGTAAACGTTCCGGACTCGAAGATAATCAAGCTTTACGTGGACGACGAGCCCTTTTACATACCGACCGCGACCCTCCTTCACTTCGAGCGGTTCCTCGACATGAGAAACGGCGTGGTAGAGAGAAACCTCATATGGGAAATGTTCTCGGGCAAACAGATATCGATAAGATCGAAAAGACTGGTTTCGATGGAGCACCGCCACCTAGCCGCCATATCCTACGAAGTAACGGTTCTCAACGACAAAGCCCCCGTAATCATATCTTCGGAAATAATTGACCACGAAAACTATGTGGAAGAAGACGAGGAACAGCAGGTGCAGGGCAACGGAGGAGATCCGCGAAGGGCAAGCAGGCTTGAGCACCGCGTTCTTGAACCCTGCCTGAATGACGTGCGGGACACGAGCGTGATTCTCTGCCACTCGACCCGAAACAGCAAGATGACGATAACATCGGGAATCGAGCACACGCTTGAGACAAACTGCGATTTCTCCCATACGAGCAGGGCGGCAGATGACCGAGGAAAAGTAGTTTTCATGGTTGACGCCCAAAAGGGAGAACCGATAACTCTTACCAAGTACATGACCTATCACACTACGAGAACCGCGCCGCACACAAACGAGGAACTTCGGGAGAGAGCCAGAAGAAGCCTTAAAAGAGCCAAGAAGTTCGGGTTTTCGGATCTGCTTGAGGGCCAGCGCAAGTATCTCGACAAATTCTGGGAAAGAAGCGACGTGTGCGTGGAAATGGACAGCGATGAGAGGACGGTGTCTTTTCAGCAGGCGATAAGATTCAGCCTTTTCCAGATGCACCAGTCGTCGGCAAGGGTCGAAGGAGCCGGAGTCCCGTCCAAGGGTCTTACCGGGGCGGGCTACGACGGCCATTATTTCTGGGACATGGAAATATACTTAATGCCCTTTCTTACCTACACTTCACCCACTATCGCCGAGAACCTTCTCAAGTTTCGCTACAGCATGCTCGACAAGGCGAGGGAATACGCAAGAAGACTTAACCAGAAAGGAGCGATGTTTCCCTGGAGGACCATAAACGGGGAAGAGGCTTCAGCTTACTACGCGGCGGGAACCGCACAGTACCATATAAATGCCGACATAGTCTACGCGCTCAAAAAATACGTTAATGTCACGGGAGATCACGATTTTGTCTCCAAGTACGGAGCTGAGATCCTGATTGAAACGGCAAGACTCTGGAGCGATCTTGGATTCTACTCGAACTCGGGAGAAGAAAAGTTCGAAATACACGGCGTTACCGGTCCGGACGAGTACAACACCGTGGTAAACAACAATACCTACACTAATTTCATGGCCCGCGAGAACCTAAGACTCGCCGCCGCCACGGTTGAAAAACTCGAGGAAGCCGAACCCGAACTCTTTAAAAGCCTCGCCCACAAAACCAACCTCCGCATCTCGGAAATAGAGGACTGGAAAAAAGCCGCCGAGCACATGTACATACCGTATGATGAAGAACTCGGAATACACCCTCAGGACGACCATTTTCTCGAGAAGGAAAAATGGGATTTTGAAAACGTCCCGGAGGACAAGTATCCCATACTGCTCCACTACCACCCGCTGGTCATTTACCGCCACAAAGTAGTCAAGCAGTCGGATCTCGTACTTGCGATGTTTCTTCTTGAAAAGGAGTTCTCGCAAGAAGAAAAAAGACGGAACTTTGATTACTACGACCCTCTTACAACCGGAGACTCTTCACTTTCAGCCTGCATACAGGGAATAGCCGCCGCCAAGGTCGGACACATGGACAAGGCGATGGAATACGCGGAAAACGCGGTTTTCATGGATCTGGGAGACATGGGACGAAACACAGTTGACGGCTGTCACATAGCTTCAATGGGAGGAACGTGGATGATGTTCGTGTTCGGATTCGCCGGGCTCGCCAACAGCAGGAAAAAACCCGAATTCATCCCCAATCTTCCCCAGGAGATGCTGAGGCTCAACTTTTCCATCTCGATTCTGGGCAATCTGATAGAGGTGGACCTGAACCACTCGGAAACCAGATACACGCTTAAAAATGGAGACGGAATAGCTCTTCGCCACGCGGGAGTCGATTTTGAAATTTCGCCGGAGAGCCCGACATTCTCAGCGAAAACCTGAAAAGCCTCTGAAGCTTGGTTCTAAACACGGAATCTGATACAAATGGGCTTTGAACTGGAAAAAAAAGCGGGGATTGACGCCGTAACCAAAGCGGCAAGGGCCTGCGTACAAATGCACGAGGAACCCGAGTTCCGCGAAGCGCTTTACAAAACAGATGGCTCCCCGGTCACCCTCGCGGACTTTTTCGTACAGGCGTTAATAAACGAGGAACTCACAACCTCTTTTCCCGAAATTCCCATAGTAGCCGAAGAAACCTCACTCTGTCTTGAGGGGAGCTGCGGAGAAAAACTCAGAAAAAATCTCGAGAAATTCCTGTCCGGAAAAAGTCCGGATGAAATATTCTGCGCGATCAACAGGGGAAATCACGGGGGCGGAGGCCGCGGCAGATTCTGGACGCTTGACCCGATTGACGGAACAAGAGGGCTTCTCGCAAAACGCCAGTACGCAATCGCGCTCGCGCTTATTGAAGACGGAGAGGTCGTCCTCGGAGTACTGGGGTGTCCGGAACTGGGGCCAGATGCAAGAAACGGTGCAGGTCGGGAGAAGGGATTTGTGTTTTTCGCCGAGAGGGGACAGGGTTCCTATCAGGTAGCGCTCTCGAACGGTATACAGACACGTATTTCGGTATCGGGAATCGCAAGAGCCTCAGAGGCCGTTATGTGCGAATCGGTCGAAGCTCCGGATTCATCCTATGAATTCTCGGGAAAAATTTCCCGTTTTCTCGATATAACCGCAGAACCCGTAAGAATGGACAGCCAATGTAAATATGCGGTCTTGGCCAGGGGAGATACTTCCATCTACCTTCGCCCGCCGCTGCAAAAAAATTACAAGGAAAACATATGGGATCATGCAGCGGGATACATAATCGTCAGGGAAGCCGGCGGAACTGTGACAGACTCTTCAGGTAAGCCGCTTGATTTCTCCATCGGCAAAAAACTCCGCGAGAACAAAGGGATCTTAGCAACCAATGGCGTCATCCATGAAGCAGTGCTGCGGGCTGTGAAAAAGACCGTCTCCAAAAAAAGGCATCCGGGTTAACAGATCAAATTTCTTGTGAGCCAGAAAACGGCATCTCCTGAATCCGGTTTAATTAAAACCTTCTAAAAAGTTAGTGCCACGCCTACAGGCTCATAAGGCATAATTATTTTTACACCCACAAATAAACCCCAATTATCACAGCGGAAAGAATCACCCTGTAAACTACAAAAAGAGTGAATGACCTTGTCTTAACGTAATCCAGCAGAAACCGGATAGCGAAAAGGGCCGAGATAAAAGAAGTAGCCACACCGAGAACGAAAGACCATCTGAACATCTCCGCGTATCCGAGATGCCTTATCTCGAAAACCCCGGCCGCAACTATTACAGGTATGGCCAAAAGAAATGAGAAACGCGCGGCTTCTTCTCTTTTGTAGTTCCTGAAAAGCCCCCCGGTAATCGTAACCCCCGCTCTTGAAGCTCCGGGCAGAATCGCAAATGCCTGCGCCACGCCGAAAAAAAGCGCATCTGCAAGGTTCATGTCCCGAAGGGTCTTGGTTGCGGTCGTCTTCCTGTCGGAGATGTAGAGAAGCACCCCGAAACCCAGAAGAAACGCGGCCACAGGAACAGGGTCGCGAAGCATCCCTGAGGCGTACTCCTCGAACAAAAACCCGGCCGCAACAGCGGGCAGGGTAGCGATCACGAGGTAAACTCCGATTTTTCCATCTTGGCGGCCCTCAAAGGAAAAAGACCTCAAGCCGCAGAAAAAATCCCGTATGATGAGCGCAAGCTCTCCCCTGAAGCAGTAAAGGATCGCAAAGAGGCTCCCTACGTGAAGCGCCACCGTGAAAGGCAGTCCCTGGTCCTGCCAGGAAAAAAGCCACGGAACCAGAAACAGGTGGGCAGTGCTGCTTACGGGGAAGAATTCGGTTATTCCCTGTATGAGTCCGAGTATTATCGACTGCGCTATCTCCAATCTCTAGCTCCCCGTAACACCGTTTTCCAAAACGTCCCTGAGATAAAAAGCCGTGTGAGAACCGCTTACCCCGCATATCTCCTCCGGAGTGCCGCAGGCAACAAGCTCTCCACCGTCTTCTCCACCTCCGGGACCGAGATCAATCACGTGGTCCGCGCACTTTATGATGTCAAGATTATGCTCTATGACAACCACGGTGTTTCCAATATCCACGAGCCTTTGTATTACCGAAACGAGCTTCTGTATATCATCGAAATGAAGCCCGACCGACGGTTCGTCAAGTATGTAGAGGGTCTTTCCAGAAGCTTTTTTCCCAAGTTCTCTGGCAAGTTTTATGCGCTGCGCCTCCCCTCCGGAAAGAGTGGTTACCCTCTGCCCGAGCCTTACGTAACCGAGCCCGACGTCGTTTAGCAACCTGAGCTTCCCCGAAATTTTCGGTATGTTCTCGAAAAAATCCGCCGCCTCTTCTATGGTCATCTCAAGAACGTCCGACATGTTCTTTCCCTTGTACCTGATCGCCAAGGTCTCCTCATTGTACCTTCTTCCTCCGCACACCTCGCACGTGACGTAAACATCGGGGAGAAAATGCATCTCGATCCTGACGGTTCCGCTTCCCCTGCATCCCGCACAGCTTCCCTGGGAAAGATTGAAACTGAATCTGCCCGGTCCGTATCCCATCACCTTCGACTCGGGAAGCATGGAGAAGATTTTTCTTATCTCGGTGAGCACGCCGGTGTAGGTTGCGGGGTTCGATCTCGGAGTTCTGCCTATCGGGCTCTGATCGACCTTGATGACCTTGTCCAGATTTTCGATGCCGATGATTTCTCCGTGTGGAGCTGCCCGGTTTTTGCTCCGGTTAAGCTTTCTTGACAGACCGTTATAAAGGGTGTCGACGACTAGGGTGCTTTTCCCCGAACCGGAAACTCCCGTGACGCATATGAATGTTCCGAGGGGAAAATCGACATCGATTTTCCTGAGGTTGTTTCCGAAAGCTCCCCGAATCCCGACCCGGGCGCCGGAGGAGCGCCTTGAGCCGGGCACCGGGATTTTCTTTTTGCCCGAGAGGTATCTTCCGGTAACCGAACCGGTGCACCGGGAGACTCTCTCGACGCTTCCAGAGCAGATAACCTCGCCTCCGAGCTCCCCCGCTCCCGGACCGACGTCGAGCACGAAGTCTGCGCTTTTTATAGTTTCTTCGTCATGCTCAACAACGATTACCGTGTTGCCCATGTCCCTTATGCTCTTTAGCGTCTCAACGAGCTTTGCGTTGTCTTTCGGGTGAAGTCCTATGGAAGGCTCGTCAAGCACATACGTTATTCCCGTAAGCTTCGATCCCACCTGAGTTGCGAGTCTCACCCTCTGAGCTTCTCCGCCCGAAAGGGTCGGTGCAGTGCGGTCAAGACTCACGTAACCAAGTCCTATGTCCCCGAGAAAACCGAGCCGGGAGGATATCTCTTTTATTACCTCCCCCGCGATCTTCCTCTCCCTCACGGAAAGCTCAAGCGATCCGAAGTAAGGGATGAGATCGCAAACCGCCATGCTGGCAAGATCCGATATGTTTTTTCCCCTGAAAAGCACGGAAAGGGCAATCTTGTTGAGCCTAGATCCGTCGCACTCTCTGCACGAAACCGTTCTCATGTACTTTGAGAGTTTTTCCCGAAGCTCTTCCGAGTTGGTCTGCGAATACCACTCTGTGAGCATCCCGACGATTCCAGGAAAAGCCGCGACGTATTCCCTGAGTCTTCCCCTTCTTGCTTTCCTGAAGCTTATCCTCTCCGTCCCCGAGCCGTACAGTATCTTTTGTCTGTGCAGGTCGGAGAGCCGGGAAAACGGAACATCCAGCGCAAAACCGTAATGCTCGGAGAGTCCCTCGAGCATCCGGGCAATGTATTTTGAATCCTCAAACGGCTTGATCGCTCCTTCGCAAAGGGACTTCCCAGGATCCTCCACTATGAGTTCGGGATCGAAAAACGTCTCGAATCCGAGCCCCTGGCAGTTCACACATGCGCCGTAGGGACTGTTAAAGGAAAAAAGTCTGGGGGATATCTCCGGGTAGTTTATTGCGCAGCGGGGGCAGGAAAAATGTTCGCTGAAAGTAAGAGTCTTCCCGCCTTCGATCTCGCATTTCAAAAGCCCGCCCGATCTTTTAAGAGCAAGGGATACCGCGTCTGAGAGTCTTTTTTCCGAGCTCTCCCCGCGCAAAACTATATTATCCACCAGAAGTTCGATAGTGTGCTTTTTGTTGCGGGAAAGCTCTATGTCGTCTTCAAGGTCATGGGTCTCCCCGTCGATTCTAACCCTGACGAAACCTTCCCTCCTCATGTCTTCAAGCTCTTTTCTGTATATTCCTTTTCTTCCCTGAACTACCGGGGAATATACGGACACGGGTTTTCTGCCCGCTTCCTCGCGGATCCTCTCGATCATGCTAGAGGGGGTCTGGGAAGATATCTCCTCGCCGCACTCATAGCAGTGCGGTTCTCCAACCACGGAGAAAAGCACTCGCATGTAGTCATATATCTCCGTTATGGTCCCGACGGTCGAGCGGGGGTTTCTGTGAAAGGTCTTCTGATCGACCGAAACGGACGGAGAAAGGCCCTCGACGAAATCGACATCCGGCTTGTCAAGCTTCTCGACAAACTGCCTGGCGTAGGAGGAAAGCGACTCCATGAATCTTCTCTGCGCCTCGGCAAAAAGTATGTCGAAGACCAGAGAAGACTTTCCCGAACCACTCACTCCCGTGACGACAGTGAAGCTACGCCTCGGTATCTTGACGTCTATGTTCTTGAGATTGTGCTCCCGCGCACCGATTATGCTAATGAACTTCAACCTGAAGGCTCCCCGGGGGAAAATACGCAGATAAAATTACCCGATACCAAGGGAACCGTCCGCCGTCCGGGCGGCCTCGGTGAGGAACCGGGTGAAAATCAGTTCGGACAGGCGGGTCCGCTCAAGCTCGGGATGCCACTGAAAACCCATGAGGCGACCGTTGGCAGATTCAAATCCCTCCACTATTCCGTCCGGGGCCAAGGCGCTTACCCGGAGACCCTCTCCAACCCTGTTTATCGCTTGGTGGTGGTAGCTTTTTATCTCAAATTCCTTTTCTTCCGTCAAACCGCCGAAGACCGTGTCCGCGAGAACCGTAATGTCGTGAATCTCGCCCCCCTCATGACAAAGCGCATCGGGTAAAAGCGCTTTTATGTCCTGGTGAATCGAGCCCCCGTAGAAAACATTTATGAACTGCATGCCTCCGCATATCCCCAAAACCGGCATGTCTTTTTCAAGAGCAAGGCGAAGAACGCTGAATTCCGTTTCAGTTCTCTCAGGGTTCATAGGATTTATGGCGGGATGTGGGGATTCGCCGTAGAATTTCGGGTCCATGTCCCTTGAACCCGGGATCAGAAGCCCGTCAATTGCAGAAATTATATTGAGCAGAAAATCCGAGC
The DNA here is from genome assembly GCA_022822065.1 of Candidatus Dadabacteria bacterium. GTDB lineage: Bacteria > Desulfobacterota_D > UBA1144 > Nemesobacterales > Nemesobacteraceae > Nemesobacter. Next base: position 200,901 of record JAJECI010000007.1, read on the forward strand.
TTGAAGCTTCGGCAACGGTGGGAATCAGAACCGGTGCGCCACCGTAAAACTCAACTGCCTTCGAGTAGGCGGACTCTATAAAGTTTGATTTGTCCTCGAGGTCAGTCGTTATGCCGATAAGCGGTCGTGCCTTCATGTGCTCCTTTTAAAAGAGTCTTTTCTTCCGGTTAAAGGGAAGCGCCACCGACCATTGCTTCAAGCCTTGCGACTCTATCTTCCGTCGGAGGATGGGTGCTGAAAAGCTTTGCGAAACCTCCCCCGATCATCGGGCTCACTATCATCATGTGAGCCGTGCTCTCAGCCGCCTGTTCGCTTACCTGCAGGGGAACTCTTGACGCTCCCGCCTGAAGTTTTCTAAGGGCGTCGGCAAGATAAAGCGGGTTTCCGCATATCTCGGCCCCTGTCTTATCCGCCCCGAACTCCCTAGTTCTCGATATAGCCATCCTCACGATCATGGCCGCCATAGGGGCGATAATTGCCATGGCCAAAAGTCCCAGCATTCCTCCACCTCTTCTACCCCCTCCCCCTCCGAAGATGGCCGCAAACTGCGCCATGTAGGCAAGGTAGCTGATGGCACCCGCGATCGTCGCCGCCACGGAGCCAATCAGTATGTCTCTGTTCCTTATATGGGCTAGTTCGTGAGCGATTACGCCTTTAAGCTCATTCCGGTTCAAAAGCCGCATGATTCCCTGAGTAACCGCTACGGCCGAGTGGTCCGGGTCTCGTCCCGTGGCAAAGGCGTTTGGAGCCTGTTCAGGGATTATGTAAACCCGGGGCATCGGAAGCCCGGCTATCTGTGCGAGTTCCTCAACGTCGGAATAGAGTTGGGGAGAATCGTCCCTTCCGACTTCACTCGCCTTGTACATTCTGAGAACGATTTTATCGCTCCACCAGTAGCTTGCGAAATTCATAACTCCCGCGAGAACAAGTGCTATCAAAGCACCATTTTTGCCTCCGATCATACCCCCTACCCAAACCAAGATTGCGGAGAGAAAAGCAAGCAGAAAAAGACTTTTAAGAGTGTTCATTTTTTATGAATGCCTCCGAAATAATTTCCAAGCCACAAGGAAAACAATAGTTTCCTCTTACAAAAAGTATAATAATACCGGCAGAGATAAATTCAACGGAACGGAAAGACTCTGTTTCTAAAAAAATGCCAGACAAAATTTTCCAAGATATCGTAGATCAAATAAAAAACTTCGAGCAAGAATATGGTTATGAACTCGGCTGGAGATTTTTAACTTGCTCGAAAGCCGTTTTGAAAAGCAACCCGAAAGTAGCCTTCATTACATTGAATCCCGGCGGGAGTAGGGTACGAGACGATCACCCATCAGCTAGTTGTGAAAACGGCAATGCCTACTTAGTTGAAAGCTGGAAGAATCAAAGGCCGGGGGAAAGCCTTTTACAAAAACAAGTTCAGAAAATGTTCGACAAAATTCGCGAGAAGGCAAATTGCCACGGGGGAATGCGTAAACTGATTGAATCGACTTTGTCCGGCTATTTCATACCTTTTAGGTCTCCAAACCGAAATGACCTGAAGCACAAAAAAGAAGCTTTTGACTTCGGAGAAAAGATATGGCTAAAGATACTGGAAACCGTTCAACCAGAGTTGTTTATATGTATTGAGAAAGAAACGGCCAAACGCCTAAAAAAAATAATCGAAACCACTTACGACCTGCCTGAAAGTAAATCATATAAACTGCAAACGGGCTGGGGGAATTATACCGCTGATATCTTTGAGTTCGGCAGTAACGCCGAGGTCAAACTTCTACGACTCCCTCATCTGTCCAGATTCACGTTGTTCACAAGTAAAAAGTGCGAGAAAGAAGTCGACAATATCTTCTCGCGGTTCTGCTCTAAGCCCTAACCTGCCCCATTGAAATCCTGATCAGCACCCAGAACAAAGTTCTAAGGATTTCCCGCCATTTATCCGTCGGATTCTGACGGTTATACTTGGCACTGAAAAACCACTCGGGTGATTTAGAAAAATGTCTCTTTTAAGTTTAAAAAAATACGAAGTGATAGTGATCGGAGCAGGCCACGCCGGGTGCGAGGCAGCACTCGCCGCGGCCAGAATGGACTGTACGACCCTGGTTCTCACGGCGAATATAGACACAATCGGGCTCATGTCGTGTAATCCTTCAATAGGAGGAGTCGGCAAAGGTCATCTTGTAAAGGAAATAGACGCGCTTGGCGGAGAAATGGGAAAAGCCGCCGATACCGCGGCCATACAGTTCAGGAGACTCAACACCCGGAAGGGAGCGGCAGTGCAGGCAACCAGGATACAGGCCGATCGCCAGAGCTACAGAACCTACATGAAAAAGGCTCTTGAGAGCGAACCCAACATAGAGATAAAACAGGCGATGGTCGAAGAGTTTCTGGTCGACGGCAAAAAAGTCGCGGGGGTTAAAACCGCCCTCGGGGAGAAGTTCTTCTCGGACACCCTAGTAGTCACCCCGGGAACATTCCCTGGAGGACTAATACACATAGGGCTTACCCGGATCTCGTCGGGGCGGGCTGGGGAAGCCGCCGCGGGAGCCATATCGAACTCCTTCGCGGATCTGGGTTTCACAACAGGCAGGCTTAAAACCGGAACCCCTCCGCGCTTTGACGGAAGGACCATCGAGTGGGACAAGCTTGAGAGACAGGACGGAGATGAGGATCCGGTGCCCTTTTCCTTTTCTCCCGGAAAAATCACGACCGAGCAGATGCCGTGCTACATAACCTACACGAACGAGGAAACCCACCGCGTGATAAACGAAAACATGGACAAGTCCCCTCTTTACTCAGGCCTCATAAAGGGAATAGGTCCCAGGTACTGTCCTTCTATAGAGGACAAGGTAGTGAAGTTTCCCGACCGGAACCGCCACCAGATATTTCTCGAACCGGAGGGAAGAAACACCTATGAGATCTATCCCAACGGAATTTCAACCAGCCTCCCCATAGAAGTTCAGCATGAGTTCTCAAGAACCATGGAAGGCCTTCGCAACGTCGAAATAATGAGGCCGGGATACGCGGTTGAATACGACTTTCTCGATCCCACTCAGCTCGGCACGACCCTTGAATCGAAGCTTCTCGCAAACATATTCTTCGCGGGGCAGGTGAACGGAACCACTGGCTATGAGGAGGCGGCAAGCCAAGGACTCATGGCGGGCATAAACGCGGCGCTTCGGGTGAAAGGCAAGGATCCTTTCGTACTCGGGCGCTCGGAGGCCTATATAGGAATCCTGATCGATGATCTGGTCACAAAAGGGGTTGACGAGCCCTACAGAATGTTCACCTCCAGGGCCGAGTACAGGCTCATACTTAGGGAGGATAACGCCGACCTTAGGCTCGGGGAGCTGGGACACGGCATAGGACTTCTCGGCGATGAGCGGATGGAGGAATTCCGCGCCAGAAAAACCGCGCTTGAAAGCGAACTCGCGAGGCTTGAGAATGAAAAGGTGGTTCCAAACGAGAAGACAAACAGGATTCTTGAGAATCTCGGTTCCCAGAGGATCAAAAAGCCACAGAGCCTAAAAGAGATACTCAGAAGACCCGGCTTCACGTACGAAATGCTCGGCTTTATAGACTCCGCCGCGAATCCCGACATCTCCCCGAAGCTCGGAGCGCAGATAGAGATGGAAGTGAAATACGAGGGCTACATAAAAAGGCAGAAAGAAGAGGTCGGGAAATTACAAAAATTCGAGAACATGAAAATCCCGGAAAAGTTCGAGTACGGAAGCATCCCGGGACTTTCAAATGAAATCGTTCAGAAACTGTCAAGAATAAAACCTGAATCGGTGGGGCAGGCAAGCCGCGTTTCAGGCATAACGCCCGCCGCTATATCCGTTCTGCTTGTGCATATAAGGAAAACGCGGGGGCTTGAGCAGGAAGCTCAGTTGAAATCAAGTTCCCCGTCGTAAAGGCTGTCGGCTCCCTCCATCTCTTCAAGCTCCTGCTCGTAAAGCTCCATGGCGTCGCAGTCGCTTCCGATGTAACCGGAACCGTCTGGATCCTGCATCATCTCCACAAGATCTCTTACCTTTTTCTCATTCCTTCTCTTAGTCATTTGTTCCCCCCTGGAAAAAATTCTACATAGATTATAGAAACAGTTTTCACAAATGCAACAGTCCTGGCAAAAAAAATCTAACCCCTCGGCGCAATCAGAACGGCATCCCGTTCGTCTCTAAAAGTAAGTAACCATCATGTTAAAGGAGGTGTACAACATGAAGAGCATTACGGTAATACTGGTCTTGCTGGCTTTCACTCTGACCGCCTTTGCTGCGAACGACCCGAGCATCAAAGGGGAGAAGCGCCGCGCGATCCAGGCAGCGATGGAAGAACACATCGGCCAGAACACTGTGAACGGGCATTACATTCTGTATGATACAATCACGGATGATGTCCTAAAGCTGAAACTCGCAAAGTTACATGACGGAATCGTGAAAAAGGCCGATTACTACATCAGTTGCGCGGATTTCCACGACCGCGACGGTACTTATTTTGACCTCGATTTTATGGTGGTCGAAAAAGACGGCAAGTTCAGAGCCTTACAAGGCATTGTACACAAGGTCGGGGACGTCAAACGGAAGTATCATCTGGAAGACTGAGGCAGGCACGAAAACACAGAAACTCGGAAGCGGCAGAGGCGGCCGGGGTCGTGCCTAGCCGCGCGAAGCCATGGCGGAATTACCATCACTCAGTGCAGAAGAACTATTACAAAGCGGATTTCAGTATGCCTACGCACTCACGCATCACTATCATGATGCTGAGGATCTAGTGCAGGCTGCCTGGCTAAAATTGCATCAACGGTATGGAACGGTGACAACGAAGGCTCTTTTCTTTACAACTATCCGAAACCTATACATAGACCAATACCGCAGACGGAAACGCATCCGGTTTATCACGCTCACCAGCGAACATGAGCACTTCTCGGCTTCAGGAAAGACCGCTAGAGAAGAAACAAAGGTCGCGACAGAGCAGATGCTCGCCAAGCTGCGGGATATTGAGCGGGAAGCACTGTTTCTACATATCGTCGAGGGTTACTCCGCTAACGAGATTGCCACCCTCACCGGTAGACCGCGGGGAACTGTTCTGAGTCTTATTCATCGAAGCAGAAAGAAACTGGCCGCCTTGGATATAGCTGACTAAGTATCATGAAGAATCTGGAGCAAGAACTCAAAAACTACTATCAAAGCAAGCGCCTTGCGTCGCACAGGGTCGCGGCAATACAAGCCTCCGTCCACAAGACGGGCAAAACCCGCCACCGTGTTTCTTATCTTATCCCGTTGGCCGCAACCGTACTGCTGACAATCGGAATTGGGTTATGGTTGTACATGAGTACGGACAGCAGCTTTACCCATGAGGTGGTCTCCGAGATCGGACACAATCACCACCAACACGGCGCACTGATGGTGGAATCAGGCCAGTACGGCGTTGTACAGGCCGCTCTCAGTAAGTTGGATTTCCCCATCCGACCCCGGCGCGATGAATTGGTTAAGGATTTCGTCCTCGTAGGCGGCAAGTACTGCACCATTCAGGGTTCCCGTGCAGCTCAATTGAAGTTGAGGCACCGCAAAAGCCAAATTATTCATACCTTATATGTCTTGCCGATGGCGGATGAAATAAAAGATATCGAACCAGGTGTCTATAAAACGAACGGCTTGCAAGTAGAGCTGTGGACCGATCAGTTGCTTCTCTACGGCCTTGCCCACGGTCAATAATCGATTAGAAAGCAACTATCTTGGATAAACAAGTAGTCATCGACTTATATCTATTCTTTATTTTGCTTGAGATAACTGAAATTTGTGGGATTTCTTAAAACTAATCACAGTGTGATAAGATCCGTCAAAAACTGTATTTCTTGAAATTTATACTTGATAGTGAACGCGCGCGGTCATGTAAGTTCAGGATTAGGGGATAGCAAAAGGGTCGGGTTTCAGGCTTCCTCCTTTCCCGACCCTTAAAGCCACGTTCCGGGCTTGCTGTCCCCTATTATACCGCAAACACCCCTATTCAGAGTCTTTTCCAGAGCTCTGTCCTTGCCTTATAAGCTCGAGCATCCGCACCGGATCGTCTGTCGGAAGACGGCACTCGTAATTCGAGCACACGTACGCCGCGGTTTTTCCGTTAATGGAGCTATGGCTCTGCGTGTATGGAGCGATTTTTGAAATCTCCTCTCCATTTGCCGCATCTTTCAATATCACCACCTTGTTCGGCAGGTACTCGCTCGAGAGGACCTCGAGAAACTGGCGGGTCTCGGGGGAATTTCTGTCCCCGGCTATCACTATCTCGAAAGAAGGACCCAGCATGAAGTCAAGAGAGTTCATGTGCATCGAAAAAGAAGCGGGGTGCCTTGAGATCTGAGAGGAAAAAGCCGCAGCCATCCGGGCCGCCCTGTCTTCAAGTTCGGGGTCGCCGGTGAGCCTCGCTATTTTCAGGATGTTAAGCACGGAAACCGAGTTTCCGGACGGAAGCGCCCCGTCGTAAATTTCCTTCTGTCTGGTTATCAGAGCTTCGCCGTCATCGGCAGTGAAGAAAAAACCCGCGAACTCTTCGTCCCAGAAATGTTCGAACTGATCCCGACAAAGAGAAATAGCCAAAGCGAGACATTTTTCGTCGAAAACGCTTTCATAATATTCAAGAAGGCCCCATATGAAAAAGGCGTAATCATCAACGCTTGCCATTATGCCCGCCTCTCCCTCGCGGTAGCGATGAAGAAGCCTTCCGTCGCGGACGAGGTTCTGCCTTATGAATTCTATCGCGCCACGAGCGACGTCAGAATACCTTTTCTCCCCGAAAGCCGCCGCCGCTTTTGAAAACGCGGCTATCGCTACTCCGTTCCAGTCCGTCAGCACCTTGTCGTCCTTATAAGGATGAGCTCTTTTTTCCCTGCAAGCGAAAAGCCGCTCCCGCAAACCCTCAATTCTTTGCCCAAGCTCCTCGGCGCTGACCCCGAGCCGAGCGGCCGTGTCGTCAAGGGGCTCTTTCAGATGAAATATGTTCCTGTCGCTTTGCTCTCCCGTCGCCTCGTCCGTGAAATTTCCGCTGCGAGAAAGATTGTAGACGTCTGAGAGAAGCTCCGCGTCCTCCGCTCCCAAAAGTTCCTCTATCTCACCCACGGTCCAGATATAGAACTTGCCTTCCTCCCCTTCGCTGTCGGCATCTTCGGCCGAGTAAATACCTCCTTCGGGAGAGGTCATGTCGCGAATCAGGTATTCGAGTATTTCCCTCGCTTTTTTTTCGTAAAACGGGTTTTTCGTGATCTGCCACGCTTCTGTGTAAGTGATTGCCAAAAGCGCCTGGTCGTAAAGCATCTTCTCGAAATGGGGGACAAGCCATCGCGAGTCGGTCGAATACCTGTGAAAACCGAAGCCCACATGGTCGTATATACCACCCCTTCCCATGGCAAGAAGGGTCCGCTCGACCATCCTCAAGGAAGCATCCTTCCCGGTGCGCCCGTAATACCTCATCAAAAACATCAGGTTGTGGGGAGTCGGAAATTTAGGAGCTTTCCCGAAGCCGCCTTCATCGGGGTCGAAAGTCGAAAGAAAGTAACTGTAGGCCTGATCAAGGGTCTTCTCATTAAGCAGGGAGGTCCCGACTCTCCGCAAAGAGTCTCCTAAGCTCGAGACGGCGTCGGTTATCTGCCGGGCCGACTCCAGCACCTCTTCCCTTTTGTTCTCCCAGAGCTCTTTTATCGCCGGCACGAGCTCCTTCATTCCTACCCTCCCGTAGCGGTTCTCCTTCGGTATGTAGGTTCCGGCGAAAAAGGGGTTTCCCTCGGGCGTCATGACTATGTTAAGAGGCCAGCCGCACCCTTTCCTTGAAATCACGTGACAGACGGTCATGTAGATATTGTCGATGTCGGGACGCTCCTCCCTGTCGACCTTGATAGAGACGAAGTTCTCGTTCATGAGCCCCGCCACCTCGGCGTCCTCAAAGGATTCGCGCTCCATAACGTGGCACCAGTGACAGGTCGAGTATCCTATGGAAAGAAATACCGGCCTCCCAAGTTCCCGGGCTCTCTCGAACGCCTCCTCTCCCCACGGATACCAGTCAACTGGGTTCTCCGCGTGCTGGAGAAGATAGGGGCTCTTTTCGTTTTTAAGTCTGTTTGACACTCAAATCTCCACTTCGGGGAAGGGGGAAATTATATAGTCCGATAAAAAACAGGTTCCATTTAAGGTAAAGCGTTCCCGGTTTTGGGAAACCTGTCGAAGAAATTTCCCCCGATCGGGGAAAATAATAATTTCTTTCTGTTCATATTGTATTTTTAGGCTAACATTCTCACCTAAATGCGTAAACCCGTACAAAAGGCAGGTGTCGTCGCCTACAGGGAAAACAACCTCGGGGAAATTGAAGTCATTCTGGTGAGTTCAAGAAAACTCAATAATTCATGGGTTTTTCCCGCCGGAGGAGTCGACTACGGTGAAACTCCAGCTGAGGCAGCGGAGAGGGAATGTCTTGAGGAAAGCGGGTACAAGGTGGAAATAGAGCAGCCTCTCGACATAATGGTCATTGAAGGGGGAAAAAGACATGTTCTCTACACTTTTTTCCGCGCCAGGGCCATTGAGGATACGGGAGATTACGAAAGGGATAGAAAAAGAAAATGGTGCGGGGTTGACGACCTTCCCGATACGGTCGCTTACATGTTTCGGGAAGTCGCGGAAACTTTTCAGAAAAATATCCTAGGCCCCCAGTCCCGGGGCTGAAGCCTTAATCGGCCGAGCGGCAGGGGCAACTTCATACTCACACCGGAGAGGAACGAATGAAAAGCCAACAGTTTATAAAGAAGACGCAGAGTCACTATGCGCGGGTAGCAGCCATCTACAGGTCTCTGAGAATCACAGACTCAGAACCCGTGCTCTACATAAAGGGAATGATAGGGGACAAGGGGGAAATAAAGGCTGCCGACGTGGGAGCCGGAGCAGGACGGTACGCAAGACTTTTCTTCGAGCATCTGGGCAAGGAAAACCTGTTTCTTTACTGCTATGACACAAACGAGTTCATGCTTGAGAGCCTTGAGCAGTATCTTGAGGATCACGGCATCCGAAACTACGCGACCAAAATCGCCATGGCGCAGGAGCTTCCCATCGGGGACAAGGCGCTTGACGCCGTATTCTGCTTCAACGCCATACATTTTTTCAACACGCCGAAATTCCTGAGGGAAAGCGCAAGGGTGCTCGGAGAGGGGTCGTTTCTTTTTATCTACACGAGAACCAAGACCCAGAGCATGAAAAGCATATGGGGAAAGCATTTCCCGTCCTTTAACCAGAAGGAATCGGACTTTTACAACACCGAAAAGCTTGAGGCGGAGATCAAAGAAACCAAGGGACTTGAGCTTATCGAGACGAAAACCTTCACCCTCGCACGCGAGAATTCTCTTGAGGAGCTGACCGAGAGGGCGCAGAGCAAGCACTACTCGACTTTCTATCTCTACGAGAGCCAGGAGTTTGAAAAATCCCTTGCGGAGTTCGGGAAAAACATCCGTGAATCCTACAAAGACCCCGACAAAATCAGCTGGTCCGATGAAAAAACCATGTACACCGTACTTAGAAAATAACTCGGGAGATTCATCGGCTGCGTTTCGGTAAACACCGGGGAAGTTCCAGCTGATATTAAAGTCAGTTTTATCTCAGTCGGAACCTTTGTTTCGCGGGGTCAGGATATCGTGGCGGGCGATGGGGGATTCGAACCCCCGACCCCAGGCTCCGGAGGCCTGTGCTCTAATCCACTGAGCTAATCACCCGCTGACAGGTATACCAAGTTCCCTCATCACAAGCTTCATGTCTTCCCAGACGGGTTTTTTAAGAGACGGGTTTCGAAGAAGCGCGGCCGGGTGGTACGTAATCATAAGCTTTGAGTTCCCGTACTGGTGAAAAGTGCCTCTTAACTGCCCCATCTTGAAGTTCTTAAGCTTGAGCATCAATCCGGTGGCGACGCTTCCAAGGGAAACTATTACCTCGGGATTTATGCTTTCTATCTGTTTCATAAGAAACGGTTCGCAGCTTGCCACCTCGTCCGGTTGGGGGTTCCTGTTCCCCGGAGGACGGCACTTCACCACGTTGCATATGTACACGTCCTTTCTCTCAAGCTTCATCGCTCGGATTATCTTCGTAAGCAGCTGCCCCGCCCTTCCGACAAAGGGCCTCCCCTGAATATCCTCGTCCCTTCCGGGACCTTCGCCAACAAACACGAGCCTTGCCCTAGGATTGCCCTCGCCGAACACTATGCTCTTTCTGGTCTCGCAGAGACGGCACCTCGTGCAGTCCCCGAGTTCCTCCCTTATCTCGGAAAGCGTCTTGACCGCCGATGAGTCGCGTGCCCCCCCGCTATCAGGAAAAAGAGCGCCTTCGTCTTTGTCCGTATCCGCTATTTTGGTTCCTCCCGCAGCAAACCCAGCCGGCAACTCCTCTATCCCGATCTCCTTGCAGAACCGAAGATAGTTCTCAAGCGCCTGCGCCGTCTCATAAAATTCACTGGAACTCATTGCTCGCCGAGAAGGAAGTTTAACACAAACGGCAGTAGGTAGCGAAGGGGTTTGAAAGCGGGGCGGGTTTTAATTAGAATAAAACCGCGTTTGCAAAAACCCAAGACCTAAACCCGTCAAACGCTTTCCCCTCGGAATGGAAAGAGAATACAGACCCCAGGAAATCGAGAAAAAGTGGCAGGATTTCTGGGCGGAAAAAAACACCTACAGGGTCTCCGAGGAGACCTCCGGGGAAAAGTACTACGTCCTTGAAATGTTCCCCTACCCGTCGGGGAGAATCCACATGGGGCACGTGAGGAACTACACGATCGGGGACGTCGTCTCGAGATTCAAAAGGGCGAGGGGCTTTAACGTTCTCCACCCAATCGGGTGGGACGCCTTCGGGCTGCCCGCCGAAAACGCGGCGATACAAAACGCCATACATCCCTCGACCTGGACGCGGGCCAACATAGACCAGATGAAACAGCAGCTCATGCGCCTCGGGTTCAGCTACGACTGGAGCCGGGAAATCGCAACGTGCGACGTTGAATACTACCGCTGGGAACAGTGGCTTTTCACCAGACTTCACCGCGAGGGGCTAGCGTACAGAAAGACTTCCGTTGTTAACTGGGACCCGGTTGACCAGACAGTGCTCGCAAACGAGCAGGTGATCGACGGAAAGGGATGGCGCTCAGGGGCGGTCGTCGAAAAAAAGGAAATACCGCAGTGGTTCCTCAGGGTAAGCGATTACTCAGAAGAGCTCCTGGATGAACTCGAAAAGATGAAGGGGTGGCCCGACGCGGTTAAAACCATGCAGAGGAACTGGATAGGAAAATCCGAGGGAGTCGAGGCCGAATTCCGCGTGGACGGGAAAAAGAGCGTTTTGAAGATATTCACCACGCGCCCGGACACTATCATGGGGGTAACCTACCTGGCCCTGGCCCCCGAGCACCCGCTGGTAGCCGAGACGGCTGAGGAAAACCCCGAGGTAGCGGACTTTCTAGCCCAGTGTCGCAAGGCTCCCGTCTCCGAGGCTGAGATTGAAACCATGGAAAAAAGCGGCATTCCTCTGGGAATAGACGCCATCCACCCCATAAGCGGGGAGAAAATACCTGTATGGACCGCGAACTTCGTCCTCATGAGCTACGGAACGGGTGCGGTAATGAGTGTTCCCGCGCACGACCAGAGGGACTGGGAGTTCGCGAAGAAATACGGTCTTCAGATAAAACAGGTGATTTTCCCCGATGACGGAAGCACATTCGACATAGAAAAGGAAGCATTTACGGAAAAGGGGATTCTCGGGGAGTCCGGGTGGCTCTCGGGACTCACCTCGCAGGAGGCCTTCGGGGAGATAGCCGAGTTTCTCCGGAAAAACGCCGCGGGCGGAACCAAGATCAACTACCGTCTTCGGGACTGGGGAATCTCAAGGCAGCGCTACTGGGGAGCGCCGATACCCATAGTCTACTGCGAGCACGAGCAGTGCGGAGAGGTTCCGGTTCCAGACTCCGATCTTCCGGTGGAACTCCCGCTTGAGATAGATATTGACGGAGAGCGAATCCCCGCTCTCTCCAAGATCGAAAGCTTCATCGAAACAACCTGCCCCGCCTGCGGAGAACCTGCGAAGCGGGAAACCGACACAATGGATACGTTTGTCGAGTCCTCCTGGTATTTTCTGAGATACGCCTCTCCCGATTTTAAAGCCGGCATGTTCGAACCCGGAAAAGCCTCTTACTGGCTTCCCGTGGATCAGTACATAGGTGGAATAGAGCACGCCATACTTCACCTGCTTTACTCGAGGTTCTTCACGAAGGCGCTCAGGGATATTGGCGTTTTCGAGCTCGACGAACCCTTTGAAAACCTTCTCACCCAAGGAATGGTGGTAAAAGACGGGGCGAAAATGTCAAAGTCTCTCGGAAACACGGTGGACCCCGACGACATGATAGTTCGCTACGGGGCTGATACAGTGAGGATGTTCATGCTCTTCGCCGCCCCCGTGGAAAAAGATCTTGAGTGGAGCGAACAGGGAGTAAACGGGATGTTCAGGTTCCTCGGCAGGGTCTGGCGTTTCGCGACCGGGTTTTTCGCCGAGGGGGAAAACGAGGAACAGGCCCAGGAACCCTCGGCGGGGGAAAAACCGGCTGCTCTCGCCGCCACGACCAACCGGACGATAAAAAAAGTCACAGAAGACATAGAAAGCTTCAAGTTCAACACAGCGATTTCAGCCGTAATGGAGCTTTTCAACGAACTCAGCACGCTCTGGAAAGAAAAAAGCGTGGGAAGAGAACACGCCCGCACGTCGCTACTCGCGATAACGAACCTTATCTACCCTATGGCCCCCCATTTCGCGGAGGAACTCTGGGAACTCTCCGGAGAAAGCGGAAGCCTGGTTGACAGGGAGTGGATAAAGTGGGACGAGGGCGCTTTTGAGAGTGCGGAAATAACCATACCCGTAAGGGTTAACTCAAGGGTGAGAAACCAGATCTCCTTAAGCGCGGACGCGGATGAGGAAACCGTCAGGGAAATCGCCCTTTCCGACAGCCGGGTAAAGGAGTACATAGCAGGGCGGGAAATAAAGAATTTCGTCTATGTGCCGAAAAGACTCGTGGACATAAAAGTCTAGCTAGGAGCAAAGAACGTGAAGGAAGAATCAGGCTATCTGGGGAAAAAAGTAAAAGCGATAGAGGTTTCTCCCGAGAAGCCGATCTCGAGGCTGCTCGAGGAGATGGCGCAGACGGGATTTCAGGGTAAAAGTCTGGGCAGGGTGGCAGACACATTATGCAAGATGGTGGAAACCAAGGACCTTACCATCTTTTTCGGCTACGCGGGCTCCCTTTCCACAACCGGACAGTGGAAAATAATAAACTGGCTAATCGAAAACAGGTACATAGATGTTCTGATACCCACGGGCGCGAACATCTCCGAGGACATAGTGGAAGCGATGGGTTTTTCATACTGGCAGGGAACCCCGAATGAAGACGACTCAAAGCTATTCTCCGAGGGAATAAACCGCTACTACGATGTTTACGGAACCGAGCCCGACTATCTTGAGATGACCGAGCTTCTAGCCGAATTCATAATGACCCTTGATAAATCCCGAAGCTATTCCTCAAGGGAATTTCTCAAAAGATGCGGACAGTGGCTCGACAAGAAAAACATAAACAGCATAGTAGCCACGGCCGCGAGAAACGAAGTCCCCGTTTTCTGCCCCGCCATAGCAGACAGCCCCTACGGAGACGCGGCGCTCATAACCGAAAGCAAGGGACATCATCTCACAATCGACGCCATACAGGACTACGTGGAATTCATGGAAATGGGTGAGAGCGTGACTGACACGGGAGTAATCTACATAGGCGGCGGGGTACCGAAAGACTTTATTCAGCTTTTCGCCGTCACGGGCGACCTTCTTTACGAGGACAGAAAAGTTCCGGGAAGAAAGGCTGGACTCAACCGCAAGGGAACCGGGGAGCAGGAAACCTACTATCCCCATAAATACGCGATCCAGATCACTACCGACTCTCCTCAGTGGGGGGGACTCTCAGGGTGCACATTCGAAGAAGCTGTTTCCTGGGGAAAGGAAAACCCCGAAGGCAGTCTGGTCCAGTGCTACTGCGACGCTACCATAGCTCTTCCCATCGTCTCCCATGCCCTTTCGGAAAAAACAAACGTAAAAAGAAAGGGAACCGTTTTTAAATTCGACGATTAAATCCGGGGGCTCTTTATCCGGTACTGCCTTTAGGAATGAAATATCGGTACTAACTAAATTCCAAAATTTCTTCTTCTAAAACGCTTCTTGTTTATGATATAATCTGAAAAAGTGCTCTCCGGTGGGTCTCAAGATCACCCGGGAGTATTTAGTCGCAGAAGAAAATATGGTAGATTTCTAATCAGAATAAACGCAGATTTATAAGGAGGAAGAATTATGAGTCATTTTATCAAGAGCTTTTTTATGCTTTGTTTGTTGGCATGCGCCCCCTTGGTGGTGTCGCTGCCGGCATCTGCCGGAGATGTTCCAACGGATGCGGAGGGGATGACGGAGGAAGCAGCGGAACCTATGATGGAAAGTACGCCGCTTATTAAGGATACCGACGTTTCAATATATGGAAGGTTCTGGCCGAAAGTCACTTATATGGAAGACGGAGAATCTTCAACAGACATTACCGACGCGCTTTCACGGGTCGGCCTTAAAGCCACTACCCAGGTAACCGATACGCTCTCCGCGGTGTTGCACGGTGAGTGGGACGTTGACATTGATGCCAACGGTGATTTTGGCGATGCGCGCCAGGCTTACGTGGGTATTAAAAGCTCGGACCTCGGTTTTGTAGGTATAGGTAAACAGTGGGATCCGTATTATAACGTAATCGCTGAAGTAACCGATATCCACTACCACAGATCAAGTCCATTCGGATACGATCACGAAGGTCCTTTCCGGAGTAACAACTTGGTCAGATACGCGCACAGCTTCGGGGGTCTGAACATAGACGCGGGCATGCAGATAAACGGTTCGCCGGAAAACAACGCGGGCCAGCCCGGGTTTTTCCGCACTAATTCCGACGTAAGCAGCGATTCGGACAACGTTGACGCCGCTGGCGTCGGCCTGAGCTACCGCGGTGGACCGATTTACGTAGGCGTATCCTACCTGCGGCAGAACCAGGACAGTAGCGATCTTGAAAGGAATTTCTTCGGTGTCGGCGCCAGCATTAACGTAACCGAGGATCTTTACCTCGCCACTACATACCAGTATATAACGGACAATTACGGTGATGGTTCCGAGAAGAACCCCTATACTCTCGACGTGGCGGCTTCCTTTTCTTTCGGTAACGGAATGAAGGCGCTTGCGGCATTCTTTGCCTACGACGACGATGAGGACACCGACTCCAGCCAGCTGCTTGGCTACACCGTCACTGTGATTAAGGAAGTGCATCCGAGCACGGACGTATTTGTCGAATGGGTGATGACGGATTACGACCTGCAAGACGCTGTCAACACGGTAAGTGTCGGTTTCCGCTATGATTTTGACGTCGCAATTTTCTAGTCGACTGTAGACTTCAAGATCAGACCACGGCGGCGGTTTTGCCGTGATCAATATTCTCGGGGACATATTTGAACAAAGTTCTAAATATGTCCCCGTTTTTTTATCTCGCGGACAACTTACTTTGAAAATCCCTCCACCCGACCGCCCAAGACATTGCGTTTAGGCAATTAAAGTGTAGATTCAATTACAAAAATTCCTTGAAAATCCAAGTGGAGGAAACACCCGCAGATGAACGAGAAACGCATAGGGGTAGATTATTCCGAGCTTCACCAGCTTGACAGTCCCGCAAACAGGCTCATAAGAGAATCCATCTGGGGAATAGAGGATGACATAGGACAGCAGTCGTTCATCACTCCCCGTTATCTTGATCAGCTGATCCCCAGACTCGGCATAGGGGAAACGACGCATGTGCTTGACGTGGGAAGCGGAGCGGGCGGTCCCGCGGTATACATAGCCGACGGAACCGGATGCAGGGTATCCGGGATAGAGATTAACGAGGTCGGAGTCGACGTATCGAGAAAACTCGCGAAAAACTCCGGGCTTGAGAAACAAACGGAATTTCATCTAGGCGACGCGATGGAAATGCCGTTTACTGAAAACACGTTTGATCTAGCAATAAGTCTTAACGTGATGAACGTGTTTGAGGACAAGACGGGACTTTTCAAAGAAGTTCTCAGAGTACTTAAGCCTTCTGGAACGTGGGCGTTTCTAAGCGGAACCTTCGAGATATCCGGTGATGAGGAAACAAAGCAGAAGATGGCGAGGGGCTATCTTATCCCGCAATATTACGATTCGCTTGAAAGTTACAGAAAAAAGCTTGAATCGGCCGGATTTCGTATCGAGGAAATAACAGAGTACGTGGCTGATTTCCGGGTTCAGGTTAAAAATTGGGGGGACGCCTACAGGAAACACTCCGCTGTGATCGCCGAAGAGCAGGGAGAGGAAAATACCCGCTATCACGTTGAGTACTTCGATACGTATCTGAAACTGGTTGACGAGGGGAGGGCCTCAAATCATCTCGTCATATGCTCAAAACCCGAATAAGGTTTATCAATCCAAGGGTCACTTCATTAGTTGTTCATCGCAATCCGGTTCTTCTAGCAGCGCAAAACAGCAGCCTAAGAACGGCTACCCACGGCATTTAACATTATCGCTTGACATAGCTTAAGGAAAAAGTAGAGAATGTAAGTGTGAGTTCGGAGTTCTAGGAGGAGGGATGTGTGCTATGAGGGGATGCGCTTTTGGAATAATTTTTGCCGTGATAAGTGCGGTTATGGTCGTTCCGGCCCTCGCCGGCGACACCGCTGGTGCTGCCGATAAAAGTATTGTGACAGCCAGTGATGTAGTCGACAAGGACACTCTTAAAAGTTTTGTTACGCGTGCGAAAAACTACATTGAAGCCGCTAACACTCCTAGCGAGCTTTTCACCGTACTGAGAGAACTTAGAACCGATGAAACTTGGAGAAAAGGTTCTATCTACCTCTTTATCATACAAAGGCCCACAGAAACCGGGGGCGAAATAGTTATTTTTAACGCGAGCGATCGTGACGCTGAAGGGGCATCCATGCATGTCCTGGACATAGACGGCACTGATGTCGGCCATGAATTTGAAAAGAAGGTATATGAGGGGGATGGCTTTATAGAGTACAGATGGGACAATCCGTCAGTCTCCGGAGACGAATTGAATGAACCAGGAAAAGTCCCCGGCACCTCGCGGAAGCTTAGCTACGCAGTAGATCTAACCCTTATTGGCCACCCAGAGGATCTGATGCTGGGAGCCGGCTTTTATCTAGATCCACCTCCGGCAAGTAAAAAAGGATGCGCGATCGCGGCAACAGGAAGCGGAAACCCCTCTCAAAACTCCATATTCAACCTATTTTTGATGGTATCCGCCTTGTTCATAGCGGTCTCGTGGAAAAGTCGCCCGGAGAAAAAATGAACTCAGGCCGGGTTTTGTTTTGGGGGAGGCACTCGAAAAACTGCTTCCCCTTTTTTTCGGCCAGTTCACTTCCTTTTTCTTCTATCCACTCTCCCGGTTTCCTCACACAGTTACACAGCCGGGTGACCCTTAAGAACGGAGCAAAGATCCCTTGAAGCCCCCTCAGGGTCGTCTGACCCGAAAACGCTTGTTATGACCGCTACACCGTCCACCCCGGTAGCAAGCACCTGCGCCGCATTGTGGGGAAATATCCCCCCTATGGCGAATATCGGAATCCCCGTGATAGCGGTTTTCGCCTCGATCAGAGTTTCAAAAGGGGTGGGTACTCTGCCGGGTTTTGTCGGAGTGGCCCAAGGCGTGCCGAAAACAACGTAATTGGCACCCATTCTCTCGGCGTGTATACCTCTCGGAAGAGAACCGTAACAGGAAACGCCTATGATGGCACCGTTACCCAGCTTCTTTCTCGTGGGTATTATGTTCGGATCGTCCTCGCCCAGATGCACTCCGTCGGCCTTTATTTCCATCATGAGTTCCGGCGAGTCGTTTATTATAAGCGGCACTCCGTATCTCTTCGTAATACCGAGAAGCTCCCTGCCCAAGGCGACGACTTCTGAGCGGGGGGAAGTTTTATCCCTTAACTGAACGATATTAGCTCCTCCTGCCAACGATTTCTCAACTGTTTCGCAGAAAGAATGGCGGGGAATCAGCCCCTCGCCGGTAATCACGTAAAGTCCCCTAAGTTCAAAACCCATGGCGCACCGCAAACAGAATGAAAACCATTGCCGACCCTTTCGGAGAAACGGCTACATGCATTTTTTGAGGAACCTTCTGGCGTTCGCTATCTCTTTTCTAACGTTTGAGGTTGAAGTGCCGCCTAGGGAATTCCTGCTCTCAACGGAACCCGAGAGCGTTATCACCTGGAAAATGTCCTCGTCGATTTTTTTGGAAAACCTGCGGAATTCGGAGAGCTTAAGATCTGATAGTTCCTTTCCGCCTCGCTCGGCGTAAGAAACTATCTTTCCCACGGTTTCGTGGGCCGAGCGGAACGGGACACCCTTGCGGGCCAGATAGTCCGCCACGTCGGTTGCGGTGACAAAGCCTCCCCGAAGCGCTTTTTTCATGTTTTCCTGCTTGAATTCCAGCGTTTTCAGCATTTCGATATTAACCCCAAGGCAAAGCTTTACAGTGTCAACCGTATCGAAAAGAGGCTCCTTGTCCTCCTGCATGTCCCTGTTGTAGGAAAGCGGAAGTCCTTTCATCAGAGTCAGGAGCGCGCTCAGGTTTCCATAGACTCTGGCGGTTTTTCCCCGGGTGAGTTCTGACATGTCGGGATTCTTTTTCTGGGGCATTATGCTTGAACCCGTGGTGAACCCGTCCCCGAGATCAACGAAGTCAAACTCCTTTGCGCTCCACAAAACAAGTTCTTCGGAAAGCCTGCTTAGATGCATCATCAGAACCGAGCAGCAGAATACGAACTCCGCACAGAAATCACGGTCGCTTACCGCATCGATGCTGTTTCTGGAAACCGACTTAAAACCCAGACCCTCGGCGGTCATCTCCCTGTCTATCGGAAACGAGGTTCCCGCCCCGGCGCAGCTTCCAAGCGGGCTCACATCCACCCTGGAAAGGCAGTTGATAAACCTCTCGCGGTCGCGCTTTAGCATCTCGTAGTAGGCCAGAAGATGGTGAGATAGAAGCACCGGCTGAGCGCGCTGCATGTGTGTGTAGAGAGGAAGAACCACCCCCAGGTTCTTTGCGGAAAGCTCAACAAACTGCTCCGCCAAGGAGCACACAAGAGAAATTATCCCTTCTGTCTCCTTCTTCAGGTAAAGCCTCGTGTCCGTGAGAACTTGGTCGTTTCTGCTCCTGGCGGTGTGTACCATGGCGCCCGAAGAGCCTGTTTTCTCGACAAGCCTTTTTTCTATATTGAGATGGATATCCTCGCAGCTCTCGCTGAACGCAAACTCCCCGCGGTCTATTTCCTTTTCGATCTCCCGCAGGCCCTTGGTTATTTTGGCCGCGTCCTTGCGGGAAATAATCCCGGTTTCGCGAAGCATCTTCACGTGGGCGATACTTCCCCTTATGTCTTCTTTGTAAAGACGCCTGTCGAAACTTACCGATTCCGAGAACTTCTCGGCGATCTTGTGTGTCTGGGAAGCAAAACGGCCTCCCCACGCTTTTTTGGCCAACTCAGTCTCCCGCTCCCGCGCCGGTTGAATCAGCTTGCGTCGAATCAAGAAAAACCTTCCGAGTTGGATAGGCGAACTCTATTCCCTCCTCGGAGAACCTTTTGAATATCTTGAGATTAATTCTCTGCTGCAAATCCATGTAATCTTCGAATAAAGGACTAAGAACAAAGTAAACTATTTCATAGTTAAGGGAAAAATCACCGTAACCGCTGAAATGCGCCCTGTCGAATCTCGCCTTCGGTTCCGCGTCTATTATCTCCTTTACCAATTCGGGTACTCTCGCAAGGTTATCGTAGGACGTTTCGTAAACAACGCCGAGTGAAAAAAGAATCCTGCGAGAGTCCATCCTCTTATAGTTTTTTATACGGCTTTGCAGCAGGTCGCCATTCGACAGAACAAGCTGTTCTCCCGAAATGCTCCTGACGCGGGTGGTCTTAAGTCCTATGTGCTCGACATCCCCCCTCATATCGCCTACCACGATGAAATCACCGACTTCAAAGGGTTTGTCTAAAATGATGGAAAGTGAGGCTATCACATCGCCCAGAACGTTCTGAAGCGCAAGCGCCACGGCTATGCCTCCCACGCCGAGCCCGGCGATTATCGTAGTCGGGTCAAAACCCAGGTTGTCGATCGTTAGAATTAAGAGAATTACCCAGAGGACCGACTTCGCGAAAAAACCGAGACTTCTTACGTGCGTTATGGAAGCACCGGCACCGGTGCCGATTTCCGAGAGCTTTTTCCCTACGTAGTAGTCGATGAAACCGCCCCCCCATAAACCGACCTGAACGAGAAGGCAGATAATTACCACGCTTTTGCGGAATTCCCTTACCTGCTGGGTGAGGTCAAGGAAGAAGGTCGCCACGTAGACCGAGAAGATTATGATCAGTATTATGCTGGTTTTGCCCAAGAGTGCCGAAACCAGATCATCAAGATCGGTTTCAGTTTTCTCGGCAAGACTGGCAAACGACCTTATGAACCTTTTCAGGATAAAATTAAAGACTAAGGCTAAAACGATCGCCGCTCCGAGAGCCCAGAGCCACGATTCAGCGGAATTGCCCAAGTAAGTCCGGCTAAATATTTCCTCGATGTTCAATCAAACGTTCCCCCTGATATAAAAATACGCCCGTTCTCCCCTGCGGCCATCATATAAATACCCGCTCGAATAACCTTAAACAACAAAAAAAGCCAGTGGAAAGAATCAGAAGGAGCTTCCGGGCTCCTTTAGGAACTCGGTTTCTTCCGGGGTGGATTCTCTCCCCAAGACCGCGTTTCTGTGGGGATACCTTCCGAATCTTCTTATTATGTCAGAGTGCCGTCCCGCGAAATCCGTGGAACAGGCCAGGGTTTCCCTGATCTGGGGGTGCGAGGCGTACTCACTTTCAAGGGCGGAGTATTTCCGAACGCTAAGGTCCTGGATCTCCGGATCCTCCGAATGCATAAGCGGCAGGTAGAAAAATGTCCTGTGCATTGGGTGAAGGTCTCGATCAAGTCCCTTCTCAATACCCTCAAGGCACGTGCGAAGCGCCAGTGAGTCCCTTGAAAACGCTCCCGGGGTATCGCGGTAGATGTTCCTTGGAAACTGATCGACAACTATTATAAACGCCACGGTGCCCAAGGGCGTTTCGAGCCAATGGGAGAGCTCCCCTTTTTCGGCAAGCAGAACATATTTTTCGAATCTCTCCCTCACAATATTGTCGAACTCCTCTGACTTCATCCACCATGTCATCTGCTTCTTTTCATCCGGCAGTTCGCCCTCGCGCAGATCACCGAACCAGAAACGCAGCACCTCGGAGATTTCTTCGTGTTCGTCCGTCGCTGAAACTTCTTTTTTCATGCCCGAGAGTATAACACAGGGGATAGCGTTCCTCACAAAAACCATATTCTCTGATCCTGAGTCTCTTTCTCCACGCTTATGAAGAAAAATTTTATCGTTTCAGGGTTACCAAAAAACTTTTACGATTCAGGGATAATTATCTGATCTCACTGAAATTTTAGGATCAGATGGTTTCTCTTTATAGGGACCTCTTTAACTTTATCTTCACAAAAATAAAATAGTCTCTTGACAATACCCAATATATTGTGTTTAAATAAAATTCACGCACAAGATAAGCAATACATCTTGTACGTGAGCTGGAAGGGAATACTTATAACGGAACAGAAAAGGAGGAAAGAGTGCCCGGAGATAAAAACCACCCTGAAATCGTTGCGAATGGAACATCTGATCACGAAACTACAGCCACCGATGAACAAGAAACTCAGATTCAAGAACCCTCTCCGGAGCATGTAAAAGCCCCAAGCGACACTATAGATATTCCCGCAGAAACAGTTGACGCCTTCGGTGGAGACAAGCTCAGGGCACGGGTTTTCTACGAAAAATACGCTCTTCGCGACATAAAGGGAGAAATAATAGAAAAAACTCCGGAGCAGATGTGGCGAAGGGTTGCCAGGGAAATAGCATCCCCCGAAGAAAAAAAGGAACTGAGGAAGCAGTGGGAGGAAAATTTCTACTGGCTCCTCTCCGATTTCAAGTTCATCCCCGGCGGAAGGATTCTCTTCGGTGCCGGCCAGAAAAGAAGGGCCACGCTCCTTAACTGTTACTACATGCCGATAAAGGAAGATTCCATAGAGGGGATATTCGAGTGGTGCAAGGAAGCCGCCAGAACTTATTCTTTCGGCGGAGGAGTCGGAACCGACATATCGGTCCTGAGGCCGAAAGGTTCCCCGGTGAACAATTCAGCCATATACTCGACGGGAGCCGTATCGTTCATGGACCTTCTGTCGACCACAACCGGAACCATAGGACAGGCAGGAAGAAGGGGAGCCCTTATGATAACCATGAAGGTTGATCACCCCGACATAATGGGTTTCCTCGACATAAAGAATGACGAGGCAAGATCAAAGGTCCAGTTCGCCAATATCTCGGTTAAGGTGGATGACAAGTTCATGGAGGCCGTGGAGAAAGACACGGACTACGAACTCAGTTTCTCAAACGAGAAAACCGAAATAAAAAGAACCGTGCGGGCCCGCCAGATATGGGACAAGCTGGTTAAATCTGCCTGGTCCTCGGCCGAGCCCGGACTTATTTTCTGGGACACGGTCAAAAGATACTCGCCCACCGAGTACGCCAACATGGAAGTAAACGGCGTGAACCCGTGCAGCGAGCAGGCGCTTGAGGATTACGGGAACTGCTGCCTCGGAAACGTAAACCTCTCAATGTTCGTCAAAAACGCTTTCGAGGAAGATGCGGCGATAGAATGGGAGGAACTCGAAAAAGCTTTTCGCTACAGCGTCAGGTTCCTCGACGACATACTGGACTACAACATTGAAAAACACCCTCTAAGCTTCCAGACAAAAGCGTCTCTGAGGTCAAGGAGAATAGGGGTCGGGTTCACCGGACTGGGGGACATGCTTGCGAAGCTCAACATAAAATACGATACAGATGAAGGCATAAAATTCACTGACGAGCTTTTCGAGCACGTAAAAAACATCGTCTACGAAGCCAGTTCCGACCTTGCCAAAGAGAAGGGAACTTTCCCCGTGTTTGACCTAAAAACCCATATCGCGAATCCGTTCGTAAAGAGCATGCGCGACAACGTAATGAGCAAGATAAAGAAGCAGGGCCTTAGAAACGCATGCATACTCACGGTTCCGCCCGTCGGAAGCGGTTCGGTTCTCGCGGGAACCACAAGCGGCGTTGAGCCCATGTTTGCCCTGTCTTATCTCCGGCGCTCAGAATCCCTCTCGGAAGGAGAATTCAAAGTCTATCATCCGCTTGTTTCTGAGTATATGGAGAAATTCGGACTGGATGACGAGGCGGACCTTCCAGACACGTTTGTCACCTCCCATGATATAAAGCCGGAACTTCGGGTCCGCATGCAAGCCGCTATTCAGAAGCACATAGATTCGTGCATATCAAGCACCGTAAATCTTCCCAAGGACATAAGCCTTGAGGAAGTCGAAAAGATATATTTCCTCTCTTGGAAGCTCGGCTGCAAGGGAGTAACCGTCTACAGGGAAGGTTCCAGAGAAGGGATACTGATAACAGAAGAACAGGCAAAAGAAAAAACAAGCTCTCCACCCCGGGATGAAGGGATGTCAACCACCCACTCCAACCTCACACCATCCCCTCATCCCCCTCAAAAAGAAACGGTAAAGCCCGTAACAAGACCCCAAGTCTTAGAAGGTTTTACCGAGGCGATTAAAACTGGGTACGGGAATCTCTACGTGACTGTCAACAGTTACGAAGGCAAGCCGTTTGAAGTTTTCGTCCAGATTGGAAAATCTGGATTTACCACAATGGCCGATGCCGAGGCAACTGGAAGGCTGATATCTCTGTCTCTGAGGTCTGGGGTCGATGTCAGAGATGTCGTGGAACAGCTGGAGGCCATTGGAGGTTCCTCACCAGTTTTTTCGGGAGGACAGATCATAATGTCCGTCCCCGACGCCATAGCCAAGGTGCTGAGAAGACGCTTCATCCCCGAGGGAAAAAAAAACGCTGATGAAGGCGAGCCGGAAGTAATGGCGGCAAAAGCAAACGGCGGCGCGGGCAAAGTTTCCGCGGACCTGATGCTCGAGCAGTGCCCGGACTGCGGAGACAGAGCACTCGCGTTTGAATCGGGGTGTGTCACGTGCCGGAGTTGCGGATTCTCTAAGTGCAGCTAAACTGCCGGTTGAGTACTGGGAAAATCTGAAAAAAAAGCTTACTCTCCAGCCCGCGCACGAGCTATCCTGAGCTTTTTATCAAGTTCCTCTCTCTGCGAGGGTTCCGCGTCCTGAAGTTCGTCAAGTTCCCTCTGGAAACCCTCGGCGTCTTTTCTGGCGGCTGCGACGTCAACCTCTTCGGGATCCTCCGACTGGTCGGTGAGAATACTGATGGTATCATCCTTTATGTCCGCAAGACCGCCGTGGATTATAAGAGTATTTTCCCCTGACTCCTCGGTTTTGAACCTAAGCCTCCCCGGATGGAGCACGGAAAGAAAAGGCACGTGACCCGGCAAGACACCGAATTCCCCCATCTGGCCAGGGGCGACCAGTTCCTCAACCTCGCCGTCAAACACGAGCTTTTCCGGGGTTATGATCTTGAGTCGCAGTTTTTCAGCCAATTTCCAGATCTCCCGTCAAGAGACGATTGCCGTCGCCTTCTCGCGCACTTCGTCAAGATTCCCCACCATGTAGAAAGCCTGCTCGGGAATATCATCCATGCTGCCCGAGATAATCTCGCCGAAAGCTTCTATGGTCTGGTTGATGGGGACGTACTTTCCTGGGGTGCCCGTGAACTGCTCGGCCACGTGGAAAGGCTGCGATAGATATCTCTGGACCTTTCTGGCGCGGGCGACTGTGAGCTTATCCTCTTCTGAGAGCTCGTCCATGCCGAGAATCGCGATTATCTCCTGGAGCTGCTTGTAGCGCTGCAGAACTTCCTGAACCTCCCTCGCAACCCTGTAGTGTTCGTCTCCGACTATTCTCGGATCAAGAATGTTCGAGGTCGAGTCAAGCGGGTCAACAGCGGGATATATTCCAAGTTCGGTCAACTGCCTTGAGAGAACGATGGTTCCGTCAAGGTGTGCGAAGGTAGTCGCGGGAGCAGGATCGGTAAGGTCGTCCGCCGGAACGTAAATCGCCTGGACGGAGGTAATCGAGCCTTTCACAGTCGAAGTAATTCTCTCCTGAAGTTCCCCGAGGTCGGTCGAGAGAGTCGGCTGATAACCGACAGCGGAAGGCGTCCTTCCGAGAAGGGCCGACACCTCGGAACCCGCCTGGGTGAAACGGAAAATGTTATCGATGAAAAGAAGCACGTCCTGGCCCTGGGTGTCGCGGAAATATTCGGCGAGCGTAAGCGCCGTAAGGGCAACCCTGGCTCTAGCTCCCGGAGGCTCGTTCATCTGTCCGAATATGAGTCCCGTGTTTCCAAGAACCCCAGATTCCTTCATTTCCCAGTAAAGGTCGTTTCCTTCCCTGGTTCTCTCTCCCACTCCGCCGAAAACCGAGTAACCGCCGTATTCCTTGGCTATGTTGTGGATGAGTTCCATCAGCAAAACGGTCTTGCCCACTCCGGCTCCGCCGAAAAGACCGATTTTCCCGCCCTTAAGAAAGGGAGCGAGAAGATCTATAACTTTTATGCCCGTCTCGAAAAGCTCCATCTTGGTGCTCTGCTCGACGAACTCGGGCGCGGGACGGTGAATTGGCCAGCGCTCCTCAGTCTCTACGGGGCCCGCTTCGTCTATCGGTTCCCCGACCACGTTAAGCAGTCTCCCGAGGGCTTCCTTGCCGACTGGGATCGTTATACCGTCGCCGGTGTTAAGGGCGTCCTGCCCCCTCTTAAGCCCCTCGGTCGAGTCCATGGCGATGCATCTTACACGGCCTCCGCCGAGCTGCTGGGCAACCTCCAGAACCAAGTTCCACTCGGTTTCCCCAAGGGCCGGATTCGTCACCTTAAGAGCCGTGAACACGGTGGGAAGAGCTCCCTCCGAGAATTCAACATCCACCACGGGACCGGTCACCTGAATTATTTTCCCGATTCCCGGGTCGGCGCCATTTGCCGCTTCGGCTCCCTGGCCGCCTGCCGTAAACGCTGATTCAATACTCATCTTTACTCATTGCCTCCTTTCTGAGCTTCCGTACCGTTAACGATATCCATAAGCTCCGTTGTAATGATCGCCTGCCTGGTCTTGTTAAAAAGCAGGGTAAGTTTCGCTATTACCTCATCCGCGTTGCTGGTTGCGTTTTCCATCGCGGTCATGCGCGCCGCGTGTTCGCTAGTGAGCGACTCGTTCATCGCGCGCTCAATCCTCACCTGAACGTATTTCGGGAGAATCGAACCTATTATCCGTTCCTTCTCCGGCTCGAATATGTAATCTGAAGAACTCTCAGCACCGCCGTCGTCGGCTTCCTGCGCCGAAAGCGGAAGAAGTCTCTCAAAAGTCATCTTCTGCGAAATAGCGGAAACAAAGTGGTTATACGCAAGTACTATTTCGTCGCTCTCCCCGACTCTGAACTCCTCTGTGAGCGCCGCGGCCAGTTCCTCTGAGAACTTCCGGGAGTTCTTTTCGTTCACCCCCGTGTAGTATTTGCCGGTGGTAAGACCGTTTCTCGAAAAATAGTCCCGTCCCCGCCTCCCGACGAAACTCAGCTTTATGTTCCCGAAAACCTCGCTCTGTTCCTCGACATAGCGCTGCATGTTCCTTATCAGGGCGCTGTTGAAACTTCCGCAGAGCCCCCTGTCGGAAGTAAAGAACAGAACGTGCAGGTTCGTTTTCTCCTCAGGAACCCGGAGAAGGGGATGATCTTCCGACTCTGAAAGCGCCGCCACGTTTAGGACCACGTCGCGGTACGCATCCGAGTAAGGCCTGTAGGCCATAAGCGCCGCCTGGGCCTTCTGCAGGCGCACGGCGGCTATTAGCTTCATGGCGCCCATTATCCGCCGCGTGCTTCTCACGCTCTTTATCTTTGTCGTTATCTGTTTAAGACTCGGCATTATCTTTTCCCGCTACTGCGTCAGTCAAGCTCTCCCAGCTGGTTTTTAAGCTCGTCGAGCGCAGCCTCAAGCTTTTCCTCAAGTTCGTCAGAAACAACTTTTTTCTCTTTTATTTCTGCAAGATACTCTGGATGCTTGGATTCCATGAAAGAAGAAAGCTCTCTCTCGTATTTCCTCACCGCAGAGACCGGATAGTCGTCAACATAGCCGTTTGTAACGGCGAATATTATCAGGATCTGCTTTTCAACCGCCTGAGGTTCGTACTGATCCTGCTTGAGGGCTTCGACAAGCCTGCTTCCCCGGGCAAGCTGATTCTGGGTTACCCTGTCAAGGTCGGAAGCGAACTGCGCGAACGCCTCGACTTCCCTGTACTGGGCAAGCTCAAGCCTCAGGGTTCCGGCAACGTTTTTCATTGCCTTTATCTGGGCGCTTCCTCCTACCCTCGAAACCGAAAGACCGACGTTAATCGCGGGGCGCACGCCCGAGTAGAAAAGATCGCTCTCAAGGTATATCTGTCCGTCGGTGATGGAAATCACGTTCGTGGGAATGTAGGCAGACACGTCACCCGCCTGCGTTTCGATTATCGGAAGCGCCGTAAGGGAACCGCCTCCGTCCTCGTCTCTCATCTTGGCGGCGCGCTCAAGAAGCCTCGAGTGAAGATAGAAAACATCTCCGGGGTAAGCCTCGCGTCCCGGCGGCCTCTTGAGAAGAAGCGAGAGCTGGCGGTAAGACCACGCGTGTTTCGTCAGATCATCGTATATTATGAGCGCGTGGCGGCCGGTGTCTCTGAAATACTCTCCCAGGGCACAGCCGGAGAAAGGAGCGAGGAACTGAAAAGGAGCCGGGGTGCTGGCCGTGGCGGAAACTATGGTCGTGTACTTCATGGCGTCGTGCTCCTTGAGCTTGTCGACGACCTGAGCCACGGTTGACTGTTTCTGCCCTATGGCAACGTATATGCAGTGAACATCCTCTTCCCTCTGGTTTATTATCGTGTCAATCGCGATAGCGGTCTTTCCGACCTGGCGGTCTCCCAGAATAAGTTCTCTCTGGCCTCTTCCTATCGGTATCATGGAATCAACAGCCTTAAGTCCGGTCTGAAGGGGCTCGTTTACCGACTGGCGGTAAATAACTCCGGGGGCCTTCACCTCGATCTGCCTTGTCTCGGTGGCGGCTATTTCTCCGAGACCGTCAATCGGTCTTCCCAGAGCGTCGACCACCCTTCCGCCGAGAGCGTCTCCGACAGGCACCTCGGCGATGCGTCCCGTTCGCTTTACCATCCCTCCCTCGCTCAGGTGGGAATCCTCTCCGAAAAGAGCGATACCGACATTATCTTCTTCGAGGTTAAGAACAAGTCCGGTGATTCCGCCGTCAAACTCGACAAGCTCTCCCGCTACCGCCTGGTCAAGACCGTAAACCCTGGCGATACCGTCGCCGACGGAAATAACCGTCCCGACTTCTTCGGTATCAACCTTCCGTTCATAGCCCTTTATCCTGTTTCTCAGGATCTCGCCTATACTCTCTGCTCTTAGTTCCTGCATTGCTAGCTCCTTTGGAATTATTCGGGTCAGGACGGAGAAAGAACACCTCTTATTCTCTCAAGCTGCGTCCTGACGCTGTTATCGTAAACCTTGTCACCCACCTGCGCTTTTATTCCGCCTATCATGGAAGGATCAACCCTAAGCGACACCTCAACCGTCTTTCCGGTCGCCGCACGAAGTGCCGCACTGAGTCTCTCAACGTCGTTTTGGCTAAGATCCCTGGCCGAGGTAATTTCGGCTGTTACCTTTCCAATCGCTTCGTCAAGTCTCGCGAGCACGGCTTCCCTTGAGCCGAGGAGCGCCGCAACCTTCTCCATCTCCAAAACCAGCAGAAGAAATCTTCTCGTAATCTCAAGAGCAGAAACCGCCTTGAGGAAATCCCCCAAGACCGCCTTTTTCTCCTCTATCGAAAACACCGTGCTTAAAAGAACGTCCCGAAGCTCGCCCGAACCGGAGACCCGCTCAAAGAAACTCTCCATATCGGCTCTTACGCCCGAAAGTTCGCTTTCATCCGCCGCGGAATCCACAAGCGCCGAGACAAGATCTCTCAGTGTCGCAACTGTTGCCATTTTCCTTCCTCAATCATTTTTACAAAATCGTCGACCGAATCGGTCGTAAAATCTGTGTCCACCCGCTCCTTTATCATCCTTTCGGCAAGCACAACTGCCGAGTCGACCACCTCGGACTGTATCTCGGAGACCGCCTTCGTGGTCTCAAGACGAATCGTGTCCTCAACCTCTTTTTTTATCATCTCGCAGCTTTTCTCCGCTGCAGATACAAGCTCGTCCCTTTCATTTTCACCCTGTTTTTTTATATTCTCCTGAAGAGTCGCTATCTCCGAGGCAACCGCGTCAAGTTTCGCCGAGTATTCCTCAAGCGTTATTTTCGCCTGCTCGGCCGCCGCCGCGGCACGGTCCACCTCCGAGCGGAGCCTTTCCTTCCTGTTTTTGAGAAAAGACAGAAAAGGCTTCCTGATAAGGTATATGATAAGGGCTATAAGAAGACCCAGGTTAACAGCGTACTTTATTACAAACGCCCAGTTGAAATGGCTATCCAATCTCTGTTTCCCCCGGAAAATTAAAATCTGCAGCCGGCATCAGCGCTACGCCCCCTTCCTCAAGACACGGTCTCTTATCTCCGCTGCAAGCGACTCTACCTCGCCCTGCAGGTCCGCCCTTATCTTAACGACCTCGCTTTCAAGAACCCCTCTCGCACCCTCAAGTTCCGCCTGGGCGGCCTCCCTTGCTGAAAGAAGCATCTTCGAAGATTCGTTCTGCCCCTGCTGGCGGAGTTCGTTTCTTGTCTCAGTAGCTTGGGCCCTTGCCTCGGCGATTTTCTCATTGTACTCGGCGATGGCACTATCGGCCTTGCGGGTCATCTCCTCGGCCCCCCTGAGCGTGCCCGCGGTAAGCTCCTCCCTTCTGTCCCAGACCCCGAGAAGCGGGCGGAACACCAGCCTGTTCAGAAGAAAAAGCCCTACCAGAAAAATAACAAGCTGAATTATCAGGGTTTCATCAACGCTCAGCATGTTCTCAGCGGCATTCGCCGAGGGAACAGCCGTCAGGACGAAGATAGCAGCATATAAAAATGTCCCAAGACCGCAGAATCTCATGATTAACCTAGCTTCAAGATTGTTTGCTAGACCGTGCTTTCGGCCAGCTTACGCTCCTTGCTTTCGTTTTCGAACATCCATTTTAAAAGCGGGGGCACTATAAAGGTTGTCAGTATTACCATAGCCGTGACGGCGGAGAAAAGATCGGTTTTGAAGACTCCGTGCACAAGACCGATCTTCGCGAAAATAAGCCCAACCTCACCTCTTGGGATCATTCCGACGCCAATTATACTTTTTCTTACGCCTTTTTCATAGACCACGTAACCGCTCGCGTACTTCCCGACAACCGCCACCACGAAAAGAATTAAAGCGATTGATATTACCATAATATTTTCAGATACAAAGGGGTTAAATACAGAAAGATCCACTGCCGCCCCCACCATCACGAAAAATATCGGGGCGAAAAAGTGCGAAACGGGCTTTATGCCGTCCTCAATAGTCTTGAACTGATCCGTTTCGCGAAGAACCAGACCGGCCGCGAACGCCCCCACTATGGGAGCTAGAGAAAAAAGATTTGAGCAGTAGGCATAGACAAAGCAGAATGCTATTGCCATGATCCAGACGAGATTGTTTCTGTCGATCCGGGCGAAAAACCCGAAAATCTTGGGAGCGATAATCCTGCCGAGAACTATGGAAACGGCAAGAAAACCAAAGGCCTTCGCGGTTATAACGGCCACAGAACCCAAGGTAATCCCTTCCGTCCCCGCACCGCCTGATCCAAAAGAACTCACTATGCCGCTTACGACTCCGAGAATTATAAGCCCGAGCACGTCATCTATTATGGCGGCGGTAAGAACTATCCTGGCCTCTTTTGTCTGAAGCCGGTCAAGATCCGAAAGAACTCTGGCCGTGATTCCGACGCTTGTGGCGGTGAGGGTCGCTCCCGTCACTATGGCCACAAGCCCGACCATGCTGGCTTCAAGGCTGAGTATGGCGAACTTCTGGAAATAAATTATGCTGAAATATCCAAGCACAAACGGAAGCACCACCCCGACTATGGCCACAAGCCCCGAGACAGGGCCCACTTTTATGAGGTCCGCGATCCTGGTCTCAAGGCCTATTTCGAAAAGAAGAAGAACAACCCCTACTTCCGCAAGCAGATGAAATACGTCGTATCCGACCATGCCTTCTGTAGAAGGAATAAGCGCCAGAACGCCAGCGCTCAGAACGACTCCGGCGAGAAGCTCCCCGAGAACCGAGGGCTGCCCGATTTTTTCTGCCAGCCGGCCGAAGGCCTTGGCGAAAACAAGGATTATCAGAAGATAAAGAATGAATTTTTCTACTGATAAATGCTCAATGTATTCCATTGTCTCGTCTTGGGAAAATTCGAGGGTTCTGTTCAGATTAGAAAGCAGTTTACTATCACAAAACGGGCACACTGTCAAAAAGATTTGCCTGCTCTTAGAAAATCTTGGGAAATCCGGTCGGCTATGATACAACCAGCACGCGACGAATCATCCGATACCTCGTTTCGGGTTTGCCCACATATCTCAGCTTCTGGGTAAAAGAACTTTGCATTTTCTGGATTTACCGACATATTTCCCCGTTTATGAGACCATTTAGAAAAACCAAAATAATCTGCACCGCAGGCCCCTCCACAAGTTCGTACGAAATGCTGATGAAAATGTACGAGGCGGGCATGAACGCCGTGCGCCTCAATATGTCGCACGGTACTCACGAAAGCCACCTTGAAGTAATCGAAACGGTGAGATCAATCAACAGGAGAGTTGAAGATTCAATCGCCCTGATACTTGACACTCAGGGACCGGAGATCAGAACCGGGGTTCTGCAAAGCGACCTGCATATAAGCCAGGGAGATGTAATTACGGTGTCCGTAAGACCCGATGACGTTGAGGAGTCTTCAATTCATATCAATTACGAGGACATTATCAACGAAGTTCAGATAGGAGAGAAAATAACCGTGGACAACGGTCTCATAAACCTGGAGGTGCTCAAGAAAGACCAAGGGACTATGAAATGCAGGGTAATTGACGGCGGGACCATGAAGAGCAAACGCCACGTCAATCTGCCCGGGGTAAAAGTCAATCTTCCTTCAATAACGGACAAGGACAAAGCGGACATAGAGTTTGGAGTCAGAAACGAAGTTGATTACATAGCCCTTTCCTTTGTCAGGGAAGCGCAGGACGTTTCGGAGCTCAGAGAGCTCCTGGGAACCAAGGGCAGTGGAATAAAAATCATTTCTAAAATAGAAGATCAGGAAGGGGTGCGCAACGTAGAGGAAATCGTCGAGGCATCGGACGCAGTAATGGTCGCGAGAGGAGACCTAGGAATTGAAATAAGCATTGAGGAATTGCCGGACGTACAGAGAGTTATAGTCGGCAAATGCCAGGAGAAAGGCAAAAGAGTGATAGTCGCCACCCATCTTCTCGAATCAACGATCGACAACCCGATTCCTACCCGGGCGGAAGTAACGGACGTCTCAAATGCGGTCTACGAGGAAGTCGACGCGCTTATGCTCTCGGGTGAGACAACAATCGGGAAATATCCCATAAGGTCAATAGAGCATCTCGACAAGATAGCCTTGAAGGCGGAAAGTCTCACAAGTCTGCAGATGGGCAAGCTTCTTGTTAAGCAAGATCTCAAGCAACATATAGCGGCTTCAGCGGTTGAACTCGCCGAATCGATTGACGCCAAATGCCTGGTTGTAATAACGAGAAAAGGATTAATGGCTCAGTTGACAACCAACTGCAGGCCTGCCAAGACACCTATTCATGCTGTAACTTTCGACGACAGAATAAAACGGCAGCTCTGTTTGAACAGGGCCGTAACCGCACATCTCATGGAAGAGTCCGAAGATCCCGAACAGAGGATCGAAGAAGCCTTCAAGCTTCTGAAACAAAAACGGGTGTTAACTCCGGGCGACCGTGTCGTGCTCGTATCCGACGTTATCACGACCGCCGGCATAGACTCAATCCAGCTACGAGAAGTGGGATAAAAACTCCTAATCCCACTTAAAGCATAATTACGCACACGGCCGTAATAATAAACGCGCCGATAAAATTAAGCGCCAGTCCTTCCCTCGCCATGACCTTGGTTGGAAAAGCTCCCGCGCTGAACACCACCACATTCGGCGCCGTGGCAACCGGGAGCATGAACGCGCAGCTTGCGCTCATCGCCGCGGGCACCATCAGCAAGGCCGGTTCAATGTCTATCGCCATGGCGGTGGCCGCCAGAATCGGCATCATCAAGGTCGTAGTGGCGGTATTGCTCGTGAGTTCAGTGAGAAAAGTAATCGCAAGGCAGATAACGGCCAGTATCAAGACGATGTGCAGAACGCCAATACCGGAGAGCGCCTCTCCAAGAGCGGCGCTTAGCCCGGACGCCATAAAAGCCTTGGCGATCGCTATGCCGCCGCCGAACAAAATAAGAATTCCCCAGGGGATGCTGCTTGCGGTATCCCAGTCAAGCAGCCTACCTCCCCTGCCGTTGGGCGCGAGAAACATCACTATGACGGCCGCAAGCGCCACGCTGGCGTCAGTGGCTCCCGGAACTCCAAACCAGGTTTTCCAGCCGCCAAACGGCTCGCTACGCGTCATCCAGGCAACCGCAGTTAGCAAAAATACGATCAGCACGCGCGCCTCGTGACAAGTCCACTTTCCCACTTCGGGCATGCTGAAACCGCCCGAGCCGGTGAGGCGTCGCGTGAGATAAAGACCGATTATCGGAAGGAAAATCACGACGACCGGAATTCCCCAGCTCATCCAGGTAAGAAACGAAATCTCCACGCCGGTACTCTGGAAATAAATCTCGCTGAACACAAGGTTGGGGGGAGTTCCTATCGGCGTCCCGATGCCGCCTACGCTCGCCGCGTACGCGATTCCGAGCAGCAGGGGAACAGCAAGCGATCTATCCGATGATTTTTCCAAAACCGCTAGGGCCACGGGAAGCATCATAAGCGTCGTGGCGGTATTGGAAATCCACATGCTCAGCACCGCCGAAGCGGCCATGAAACCAAATACCAGCCTCCTGTTGCTCGAGCCTCCGAAGAAATTAACCATGGTAAGCGCCAGACGCCTGTGCGCACCGCTTCCCGCCATCGCCGTTGACAGTATGAATCCTCCGAGAAGCAGCAATATAAGCGGGGCTCCGTAGGATTCGCTGATTTCCCTGGGAGAAAGAACGCCCAGAATAGGAAACAGGGCGAACGGTAAAAGCGAAGTCACCGGAATCGGTATGGGTTCAAACACCCACCACACCGCGCATACGGCGGAAACCGCGGCGGTCCAGCAAGCGTCACTTCCCCAGCCAAGGGATTTTAGTGTGAGAAAAAGGATAGCACCCAGAACAGGACCCGCGACGAGAAAAAACAGAGAACTGCCGCTGTTTGGGAAGTCTTTCTTTCCGCACATCTTAGCAGTCCACGTCTCTTAGTACTTTTTCTATCTCATAGCCCGCGGCGATAGTCGCAACCTTGGAGACAAGATCAAATGCCGTAGGGATCCCGTTTGCCAAGGAATCATCGCACGGAAGAAACTCCATTCCCTTTGAGTTAAGGTTCTCAAGCTCGTCCCGAAGGGGGTTAACCCTGTAGAACATCCCCGCCACCTGGGACTGAACAAGGTAAACAACCGGCTCGCCGACAAGACCGTCCCCGACGCGAAGCGAGGTCGGTACGCCCTCCTGTATCACCACGTCCCGAACCGGCATTCCTCCCTTCGAAACCCGCATCCTCTTTCTGTCGCGCGAGTTCATCTCCACTATGCTTCGCGGGTCGCTGACACTCGTAACAGCCATGCCGTAGGTGCCTGAATTGCTTTTAACGAAAAGCGAGGGCTCGTGGTCTATTTCTCTTTTCGAATACTCGCTTCTTACCCTTGAGAGAATTTCTCCGGCTCTTTGGGAAACCCGTTCCCTGTCCTCGGGGAAATCGAAATCCACCCCGGTTTCCAAAACGGTTTCAACCGACATCACCCAAGGATCCACTTCCAGTATGCCGGCAAGTTCGCCGCAGAGACGGTTATAAAACTCGAAATGCACGTCTTTCTTTCTCGCGTGCCACCCTATTTCAATGGGCGGCAGAACAGGCTGGCGCAAATTGTGCAGGGTTTTCGGACACCTCTCCGAAAAATCATTGTTTATCATTATGATGTCGGGAATAAATCCGTCTATCACCGCCGAGCCTTCCTCCTGAAAAACCCGCTTCGCCTCGATCACCTGACCGCTTGCCGAACTGAACGAGACGGTCTCCCTTCGAAATTCCTCGTTCGCGATGCCGATGCACACCTCGTAGCCCTCATCCTCCAGAACGGACTTTATTACCCAGACATTCTCCCAGTAGTAGGCGTTTTTGGTATTGAGCTCGGGAACCAAAAGGATCTTTTCGGCGCTTGGATACCTGGAAAAAAGATATTCCCTGAAGAGCTTTCCCGCATTTTTCCTGAATCCCGCGGAAAGATTGTTAAAGCCTGCGGGGAAAACGTTGGTATCTATGGGAGCAATCTTATGCTCGGAGAAACGCAGGTCGACGGAACTGTAGAGCGGTACCATCACCTTTTCGCAATGGGACTCTATCCAGCGGGAAATCTCCCCGCGCTTGCTAGCAATATTTCTTTCAAGTTGCTCTATAAGCATCGTACGCCAGATCAGGCCCTCACGACAAAAGTTCCGCAGAGACGGTCGCTGAGAGTCTTGCGTTGCGGGTCAAGAATCGAAAGCGCGAAACCCGTAAAAACGGTGGCCACAGAAAAAATCCAGCCGACCCACCTGAGCAAATTCGTCTGAAACCCGGCAGGAGAGCCGTCACGCATCACCACACGGATGCCCGCAGCCGAGTTTCCAAGAGTTGTCCCGCTCCAAGAGGGGAGGAAAATGAAATAAGTGGTCGCAAGCACGTAAGCACCAAGGCATATCCACCCCCATATGGAAACAAATTCTCCGAAGCCCGGGAAAAAAGTTTCTCCGATGAGATTCGCCCCAGAGAAAAGCGCGGCGGTGGCAACACAAAGAGTAAACAGAAGATCGACGGAAAACGCGAAAAATCTCTCCCCGAAAGTCGCGGGAACCATTCCGTGGGGCAGGGGCGGCGGACTCTCCTCTTCTCTCTGCTCTTCCTTTTCCTGCTGCTCCTCTTGCTCCGTGATTTCCTCGCCCAGATCTCTTTCAAAGACAAGAAAATCCTCAAGTTCGCCCGAGGGTGACTCTTCGTCGCGAGGCTCGCCCGCCGGGCTGAGTTCAAACATTGCCCCGACTGTCTCGACCCCGGCCAGAACATCGTCGGCAACGGGCTGGCCGCTCCCGTCAATAACCACCTCCGTACTCAACTCGTCTTCGTAGAGGTACTTGAAAATAGGTACGGGAGACAGGGCGGCCCCGCATTTTTTGCACTCCTCAAGATAATCAAAGCTCGTGTAACCGCACTCAGGACATTTCATGATCGGGACCCCGCCGAAGCTACATCCCGGAACTTTCGGATTTCAGGGAAAGACGGTAATCCACGGCGTTTCTAAGCGCCTCCATATTGGCCCCTCCCGAAATCACGAAGCCGTCAACCACGAATGTCGGTGTGCCGCTTACTCCGATTGATTTCCCCTCATCCATTTCCGAAGCGACTCTCCGTCTGGTTTCCTCGGATTCAACGCACTGATTGTATTTTTTCATGTCAACTCCGAGTTTGCTCGCCATCCCCGCAAAGGTTTCCCTGGCGTCGGCAACCTTTATCTCACCCTGCTTTTCGAAAATGGCGTCGTGGAGCTCCCAGAATTTCTCGTTTGCCTGGTCATAGACGCAAAGAGAAGCGATCGAAGCTTCTTCGGCCCACTTGTGAAACGAAAGCGGGAACTGCTTGTAAAATAACCTGACTTTGCCTTGGTAATCCTTGAGAAAGTCCGCGACATCGTTTGCGGCCCGGGCACAGTAGCCGCATTGAAAATCCGAGTACTCAACCACGGTTACCTGGGCATCGGGATTTCCTTTTGAAGGAACATTCTCAAGGGAGATCTTCTTGGCGGTCTCGGCCGCGGGATCTTTGTCGAGACTTTCAAGCCTGCCGACTGTTATTGTTTTGCGGTCGCCTGAAACCAGAATTGGAACCTGTCCGCCTTCTGAGGCAAGAAAACCTTGCCTGACCCCCGGAATACCTGTTTCCTCCATCTCATTCACGTTTACGATGGGAACGTTGCCCATTATTAAGAATCTCCCGTCACGACTTACAAGAAACGGGAAGCTCCGGCTTTTGCCGTCAGGAAATCCGATTTCGTATTTCCCCTCCTTGAATCCCTTCATCTCAGAATCTTTCCCCTTAACCGCCTTTACCGTAAAACCGGCTGGAAGATAAACCCCGTAGCGGTTCTTGAAGTGGTACTCAAGTTTCCCGGAGTCAACGTTATCGAGCGCGAAGAGGCTAGCAGGGGAAAGAAAAACCGCTGCCATTATTACTGAAACAACCGTCGCAAAAACAGATTCTCTCGCCTTCACGGCGAATATTTTTTTTCTCATATTGTGGAAGCTCCTTGCCAGTTATGACTTACCGAAAACAGTGGCAAAGATATAGTCTATGTTTTTTAGATCTTCTTCAAGTTCAAAGCACGAATCGATCTCTTTATCCGAAAGTATA
Organism: Candidatus Dadabacteria bacterium; assembly: GCA_022822065.1. Lineage (GTDB taxonomy): Bacteria > Desulfobacterota_D > UBA1144 > Nemesobacterales > Nemesobacteraceae > Nemesobacter. The sequence goes on from JAJECI010000007.1 coordinate 238,711, forward strand.
TCCATTATCTGCCCGTCGCTTTTCAACATTTCCCGGAAATCCTTTTTCTCCTCCCAGCACTGCATGGCGTTTCGCTGAACGAGCAAGTAGGCCTCTTCCCTTGAAAGACCCTTTTTTACGAGCTTAAGCAGAACCTTCTGGGAAAAAACCAGTCCCCGGGTAGCCCAGATGTTGCTCTCGAGCTTTTCGGGATAGACCCGCAGACCCTCGATGAGACCGCAGAGCCTCTCAAGCATGAAGTCAACCAGTATGGTTCCGTCAGGACCTATAACCCTCTCGACTGAAGAGTGGCTTATGTCCCTTTCGTGCCAGAGCGCGATGTTTTCAAGGGCAGCGATAGAGTGGGACCTTACTATCCTTGAGAGCCCGCAGAGGTTCTCCGAAAGCACCGGGTTTCTCTTGTGCGGCATGGCGGAAGATCCCTTCTGTCCCTCCGTAAACGGCTCTTCCATCTCCCCTACCTCGGTTCTCTGGTAATGCCTTATCTCGGTAGCTATTTTCTCCACCGAAGCCGCTATGAGGGAAAGACAGAGAAAATACTGCGCGTAGATGTCTCTTTGTATCACCTGTGTCGATATCCCCGCGGGACGGAGCCCAAGCAATCCGCATGCGTAACGCTCAACCTCCGGAGTTATATTGGAGTAGGTGCCGACGGCGCCCGACATCATCCCCACGCTCACGGCGTCCCGCGCGGCATTCATTCTCTCAAGGTTCCTTTTCATCTCGTCATACCAAAGGGCAAACACCAAACCCAGAGTTCTGGGTTCGGCGTGTATGCCGTGGGAACGCCCGATCATCGCAGTGTCCTTGTAGTCAAACGCCTTTTCGCGGAGAATCCCGAGCAGCTTCTCAAGACCCCCGACTATCAGTCCGCCCGCCTCGCGAAGCTGTATCGAAAAAGCGGTGTCAAGAACATCAGAAGAGGTCATTCCGAGATGAATGAACCTCGAATCATCTCCGACATGCTCGGAAACGCAGGTGAGAAAAGCCAGGACGTCGTGCTTAAGTTCGGTTTCAAGCTCGGCGATTCTTTCTACGTCGAAGCCGGCTTTTTCCTTTATGTTGGAGAGGGCATCAGCGGGAATCTCGCCGTAATTCGCCCACGCTTCGCAGACGGCGAGTTCCACATCGAGCCAGATGCGGTAGCGGTTCTCATCCGACCATATCCGCGACATTTCCTCTCTGGAATATCTTGAGATCAAATTGTTATAACCTCCCCGGCCGTACTTCGCGGAGCTACCGCCAAGTCAACGCGGCCTTCAGCGCCTCTTCGGCGCAGAATTTCAAGCGAGCATCCAAGCGCCATCTCGGGAGTGTTGTTCCTCTCGCTTAGGTGCGCCAGCAGAACGTGCTTTAACCCGTCGTGCAGAACATCGCCCAGAAGGGATGCCGACTGATCATTCGACAGGTGCCCGTGCCCCCCGCTTATTCTCTGCTTGAGGTATGCCGGGTAGGAGCCCGAGAAAAGCATTTCCCTATCATGATTCGACTCGAGAACGAGCGCGTCGCAGTTTTTAAGACTCTCCCTTACAAGCGCCGTGGGTTTTCCTATGTCGGTCACTACGCCTACTTTGACCCGACCGTCGGTTACGGTGAAACCGACTGGGTCGATCGCGTCATGCGCCACCGAGAATGGAGTAAGGGTAAGATCGTTTATGCGAAACGGCTCTTCTGAGTCAAACTCCCTCAGCTTTTCTATCCCGCCGTTTGACGAATGTGAAGCCTCGGCGCCGTTTCCGTTATTGCGTCCGTTTCTTTTTCCTTTCCAGAAACCAACGGTTTCGCCCGACACGTAAACGGGCACTCCGGACATTCTCCCGACAGCTCTCGAGTGGTCCTCGTGCTCGTGCGAAAGCACCACGGCGTCAAGATCGGTCACGGCTATACCCATATCCGCGAGACTCCGCGAAATCCTTCTGAAGCTAATCCCCGCGTCAATCAGTATTTTCGAGTATTTCGACTCAAGATAAAGCGAGTTGCCAGAACTGCCGCTGGCAAGAGTGCAGAATTTCATCATGTTTCGTCCACGCGAAAACCGGCCGTGTGGAAAATCAAAAAGCCGGTCCATTCCGCCCGGAATGTGGTAATTATAACTGACTAGCGAAAATCGGTGAAAAACCTCCGGTCGCCTCCCCGCACCCGCAACGGGGAACTTGTTAAAACTGAAGCCGTCATATATTCTATAGTTTGCTCCCTCGGAAGGGCCGGATTATTAATGAGACTTTCGATTACATTGTCCATAGCGTTTGCACTTGTGGCGTTTGCCCTCGGCCCCGACTACCTTTCACTTTCCCAGTCGGTTCTCACGGCTATCGGCTGCGGAATATTCGCTTTTGCGGTTCTTGCGGGTTTCCGGATGCTTTTCAGGAAAATCTCGCTTCGCCAGGCACTCGGGATCTCAGTCGGAATGCTCACAGCCACTTTCATATACCTTGCGGTGCTCACTGTTCTCAACAGCTTTCCGCTAGCCGACCCCCTCCTTCCGCACGTAAAAGTGGGAATCTTTCTGCTTCTTGTTTGCATAGGCGCGGTAATAGGTTTTGACAAAACCTCCCTTGCCGGAGCAGCGTCCGACTCGTTTTTCAAGCAGCCGGAGGCGCTTGCCCCGAAAATACTCGATACGAGCGTCATAATAGACGGGCGCATTGCCGATATTGCCGAAACGGGATTTCTCCAGGGGGAGCTCATAATACCCAAGTTCATCATACAGGAACTTCAGTACATAGCGGATTCCCCTGACCCCGCGAGAAAAACGCGCGGCAGAAGGGGGCTTGACATCATAAACAGGATGCAGAATGAGATCCCTTTGATAAGCGTCAGCATCACCGATCATGATTTCGAACACATAAAAGACGCGGACATAAAACTCATCGAGCTCTCGAAGAAACTGAACGGAATACTGATCACCAATGACTATAACCTAAAGAAGATCGCCGACCTCGAAAAAATCACCGTGCTCAACATAAACAACCTGAACCACGCTCTTAGGCCCGTTGTGGAACAGGGACAGACAATAAAAATAAGCCTCGTAAAGCCCGGAAAGGAGCAGCATCAGGCGGTCGGTTATCTCGATGACGGAACCATGGTGGTAACGGACAACGCATCAAGACAGATAGGAAAAGACGTGGACGTTTCGGTGAGAAGCATGGTTCAGACGCCGACCGGAAGGATAGTTTTCGCAAAACTGAAAAAAGAGGGCTGACCCCCGTGAGTACCCCCAAAGTCTCAGCCGTAGTGGCGGCCGCCGGTCTTTCGAAAAGATTCTCCCCGCACGGGAAAAAACAGTTCGCCGCACTTGGCGGAAAACCCCTTCTTACCTACTGCCTTTCCACTCTCGAGTCGAGCGAACTCATAACAAGCGTAGTGGTCGCAGTGCCCGAGGACGAAATTCCGCGCTCAAGGGACCTGCTCGAGAGTTTCGGGCTTGAAAAAATCACCTCGGTTGTCGCCGGGGGCGAAAAAAGGGGTGTATCCGTAAGAAACGGTTTTCGCGCCATACCTCCGGACAGTGACATGGTGCTCATTCACGACGCCGCAAGGCCTTTTGTCGATGACAACACAATTAAAAGAGTCATAAAGGGATGTGCCCGCACAGGCGCTTGCATATGCGCCGTTCCCGTTACGGACACCTTGAAGCGGGCACAGGAACCCGGACCGCTCGTTTCGGAAACGGTTTCGAGGGAAAAGCTCTGGAGGGCCCAGACCCCGCAGGTTTTTCGCCGGGAAATACTCGAAGAAATCTATTCATCCGTCAGTACCGAGGATCTCGGTGCGACAGACGAATCGGCGCTTGCGGAAGCAAAGGGAATAGGGGTAAGCGTGGTAGAGGGAAACGATCTTAACATGAAAATCACGACCGCGGCCGATTTCAAAACAGCGGAACTTATCGTAAGCGAAGGAGAAGTGTCAATGTACAGAACAGGAACGGGGTTTGACGCGCACGCGTTTTGCGAGGAAAGAGCACTCATACTGGGCGGCGTTGAGATTCAGGGCTGCCGAGGGCTTGCCGGCCATTCAGATGCCGACGTACTCTCCCATGCGGTAGCAGACGCTATCCTGGGAGCTATCGGCGAAGGAGACCTGGGAAGACATTTTCCGCCGAACGATCCGAAATACAAAAACGTATCAAGCCTTGTAATTCTATCCCAAGTCGCCCGGATGATGGCAGACAAAGGCTACCGTATAGAAAACATTGACTGCACCGTGGTGTGCGAGGAACCGAGAATCTCCCCTCATTCATCCGCCATGGAGGAGAGAATCGCCGACGCTTTGGGAATCTCAAACAACGCTGTAAACATAAAGGGAACTTCAACTGAGGGACTGGGGTTTACGGGAAGGAAGGAAGGCGTAGCAGCCATGGCTTCAGCATGCCTGAGCCCTCGTTCATCAAAACCATAGCCCTCAGAAACCGCCGTCATTCTCAAGCTTCCCCGCAATACAGAAATTCACTGCACCGCTAAAAACTAAACTTGAAAAAAGGTAGCGATCCAATAGAATTAGATGGGAATAATGACTATGCATCAATGACACTTAAAGGAGTTTGAGTATGAGAAATATTACAATTCTGTTTTCCTGCTTTATAACTGTTCTCGTCGTTGCTTTTGCAGATATGCGACCTGCTTTTGCAGACCACGGTGTAACCGCCCAAGAGGCAAGCGAGATGGGTACTATGCAGGCCATGAAAGATTTCGTGTTGAACGTAAAAGCCAGCCGGGAGGCGCTCGACACTAACGAAGAACACGCGCAATTCCGCGACGCCATGAGGACTGACGGCTCGGATTGGAAATACGGCAACACTTACATTATTGCCGTCAATCCAGGAACTAGCAGGAATTACAAGGCGGGCGAGATTGTAACTTTTCATGCGGAACATCCCCTTGCTACGGACAAGTCATTGAGGCATATCGAAATTTTCCGCAATCTTATGACGAAGGTATATATGCTGGGTGAAGGCGAAGATGCGGCCTGCGTCGAGGACAAGACCGGAACATATGGCAATCATATCTGTGCCGCTAAAACTACCCTTACAAACGAAAGAGGATTCACAAACGATGTTATATCGGTTGTCGGCTTTCACCACGAAGCGGATGAAGCAAGTGCTGAAAAGATCCAGTGTCCTGATCTCGGCGACGAATACTTCGGCGAACCAGGAACGGACCCCGATGGAATGCAATTTACGCGCACAAGTGCCGATATGGTTACTGACAGGGAAAGTTTGAAGAATTATCTGAAAACGGTGGAAGAACTCATTTCTGACCGGATTGAACAAATTACGATGGTCCCCGGATTTGAAGAGTTGGGACCTCTCCAAAAAGGAGCATTTATAACTCAAGGACTAGTTTTAAGCAGGCCCTGCTGGAGGAAAGAGCCCTGGACATCGGGGGAAATATATTTCTACCTGATCAGGTATGCTCGGGGCGCGGGCGCGGCTACACAACACGGGATATTTAACGGACTTAGTCCTCAGTTTGAGGACACAACGCTGCTTCTCTACGACGGCTGCACTGACGTCGGCCAGACAGTGTTTCAGATACTGGAAGAGAATCCCGACGGTTTTCTCGAATACTATTGGTCTAACCCCGTTAAGACCGATGACAGAGTGGCTGATGCGAGCGGGAACCCCATACGAGGCTTATCCCCTGGCACATCGGTCAAGCTCGGCTACTTCTTAACGACAAACTTCAGAGGCGGGACCCAGACGAATTTCGTCATCGGTTCCGGCATTTATCCGGAGGATCAGGAATATTACGTTCCTGAGTCAGGAGTGTGTCAGGATATTCCTGATTACTTAACCGAAACCGCACGTCAGCATCTAGACAAATTCCCAAAAGCTCCAGAGCAGGAGGAAGATGACGGAGGATGCGCGATTGCTTCCGGAGACCAAGGCAATCTCAAGGTTGCAGGGTTTAACTTGCTTTTGATCACCTTGGTTACGTTCTTTGCGGTTTCGAGGAAAAGCCGCTTGAAGGGTTGAAAATGCTGCTTTAATTGTTGGATTACAGAAGCAGCGGGGTGGATCTGAAAGCCGGTCAGAGAACCAATTCGGTTACTTTAATCGAGTCCGGTTATGATACATCTCTACATTTTCGTATCGAGAAAGTTCCTGAATGTGGAAATGTTGCTCTCGCGGGCCTCGGGGACGGTTCCTGAGAAAATGATCTCACCCTCATAAAGAAAAGCTACCCTGTCGGAGACCTCGTAGGCTGTGCCTATGTCGTGGGTGATGACGATCCCGGTTATGCCGAGCCGGTTTCTCATGTCCTTTATGAGCTTCGCGATCCTTTTTATGTTTGGAGGATCAAGACCGGTCGTGGGCTCGTCGTAGAGAAGGATCTTCGGGCGCGTGGCGATGGCCCTTGCCAAGGCCACCCTTTTTTTCATTCCTCCGCTGAGCTCCCCCGGATACTTGTCCTCAATTCCCGGAAGGTCGACAAGTTCAAGGTTCCGCGCGACCGCTTTTTTTATTTCCTCGGGGGGAAGATCAGAATTCTCAACCAGAGGATAGGCTATATTCTCCTCAACTGTAAGCGAATCAAAAAGAGCCGAGCCCTGAAACAGCATGCCCGTCTCCTTTCTTATTTTCACAAGCTGTTTTTCATCCATCTGGACCGTGTCTTCTCCCAGAACCATAACCTTCCCGCTGTCGGGCTTAACGAGACCGTTTATTTCCTTGAGCAAGACGCTTTTCCCCACCCCGCTTTCTCCCAAAACGGTAAGAATTTCCCCTTCTCTCACAAAAAGATTCACTCCCCTGTGAACTATCTTTCCGTCAAAGGACTTATATACGTCCGTCATTTCAATTATGTTTTCCGACATGGCGGCCTCAGAGGTTAAATTTACTTTATCGTAGCTATATGTAAAAACGGGGGAACTTTCTGGTATAATCTACTTGCAACTGCCCGAGGTTGCGTATATAATGGCAAGCTTGGCTTTTAAACAGAGAGATTAACAGGAGAGAGAAATGGCGCACGAACTACCCGATCTTCCTTATGATCATGATGCTTTGGAACCGCATATAGACGCGGAAACGATGAGAATACACCATTCAAAGCACCATCAAGGTTACGTAAACAACCTAAACGCAGCGCTGGAGAAACATCCGGAGTTGGCGGACAAATCGCTTGAGGAACTGCTCGGTGATCTTGCCTCGGTTCCCGAAGACATAAGAACCGCGGTAAGAAACAACGGCGGGGGACATGCGAATCACAGTCTTTTCTGGCCGTGTATGGCTCCCGGTTCCGGAGGAACGCCTTCGGGAGAGCTTGCTGATGCCATAGATTCTGCGTTCGGAAGCTTCGACGCTTTCGTCGAGACGTTCTCCAAGGCGGCCGCAACCAGGTTCGGAAGCGGCTGGGCGTGGCTTTGCGTGGACGGGGACGGAGGGCTCGTGGTAACATCCACCGCAAACCAGGACAATCCGGTTTCCGAGGGACTGAAACCCATTCTGGGTCTTGACGTCTGGGAGCATGCATATTATCTGAACTACCAGAACAGAAGGCCCGACTACGTGAAGGCGTGGTGGAATGTGGTGAACTGGGAACAGGTTTCAGAGAACTTCGCCGGGGCGAAGTAACTCCCGCGAAACCGCACTCGGAAAAAAACGCTTACATTTTAGCACGAAAAATCTTATAATTGCCTAATAGGGACGGAAGGTGCTAATTTTCATTGCCCGCTTGGGCTTTGAGAACCTTTTTTTGTTGCCTCCGTTTTTCAATCAGGGAATTGGTGAAAAAGCAAGATGGACATCAAATACAAAGATTTTCAGGATAATACGGGACACGATGCCGGGTTTGAATCCTACGATGTCGACGATGATATCGAGGAAAGCGAAACCGAAGAGAATTTTGACGGCCCGGACGAAGAGGAACTGAAACCCAGGGGAAAAGAGAAGGAAAAGGACAAGTGGATCCCCGACGAACAGCTCCGTCTTCTTTACGTCTATTTTAAGGACATGGCCGTTGAGCCTCTTTTCGCCGCAAAGCAGGAAGTCGAGATATCCGCGAGAATCAAGATGTGCGAAATCAGGATGGCCAAAGTGCCCAAGAGCATTGAGAAATACGAGAAAATCCGCACAAGGAAAAACTCGGCCAGGGCGCGCGCGATAGCGCACAGAATAGCGGTCCTGCGCGCGATGGAGAGAATTTACGTCGACTGGGCGCTCAAACTCAAGCAGAAGTTCGTAAAGGCCAACCTGAGGCTCGTAATAACGATTTCGAGAAGATACATGAGCAGGGGACTGCCGCTTCCGGATCTCATCCAGGAAGGAAATCTCGGTCTAATGCGCGCTGTTGAAAGATTCGATTACACAAAGGGCTACAAGTTCTCCACCTACGCCTCATGGTGGATACATCAGGCCATACTCAGGGCCCTCCAGGGACAGACCAGAACCATAAAGGTCCCTGTTTACTTGCTTGAGCAGGCAAACAGGGTTTACAAGACGAGCGCGAAGCTTAGCAAGGAAATGGGAAGAAAACCGACGCCCAAGGAAATAGCCGAGGCCTCGGGGATCTCAGCAGAGGTTATAAACAGGATTCTCAATTCCACAAACGACGCCATAAGCCTCGACACGCCGGTTCTCGACGGGGAGAAGACAACGCTCCTTGATTCGGTCGCAGATAAGGAAGCTAAAATCCCCGACACGATAATAGCGAAGATGTCTCTCGCGGAAAAACTGAAGGAAGCCCTGACTCTTCTGAATCAAAGGGAAGAGGAGATCATCAGGCTTCGCTTCGGCATAGGACGCCAGAGCACTTATACTCTCGACGAAATCGGCAAGAGGTTCAACCTGACCAGGGAAAGGATAAGGCAGATAGAAAAGGCCGCCCTCGGGAAACTTGCAAGTTCCGGCGTGAGAAAAGATCTGGAAAGCTTTCTCAAACAGTAGAGCTGAATCGCGGCCCGTCTAGCCGAAACCGTAGTAATCAATCCCCAGATGGCTTATCAGTTCCTCGCCCCGCAGGTAGCGAAGCGTGTTCTGCAGCTTGGTGAACTGGACGAAAAGATCGTGCTCGGGGTAGAGCCTCTTGTCGACCATGGGACTTTTGAAATAAAAGGAAAGCCACTCCTGGACCCCGTAAATGCCGGCGCGATGCGCAAGGTCTAGGAACAGTACGAGATCAAGAACCACAGGGGCAGCGAGTATGCTGTCGCGGCAGAGAAAATTGACCTTTATCTGCATGGGATAATCGAGCCATCCGAAAACATCTATATTGTCCCACGCCTCTTTTTCGTCTCCGCGCGGCGGGTAGTAGTTTATTCTTACCTTGTGGTAGTAATCCGAGTAAAGTTCAGGATTTATCTCGGGCTGAAATATGTACTCAAGCGCGCCCAGCTTGCTTTCTTCCTTAGTTTTGAAAGAGCCGGGATCATCAAGCACCTCTCCGTCCCGGTTGCCAAGTATATTGGTTGAAAACCACCCGTTGAGCCCGAGCATCCTGCTTTTAAGACCCGGGGCCAGGATAGTCTTCATGAGTGTCTGGCCGGTTTTGAAATCCTTGCCGGCTATGGGAACCTCGTTTTCGGTTGCGAGCTGCTGAAGCGCTGGGATGTCCACGGACAGGTTTGGAGCCCCGTTTCCGTAGGAGGCGCCGCATTTTATGGCCGCGTAGGCGTAGATCATGCTCGGGGGAATATCATCGTGATTTTCCCTTAGACCTTTCTCGAAACTCTCTACGGTCTCATGAACTTCCGACGGCTCAAGATACACCTCGGTACTCCCGCACCAGAGCATTACCAGCCTTTCGATATCGTTTTCTCTCTGGAATCTCTTTATGTCCCTGATCAGCGCCTCGGCAAGATGCATCTTCGTCTTGCCCTTTTTTACGTAGGAACCCTTGAGATTGCGGACGTACCTGTTATCAAAGACGGCCCGCATCGGAGACTCTTTTTCAAGATCCCGTCTTATCTTCCCGAGAAGTTCGGGACTGAGCACTCCGGCCCGAAGCGCTGAGGCGTGGCAGTCTTCATCGTGTATGTCCCATCCGGCAAACACCATGTCCTGCACTTCGGCTAGCGGGACCAAATCTTTTATCAAAGGAAAGTTCTTCTCGGTTCTTTTGCCGAGCCTGATTTTCCCCATTTGCGTCAGGGAACCGATGGGCCTTCCCACTCCCTTTACTACCGCCTTTACGCCCGCTATGAAAGTTGTGCTTACCGCCCCGCTCATCCCGGGTATCAGCACTCCGAGCTTTCCCTTGGCCGGGCGGATATCGAATTTTCTCTGGAACTTCTGGTTTGGATCGGTCAAGTATGAATTACCTTTTGGAGAACTGCTGTCCCCTTCTCGCCTTGCGCTTCCCGTACTTTTTGCTCTCAACCATCCTGGGGTCGCGTTTCAGCAGTCCGGAAACCTTGAGTTTCTTGCGAAGCGACTCGTTGGCCTTGAGAAGGGCTCTGGCAAGCCCGTGGCTCATTGCTCCCGCCTGGCCGGTAAGGCCTCCTCCCTTGACCCTGACCATCACGTCATACTCCATGGAAGTATCGGTGACGCTAAGTGGTTCACGGGCCTTTATCTGCCACACTTCTCTGGGAAAGTACTCTTCCACGGATTTTTTGTTCACGGTGATGGAACCGCTGCCCCTTCTAAGCCATACTCTCGCGATTGACGTTTTTCTTCTCCCCGTGCCATTGTATATAACGGTTTCAGGCATAATGAATCAGACCTCCAGGACCTCGGGATTCTGGGCCACGTGCGGATGCTTGTCTCCGACATAGACTTTCATCCGCTGTATGAGTTTCTTCTGCCACCTGTTTTTGGGAAGCATCCCCCAGACGGCCTTGCGGATTATCTCGCCCGGCTTTTTCTCGGCCAGCTCTTGCGCAGTCACGGATTTAAGTCCCCCGGGATAGTGTGAATGGCTGTAGTAGGTTTTCTGCTCCCACTTCCTGCCGGAGAACGTGGCTTTGTCAGCGTTGACTATAACGACGAAATCCCCGATATCCGAATGGGGAGCGAAGTGCGGTTTATCCTTGCCCCTAAGAATCGAAACCACCTTGGTTGCGAGTCTTCCGACGGGTTTTCCCCGAGCGTCGATCAGGTACCACTTCTTTTCAAAATCGTCGTTTCTGGCCATATATGACTTCATAGCATTCTCTCTTCGGATAAATTAAGGGTATCGATTCTACCGAATGTAACCCCAAAGTCAAAGAAATTTAAGCGGCCAGAGAAAAGATTAGAAGTCATAAAAAGCGATAACGAATATTTTCGAGAGAATGAAGTCGAAAAGTATTATCAGAAAAAGCGAGATCACAACAGTCTTAGTGGTGGCGTTTCCGACCCCGCGTGTCCCCCCCTCGGCTTTCATTCCCACATAGCAGCCGGTAATCGCCACTATGATTCCGAAAAACAACGTCTTGGAAATACCGGTCATCAGGTCTTCAAGGGAGACCCAGCCTCTTATGCTTTCGATGAAAAGAGTGGGTTTCACGTTAAGTTCCATCTGAGAGATGATCATCGCCCCTCCTATGCCCGCGAGGTTGGATATTACCGCAAGCAGCGGAAAAGATATGATGCACGCCATGAGCCTCGGAGAGACAAGTTTTCTGATCGGATCAGCTCCGAGGGTCCTTATGGCGTCTATCTGCTCTGTTACCTTCATCGAGCTTATCTCGGCCGTGATGCCGGAACCGACCCTCCCGCCCACAAGAAGAGAGGTTATTATGGGACCGAGTTCCCTCACGAACGAGAGAGTAACCACGGGGCCTACAAGCCCCTTTGCCCCGAACCACGCGAATCCCCACGCCAGCTGCACTACCATCACCATTCCGATCGCCATGGCGGAAACCACGACTATGGAAATTGAACGAAAGCCTATATCGTATATCTGGGCAACCAGAAGATCGTAATCATAGGGAGGAGTAACGGTGACTACGATTGAATTCCAGAAGAAAAAGCAGACCTCTCCAACGCCGAGAACAAAGTTATAGAAACTGTTGACAACTTCGGATACAAACCTGCTCATTTAGCCCAAATCTCCTCGAAACCTGAAACGAAATCAATGAATTCCCCGAGATTGGCCTTGAAGTCGGCCGGGTCCGCCGAATAGCTGAAATCGTAATCGCATTTTGGAGACTTGTGCACAACCGTCGCAAGGGCGAAATTCTCATCACTAAGCGACGCCTCGTACTCAGTGTAGAGCCCCGCGGCACCGCCGACCCTGATATCCTTTCGCACCCTAGTCCGTTTTTTGCTCAAGCCGACAACCAGGGAATCCGAAAGCGTCTGAAGATCGTAATCCCGGTTCGCGCAGAGGGAACTTACCGTTAAAATGAGATCACTCGCCGGGTTGTAAAAAGCTATGTCTCCCCCTTCTATCGGTATCCTTTCCCAGTCCTGCGAAAGGGGTGCGACACGGTAACTGTTTAGCTCCGTGGTGTATACCCAGTCCTTCATTTTTCCAGGCTTCCTGTCATCCCCAGAAGCGTAGTTAACCAAAAACTTCGTCGCAGAGCACGAACTCATGAGGAAGATCAGCGAAAACGCGATGAAAAAATAGGTCTCTTTGCGCATAATATAATAACTCCCTAGATTTCTTGGGAAGCGTAACTGCTTAAAATACTTGAATACATCCTAAAAACCAAGGATCATAGGACCTAAAAACAAACCGAGGTGAGTTATTGAGTCCAGTAACGATATACACGAGCTTTTACTGCACTTACTGCAGAAGGGCAAAAAGACTTCTTGAGAAAAAACAAGTGGATTACGAAGAGATACGGCTTGACGAGGATCTGGAAAAAAGAGAAGAGCTTGTCGAGAGCCTTAACTGGAGAACCGTGCCCATGATCTTCGTAAACGAGCAGTTTATAGGCGGTTACGACCAGCTTGCGGCACTTGAGCGCTCGGGGGAACTTGACCGCATGCTCGGTTCCACGGCCCAGAGCGATTCCTGATGATGCTTCCCGTCGACTGGAAGCTTTTGACACCCCAACCGCCAACCTGTATTGTTATATTCAGATTCGGGTTAAGGGAATCGGGTGAGAATCCCGAACTGTTCCCGCAGCCGTAATAAGGGTTTTTTCGGTGCCCATGCGAAGCGTGCTTGCGTTTCGGGTCACTGGCTTCAAATACAGTAGCCGGGAAGGCCGTATCCGGAAAAGCCGCCCTGTTTCTACAACAGGCGACCCTTTAAGTCGGAAGACCTGCCTGCGTCAATCCAGCAGCTTTGCCTCGGGAGTTAGGCGTATGGACATTGAAAACACATCTTCCATTCTTCGCGCAGACGCGCGGTTCCTGTTTTCCGCCCCATGTGTTCATTCATTTAATCGCTCTTCCAGGGAAAGCCATCTACCAGCACCTGGAGGAGTCAAGAATGAACAGACTTAAGATATTTTTCGCCTTTATTTTAATCCTGGCCCTGTTTCCGTCCGCGGGTTTTTCCGAAGAGAAAGAAACGGAAAGAATCGTTGTGACGGGTACAAAGACCTGGATTGACGCCGAGCTTCTCGGTTCTTCCGTTACCGTCATCGACAGAGAGGAAATCGAAAGAAGCGGGGAAAAGGACATTACGGCCATACTCTCGAGAGTCTCTGGATTCAACGTAGTAAGTTCGGGAAGCCGGGGAGGATTTACTTCTATTTTCGCGAGGGGCGGCCAGTCGGATTACAACCTCGTTATGATCAACGGCGTCCAGATAAACCAGGCGGGAGGGGGATTTGACATCTCCTCTCTCACTACCGAGAACGTAGAGAGAATAGAGATAATAAAAGGAGCGCACTCATCTCTTTACGGTTCCGACGCGGCGTCTTCAGTCATAAATATAATAACGAAGCGCGGAAGCGGAAAAATCAGAAAAGCAGGTTCCGTGGCCCTGGGATTCCGCGCCGAAGACGCGATGATCCTTGAGCATTCCTCGAGCATATCGGGCGGTCTTGAGAAACTGGGCTATTTTATTTCTCACCAGAGAATCATTGATGAGGGCATCTTAGAAGTAAACAACGATTATAAAAACAATAACTTCACGGCGAACCTGAGCTTGGAAGCAAACGACGATTTACGTCTCTCCTTTTTCTCCATATACAGAGATTCGAAGTTTGAATTCCCGACCGGAGGCGCGGGGGACAGGTTTGACGCGTTCGCTGACCCGGACCAGGGAACCAAGGAAGAATCGCTCGTCACGGGTTCCGACATCGTTTTTTCCCCGACCGAATGGTGGGAAAACTCATTTAAGCTCGGCTACACCAGACTTGATCGGGAAAACTATGACGGACCCGAGCCACTTGAATTAGATTCGCCCTTCCCTTCAGGGACTCTCGACAAAAGGATGTCGCTTGAGTACGGGTCAAGTTTCTTTGTCGACTTCGATCAGGCCTCAAGCATAATCTCGACGGGGTTTGAATACGAGAGAGAAAGTTTCAAGACGGACTCACTGAACGAATCAAGAAAAAACTACGCCTTCTACGCTCAGAACAACTTCGCTCTGCTAAAGAGGTTCTTCGTAACAACCGGCATAAGATATGACGACAACGAGTCGTTCGGGAGCGAGTGGAGTCCGAGTGTCTTCGCCAGATGGAAGATCAGGGAATCCGGAACCGAGATAAGAGGAGGAATAAGCAGGGGAATCAAGGAAGCCAATTTTTATGAAAACTTCAGTGCGGCCTTCGGAACGATACCCAACCCGGATCTAAAACCCGAAGAAACTCTGACAGCGGAAATAGGCCTCAGGCAGCCGTTGCTTGATAACGCGGTCGAACTTGATTTGAGCTTTTTCCAAAACAAGTTCAAAAACATTATCGCTTACAGTTTCACCCCGTTTGAGAATGGAACCAACTACGAAAACATAAGCCGCGCAAAATCAGAGGGAGCCGAAGCCGGGATAAGTCTTTACCCGAGCAACAGCTTAACTCTGAGCGCAGCCTACACGTACCTTAAAACCGACGTGACCGATGACGGCGGCCTCGGGTCCCCGTCCTTCTCCGAGGGAGAAAAGCTCATACGGATCCCTGAGCATTCGTTTTCTTTTAACGCGGGATACTCAAAGAACGCTTTTAAGCTCGACCTTTCGGGAAACTACGTCGGCAGGAGGGATGATGTGAACTGGAGCGAGTTTCCCTCCACCAGAGTGAAAAACGATTCTTTCTTCATCGTTGACGCTGCGGCTTCCTACGAAATCAGCATGAAGAGGTTTGTTGACAAAATCAGGTTGTTTTCAAGAATCAACAACCTGTTCAACGAGGATTATGAAAATATTTTCGGTTTCTCATCCCCAGGGTTCAGTATGATTTCCGGAGTTTCAGTAGTCCGGTAGCGAAGCGGGTTCAGGAAGCTGTCTTGGCGGAGGAAAATCGAGGCTGATCTCAACCGGCCGGGGTGGGGGCTCGGGTTGATATTGCCGAGAAACCGCGCAGGATGAAAAATCCACAAGGCAGCTTCCCGGATGCGTCCGCGTCCACCGTCTTTTTACGCCTTTGCAGATCAAGATTTAAATTCGGGAATAACCTCTTTTCCAAAAAGCTCAATTGAATGCGCTATGACCTCGGCGGGAGCCTGGGGAAACACCATCCTGCACAGGATGTTGCGGATTCCTGTTTTCTCCGCGTATTTCTTTACTTCCTGAACACAGTGCTCAGGAGTGCCGATCATGAAACGATCTTCCGCCATGTATTCGAAGAAAGGGTCGTCAGGGTCGGTTATGGTTTTTCCTCTTATCACTATCTTGACCCCTAGGCTCAGGTAAAACCTGTACATGTTTATTACGTACTCGGTTCCGCCTGCAATTGCCTCTTCCGTACTTTCACGCACGTAAGTTTCCCGAAGCAGTATGTGCTCCACTCCGGACGGATCGCGCCCGGCCTTCTCAGCCTCATCGTTATACCACCCTAGAGTATCCATTATCATGGGAACCGTCCTGCCGGGGCCGACAAGAAGCGGGTACCCAAGGCGCCCGGCCCGCCGCACGGCGGGTTCCTCGAAAGCCCCTATGTATATGGGTATGGGTCTCTGCACGGGCTTGGGAGTAACGTCTATGTTCGAGAAACTGAACCTCTTGCCTTCATAGGAAAAGGGGCCGTCCTCCCAGCATTTCTCGATTATCTCTATGCCTTCCTCAATCCTCGAGGGTCTTTGCGTCACCGGGACTCCGAACCCCTCGAATTCTTCTTTTCTGTACCCTATTGCGACTCCCAGATCGAATCTTCCGCCGGAAATGAGATCGACGGTGGCGGCGTCTTCGGCCACCCTCACGGGGTTATGAAGCGTGAGTATAAAGGCTCCGGTACCTATTCTCACCTTCTCAGTCACAGCGGCCATCGCAGCCGCCATCCCAAGGGGCGAAGAGCAGTAACCGTCTTCAAGAAAATGATGCTCGGAAAGCCAGACCGAATCGAAATTAACCGCTTCGGCAAGTTTCACGTGCTCTAGGGAATTTCTGTAAAGATCCACATGGCGGTAGTCAAGATCCTTGTGGGTCTGCATGCTGAAGAGTCCGACTCCGAATTTCATTTCGTACCTCCGGGATATCCTCTGGGTTATTTGCGTTTAGACTGCAAATTAACCATAATTCTACCGTGATCGCTATCTACTTCCAAAACCACAATCGAGGTGCCATACAATGGGAAAAGAAATAAAATTCGGACTTTCGGCTCCGATGCCGGGAGCTGACGTTGACGGACTCGTAAATTTCTCCGTAAAAGCCGACCAGCTTGGATTCGACACTATATGGTACCCCGACCATCTGCTTTTCGTGGCGCCGGGAGCAATTGCTCCCGAGGCGTGGACCGTGGCTGCTGCTGCGGCAATGAAAACGAAAAACATAGCTCTGGGAACGGTTTCTGATCCTCACAGGATGCACCCCGCTGTCTTCGCCCAGAGACTCGCGACTGTTGATCAGCTTTCAAAGGGCAGGGTAGTACTCTCCCTCGGAGTCGGAGAATCGATGAATCTTGACGCGTTCGGAATCGAGTGGGGAAAACCCCTTTCTAAACTCAGGGAGTCCATAGAAGTCATGGAGCTTCTTTGGGAAACC
Organism: Candidatus Dadabacteria bacterium; assembly: GCA_022822065.1. Classification (GTDB taxonomy): domain Bacteria; phylum Desulfobacterota_D; class UBA1144; order Nemesobacterales; family Nemesobacteraceae; genus Nemesobacter. Next base: position 255,669 of record JAJECI010000007.1, read on the forward strand.
GACGAGCCAGTAGATTTTGACGGAAAGTTCTACAACCTTGAGAACGCGTTTTTGCAGATAAAACCCTACGAGAGAAACAAGATACCGTTTTACATGGCCACCCACACGCCCAAGGGGCTTCAGCTGACGGGAGAAAAAGGCGACGGATGGCTTCCGATAGATCTGAATCCCGATCTCTATTCCGGTTATCTCGGGGAGATAAAGGCCGCGGCGGATAATGTGGGGAGATCACTTGACGACGGATTTGACCCCGCCCTGTGGGTATTCACTTCCCTTGGAGAAAGCGTTGACGCCGCCTACGAGACTCTCGAACCCTTCAAGTACGTGCTGGTTATGCAGGACCAACTGCTAAAGGCCGGCTACGATGTCCAGATACCCGAAGAATATCACGGTCTTAACTACTTCAACATAGTGCCGACGGATGAAGAAGGGAGACAGAGATTCAGACAGCTCGGGCAGCTTTTCCCGAGAGAAGCCATACTTGATTTCACCATTACGGGATCGAAAAAAGACTGCATAGAGAAGATCGAGAAGTTCATAGACGCCGGAGTAAGGAATTTCGTGTTGTTCTACAGGTTCAGCCCCGATCCGGACTTGGCGCTTGAAACCTATTCAAAGGAGATAATTCCTTACTTCAAATAAGCTTTCAAGAAATGCTTTTATAAGTTTCTGCAAACGGCATTCCTGCATTTATTAGGGCTCATCGCTCCGTATCATCTTAAATAGAAACGGGGGACTATATACTTAACTAGACAAGGATTTGGGATGTTTCTTCGTCCCAGATTAAATTAGGTAAGCTTACCTCTGGGGGACAAAAACTCATGGCCATTCAAGACAATCAAATTAAGATGCAGTCCGATCATATCAAAGGGGTCTTGGTAATAAGCGCAGCTGGTCAAGTTCATGGTATGAACGCGCGGGAATTCCACGATAACCTGTACAAGGAAATTATCGCCTCCAACAACTTCGTAGTCCTGGATCTTGAAAAGCTGTCCTACATCAACAGTGCGGGATTGCGTTCAATTCTGCTTGTTGGAAAAACACTCCAAGGCAGAAATACGAGATTCGTATTGTGTTCCCTGTCTGATTCCGTAAAAGAAATCTTCAAGATCGCAGGTTTTGACAGAATCCTTGAGATGTTCGAATCCCGTTCTGATGCTATAGCTGCAATAACCAGTTAAACGCATTAGGATGGATCAGTTGCTAACTCTCTGATTTTTCTCAACTTATTGACAATCGTCAAAGCTCTTAGTTAATATAGAAAATGTGCGGTTGGTGGAATAGCGGGTTAAAAAACTCGGAGGTAAAGGGCTTTTGAAGAAAACAGCCGCTGTTATAGTTTCCGCAATAATTCTTCTCACCTGGGGAGCAGTGTCATGGATGGTTCTTCCATGGCACCAGATGGTAGCTAATGAATTTACCAACGAATCCGAAGTTGCCGAAACCATAAGGGCAAATGCCCCGAAACCGGGCATTTACTACCTGCCATTCTCGCATAAGAATTACAAAGCGGGAGAAACGGCAGCTTTCGTAAACGCCCTTCCTCAGGGCTACACCCCCGCCATGACGAATCAGCTTGTCACACAGTTCGTCGGCGACCTCGTAAGCGCTTTACTCGTTATCTGCCTGCTCTCCCAGACAGCCGGCCTGAGTTACTGGGGACGCGTAGGATTTGTGACTCTGGTCGGAGTGGTCATAGCCTCCGTAAGTCATTTCCCCTATTGGAACTGGTTCGGGTTCCCTATTCAGTATATAACAGTTATTGTCGTTGACAGTCTGATCGCCTAGTTTCTTGCGGGGCTTGTCATGGCAAAACTGGTCGCAAGAGATACGAGAAAAGTGATCAACGAAAAAATAGGTGATTATTGAATTTGTCCGCACGCGTGCAGACGCTCAATGTTCCCCAGACGGGGAAGTATCCACAAACTCGACCCTGCTGAAGTAAAGAAAATTCAGGCGGTCAGGTTCAAGCCCCTTTACGTACGGCTTGATCATGTTCTGCTGAACCGAATTGAGATAAGGGACTATCGGGACATCGGTTTCCGCAAGAATCCTCTGGGCACTGTTGTAAAGGTCTGTTCTTTGCCCGCGGTCCAGAATCCCGGCCGCCTTCTCCACTAATCGATCGTACTCCGGATTGCACCATCCGGTACGGTTATTCCCGCTTCCGCACTCAAAGAGATTCATGAAATTGTGAGGATCCGGGAAATCCGCCTGCCATCCGGCTCTGAATACGGGCGGAGGATCCGTTCTGAGAGTGCTCAGATAGACAGTCCATTCCTGGTTCACGAGCTTGACTTCGATGCCGAGATGCTCCTTCCACATGCTCTGGAAGGCCTCGGCCACAATCCTGTTGTTTCCCGTATCCGGATACAGAAAAGCGGTCTTCGGAAAATTCTCTCCGCCCGGATAGCCAGCCATCTCAAGAAATTTCCTCGCCTTCTGCGCATCAAACGAAATGCCGATCCGGGGATTGTGGGCAAGCATGTCGATCGGTATCCATGAAGTTACGGGCACTCCCGCTCCCTGGAGAAGTCCTGCGAGGCTCTCCCTGTCTATTGAACTCGCGAAAGCTTTTCTCACCAGAGGATTGTCAAACGGGACTTTTTTAGTGTTAAACCCTATGTAGTTGTTCCTGAAAACCACGCTCTGCTTAAAATCCGGAAACTTGATAACCCTTGGAACTTCAAGCAGTGGAATTCCCTTGCTGTCAAGAAAATCGAGTTCCCCGCTCTCATAAAGGGCGAGAGTGGAGACGGGATTCTCGTTCATTATCATCTTTACCTTCTTAGCGCTTTTGGGCTTCTCCCCCCAGTAGCCTTCATACTCCTCGATAAGAACTTCCTTATGATGCTTCCATTCTTTTAATCTGTAAGGTCCCAGGGTTACCATGTTCGCGGCTTCAGTCCACCTGGTTCCGTATTTCTCGACAATATCCTTTCTCATCGGAAAAGTGGACATGAAGGTGACCAGGCTCAGAAAATAGGCCCTCGGCTTTTCAAGAGTAACAACAAGGGTATGGTCATCCGGGGCCTTCACCCCGACTTTGCCAAAATCCTTTATCTCCCCTGAGTTAAATTTTCTAGCGTTTTTTATGTCAAAAAGAAAATAGGCGTAGCTTCCGGCGGTTTCGGGCTTAAGAATCCTTTTCCATGAATAAAGGAAATCCACGGCTCGAAGCGGCACCCCGTCTGTCCAGAGGACTTTTTCCCTTATTTTAAAGGTATAAGTCCTTCCATCCTCGCTTACCCGCCAGCTTCGCGCGAGAGCGGGTACGGGTTCGTATTTTTCATCAAACGCCGCAAGACCGTCCATTATGTTCTCTATGATCGTGAAAGATGTGACGTCGGTAGCGAGAGACCAGTCAAGCGTGGGGGGTTCGGTGCCGATATTTATGTTAAGAGTGTCCTTGCGGGAAATATCCTCCACGTCAGAGGCTTTGTTTGCGGAACCGCAGGAAAGAAAAAGCAGAACGCAGAGGAGTGGAAAAAGATTTTTCAATCTCTTCATAGCAATATTTAAACGCCTCCGCCTGCGGATTGTCTCATAGAAACTGCCTGCAAGAGCAAGGAACCAATTTTAATGTCTGGCTTAGCTATTATTCGAGAACTTCAAACCGGTCGTCTCTTACTATCCCCACAACCGGTTCGTAGACCGCGTCCCCATTGCGGTCAAAATAGAAATCGCCCAGAAGCGTATCCGTCCTGATATCGGCCATTGCGTCGCGTACAGCTTCCGGATCGGTTGAAGAGGCATCGGCGATGGCTTCAGCCAGTATATAAGTAGATGCGTAGGACAGTGTGGCGAAAGCATCGGGTTCGTCGTATTTTGCCCGGAAATTCCTGAGAAACCTGCGGTTCTCAGGCGTGTCAACAGCCGCGATCCAAGTCGTAAAAGTAATCGCACCTTCGGCAGCGCCAGGGTGAACTGCATTCGCTTCGCTTATGTCATCTGAGGTAAACAAGGTGACCAGAAAAGGAATATCCATTCCGAGCCGCCGCGCCTGTACCATAATCCCTCTTCGACCTGGAGCCAGAGCTGATATGAAAAGAGCTTCGGGAGCAGGAACGGCATTCATGATGTCATTTAACTGCGTGGTCAGGTCGGGAAGTGCGCCGGTTCGGGAATAAGTCTGCTCGCTCACGATCCTGACACCACGCTTTTCAAGCTCCTCTTTTACCTTTTCGTGGTTACTTGAGGAAAAAGCGTCGGACTCATTCACTATGATAGCCGCGTTATCGTACTCGAGCCGTTCCCGGGTAACTCTGACGCCAGCCCGCACAAGCGGGTCAACGGTGAGGGATGTACGGAAGACAAATTCGCTTCTGGCGCTAAGACCGAGCGCAGCGGAGGTGGGACTGAAAGCCACAACCCTGTTTTGGTGCGCGATCGGAATAATCCTCTCGGTGGCGCTTGAGGTAAAGGGACCGAGGACGGCGACCACTCCATCCTGCTCGATAAGTTTTGTGTATGCTCTCTCGGCGCCGTCCGGGGTACCCTCGGAATCTTCAACAACAAATCGAATTTTCTTCCCGCCAAGCAGTGACGATTCATTAATCTCCCCGAGGGCAAGCTCCATGCCGTTTTTCATCTGCAGGCCATTTGAGGAAAGCGGACCGGTGAGAGGAACAACGACGCCGACGGAGATTTCTTCGGTTTCGTTCTGGCCACAGGAGAAAGAACCGAGAAGCAGCAACAAAACGACTCCGGCGGCAAGCATAAATGAAGTTACTTTTTTCATATTAAAGTCCTTCGACAGCCACCCATCCTTGAGAGAAGATACCCATTCAAACGCTCAGGATCAAGATTATACCGACAGGTTCGAACAACGGGATTACTCGAGGGTCACAAACCTGCCGTCGCGGACTATCCTTACCACGGGACTGTAGACCCCGTCCCCGTTCTCGTCAAAATAGAAATCGCCGAAAATAGTGTCGTCCAGAGCGGATTCCGGACCGATCATCTGCAGGGCCGCCCTGATATCCTCCGGGCTGGCTGTTGAAGCGCGCGCGATGGCGATGGCCAGTATTTGGGTGGTAGCGTAGGAGCGCGCCGAGTACGCGTCGGGATCCTCTTCGTATTTCGCCTTGTATTTCCCGACGAAATCCACGCTCCGGGGCGTAATGTCGTCTGCCCAGTTCGTAAACGTAATGACACCTTCGGTCGACTCCTCACGCCTCTTCTCAGCCTCCGCCACGTCCGTCTCCGTGAGCGCGATTACGATCAGGGGAACTGTTATGCCCATCTCGCGGGCCCTGACTATTACCTCCTGGCGCCCTGGTGAAAGCGCCGAAACGAATACCACGTCCGCGCCCGAGTCCTTTATGGCGCGCAACGGCTCCGTGAGGAGATCAGGAGGAGGAGGAACGTTCTTTGCTAGGCTGAAACTCTGCTCGCTCACGACCTCCACGTCCTGGTGGTCGTCCTTCGCAAGTTCCTCAAGCACCCTGTCGTTGCCGCTCCTGGAGAAATCGTCACCTGCGTTGACTATGGTCGCCGCTTTGGAATACCCTAGAGCGCTTTTGGTTTTCCTTATTCCTTCGGGCACCGTTTTGTCCACGGTAAGTGCAGTGCGGAATATGAAATCGCCGGGAGCAGTGATCCCGCTCGGACTCGCAGAGGAGGTCGGACTTATGGCCACCACCTTGCTTTCGTTCGCGAGCGGAGCGGCTCTTTTTGTCGAACTGGAACTCCACGGACCGATTATCACGCTCACAGCGTCCTCGTCGATGAGCTTCCTGAAAGCCCTCTCCGCGCCGTCCGGGGTGCCTTCGGTATCCTCAAAGACCAGGCGGAGATCCATTCCGCCGAGAAGCGCCGACGCGTTGATCTCCTCCACGGCGAGTTCGACACCTTTTTTCATGTTCCCCCCAAGCCCCTCTGATACTCCCGTAAGGGGAAAGGCGACGCCGACTGCAATCTCCTCGGCGCTATCACCGTGGCAGGAAACAAGACCTAGAACCGCGGCCACGGCGGCCACGGCAAAAAACAAAAGCGCAGCTACTTTTCTCACTTTAAAACAACCCCCCTTTTCGATGATTATTCACTATCGGAGAGGGCAACCAGAACAGAGTCCTTCTCGACCGTCTGCCCTTCTTCAACCCTTATTTCCTTTATGGTGCCCGAAGCGGAGGCTTTAAGTTCGCTTTCCATCTTCATGGCTTCGACCACTATGACACTGTCCCCGACCTCGACGCTGTCTCCCTGCTTCTTAAGAATCTTCACCACCCTGCTGTGCATCGGTGCCGTTATGTTAAGACTCCCCGTGCCTTCTGCCTGGGAAGCGTCCCTTCCGGAAACGGCTTCCAGTTCGTAGAGGTCGCCTTCGTGGAAAACCTGTATTTTCTTTCCTTCCCTGAATATCCCTACGGTGATGCTCTGGTTGTCAACCAGAATCGAATAGGTGCTCTCGTCTATGCGCAGAAACTCCAATTCCTTCTGCTCATCGTCTATGCTGAAAAGGCTCAGTCCTTCCTTTTCTTCGAAGCCTACCTTGTAGGTTTTGTTTCCCAGTTTGAAAGTATAAGTCATAACAGCGGATTCCCGGATACGCCGACCCTTCTGGCAAAAAGCTTCCAGCCCGAAGAAGCAGCGGTTTTCCCCTGCGCAATCTGGTTTGAGCCGCCGTTCATGGCGACAGCGGCGGCCATGAGTATAACTTCAGGATCGGAGTCCTCGGGCACAAGGGTTTCTGGATGTCTTTCTATAAAACCCGTGTCAATCTGCGCCTTGCGGAACTCTGGGTCCCGCATCATCCTGATCAGAAATCCGAGGTTGGTTCTCACTCCCAGAACCACGTATTCCCTCAGAGCGGAAAGCATTCTGTCCACCGCGTCCTCCCGGGAATTTCCCCAGACGACAAGCTTTGAGAGCATCGGGTCGTAAAAAGACGTTATCTCGCAGCCGCTGTAAACGGATGAGTCGTCTCTCACTCCCGGACCGCTGGGAGCGCGTACGTAGTGAAGGGTTCCCGGCGAGGGAAGAAAATTGGTGGCGGGATCCTCCGCGTAAACCCTGCATTCAAGAGCATGGCCCTGCATTTTTATGGCAGACTGCTTGAAAGGCAGTTTTTCTCCCGAAGCTATCCTTATCATCCACTTCACTATATCGATTCCTGTGATCATTTCCGTGACCGGGTGTTCAACCTGCACCCTTGTGTTCATCTCCAGAAAATAAAAATTCTCTTCCTGATCCATTATGAACTCGACCGTGCCGGCCCCGAAATAGTCAACCGCCTTTGCTATGCGAAGTGCGACTTCGCACATGTTTTTTCTCGTCTTCTGGCTTATGAATCCCGAGGGAGCTTCCTCTATCACCTTCTGGTGGCGTCTCTGTATCGAGCATTCGCGCTCGAACAGGTGCAGCAGGTTTCCGTGCCTGTCCCCGAGAACCTGGACTTCGACATGTCTCGGTTGCTGAATGAATTTTTCTATGAATACGGAATCGTCTCCGAAAGAGGAGAACGCCTCACTTCTGGCCATACGAAGGGACGATTCGAATTCCTCCTTGGAATTAACGAGTCTCATTCCCTTCCCGCCCCCACCCGCAGAAGCCTTTATCATCACCGGATAGCCGATTTTCTTCGCCACCCTAGAGGCTTCAACGTCGGATACGGCCCCCTCGGACCCGGGAACAAGGGGCAAGCTCGCTTCCCTGGCTATCTTTCTCGCGGTTACTTTATCCCCCATAAGCCTTATCGCTTCCGCGGAAGGTCCTATGAAGACCACGCCCTCTTTCTCGCACAGTTCGGCGAAGGAATCGTTTTCGGAAAGAAACCCGAACCCCGGGTGTATGGCTTCGGCCCCGGATTTCTTGGCGGCCGTGACTACCTTCTCCCCGACCAAGTAGCTCTCGGAGGGTTTCGACGGCCCGATGTGGTAGGCCTCGTCCGCAAGCATAACGTGAAGAGCGTCTCTGTCAGCGTCCGAGTAAACCGCCACCGTAGCGATCCCAAGCTCCCGGCACGCCCTGATGATTCTTACCGCTATCTCTCCCCTGTTTGCTATCAGTATTTTTTCGAACATTTTCTCACCCAGCCGCTCAGAGGGGAATGTTCCCGTGCTTTTTCGGCGGAAGAGTCTGTCTTTTCCCGTTCAGCATCTCAAGCGCCGCTATCACTCTCGGTCTCGTTTCCTCGGGTTTTATGACCTCGTCTATGTAACCCAGGCTCGCGGCGCGGTAAGGATTCGCAAAGTTCTTCTTGTACTCCTCAATGAGCCTGATTCTCTCCGTGTCCGGGTCGTCCGCGGCGGCTATTTCCCCACGGGAAATTATGTTCACGGCCCCGTCAGGTCCCATGACCGCGATTTCCGCGGTGGGATAGGCAAGGTTCACGTCTCCTCTTATATGTTTTGAGGACATGACGTCGTAAGCACCTCCGTAGGCTTTTCTGGTTATCACGGTAATTCTCGGAACCGTCGCCTCGCAGTATGCGTAAAGCAGCTTTGCGCCGTGTCTTATGATTCCTCCCCATTCCTGCGAGGTTCCCGGGAGAAAACCCGGTACGTCGACAAAAGTAAGGAGAGGGATATTGAAGGCGTCGCAGAACCTTACGAATCTGGCAGCCTTAACCGAAGCATCTATGTCAAGACATCCCGCAAGCACCTTGGGCTGGTTTCCAACCACGCCGACCGGCTGTCCGTTCATCCTCGCAAACCCTATCACTATGTTCTTTGCGTAGTGCTCCTGCACCTCGAAGAAATACGAATGATCGACTATGGGCCGAATCACATCCAGTATGTCATAAGGCTTGTTGGGGTTATCGGGGATAAGGCCGCGAAGACTCGTCTCTTTTCTGTCCGCGGGGTCATCGCAGGGAATCACCGGCGGATCCTCCATGTTGTTTGAGGGGAGAAAACCGAGGAGTTCCTTTATTATCTCTATTGAGTCGTCGTCATCCTCCGAGGCGAAATGCGCAACGCCGCTTACGGAATTGTGAACCATGGCACCGCCGAGCTCTTCTGAGGACACCTCTTCATGGGTAACGGTCTTGATCACGTCGGGACCCGTAACGAACATGTAGCTTGTGGCTTTCGACATGATCGTAAAATCGTTCATTACCGGGGAGTAAACCGCCCCCCCGGCGCACGGACCCATGATCGCGGATATCTGGGGTATGACTCCCGAGGAAATCACGTTTCGAAGAAATATCTCTCCGTAGGCGCCGAGACTCTTTACCCCTTCCTGGATTCTCGCCCCGCCGGAATCGTTAAGCCCGATGATCGGCGCACCGGTTGAAAGCGCCAGATCCATTATCTTGCATATCTTCCTTCCCTGTTCAAGACCCAGGGAACCGCCGAAAACCGTAAAGTCCTGAGCGTAGACAAACACCTGGCGTCCTTCGATCTTTCCGTAGCCCGTAACCACGCCGTCGCCAAGGATTCTCTTTTTCTCCATGCCGAAGTCCGTGCAGTCGTGCAGGACAAACTTGTCAAGTTCAACGAAAGTATCCCTGTCAAGAAGCTCGGTTATTCGTTCCCGGGCCGTGTGCTTGCCGGAATCGTGCTGTCTTTTGATTCTGGCCTCGCCGCCGCCCAGACTTGCCTCTTTTTCCTTATCTTCAAGAATTCTGACTTTTTCCTTCATCGGATGTACTCCAGACCCACTCACAGTTAAAAACGGATCAGTGAATCATAACACGCAGAGGCGCCGTTTCAAGGTTCTGTGGCGCAAAGAGCCTCGAACAGAGCATGGACCTGGGCGCGCAGACTTTCCATGTCAGAGGAGTTTTTTATCAGAAAATCGGCCTGAGAAGCCTTTTCCGTTTCGGACATCTGGGAGCCCATGCGGCGGCGGATTTCCTCAGGCGACATGCCGTCACGGGCCGCCACCCTGCGTTCCCTCAATTCACCGGGACACGTAACTACCACCAGACCGTCGATCAGGTCATCAAGACCACCGCTTCCGCGATCTATAAGCGACGCTTCAACAAACACTATCGGCTCTGAGCTTCGGGCGGATATCTTCTCCTTTATCCGCTCAAGAATCCTGGGATGGGTTATCCCGTTAAGCCGCTCGCGGTCCCGCTCGTTTGTAAACACTATTTCGGCAAGGGCGCCGCGGTCAAGCGTCCCGTCCGCGCGGAGAACCTCCCGGCCGAAACAGTCGACGATTTCCGAGAGAGCGGGCTCCCCTGGCCGCACGATTTCTCTGGCCACCTCGTCGGCATCCACGGTGAACGCCCCGAGCTCGCGCAGCATCTCCGCCACAGTCGATTTCCCCGAACCTATATTTCCTGTAAGCCCGTATATATTCATCTTCAGGCAGTGCGGGAGCTTATAAAATCAATTGCCCTTGCGAGACGCAGCGCTACGGTGTCTTTGCCCAGTATCTCGACAACATCGAAGATCCCGGGACTTTTCGTCGAACCGGTAAGCGCAACCCTCGCGGGCTGAGCTATCTTCCCGAGCCCAAGGCCAGTTCGCTGCATCACACGCTCGAAACCCCCGTGAATATTATCATGGGAGAAATCCTCCACACGGGCGAGTTCCTCCACAAGAAGCATGAAAATCTCGCCGTTTGGCTCCACCAGAAACTTCTCCGCCGCTTTTTCGTCGTACTCGAAATCATCGGTGAAAAAGTAAATGGACTGATCCACTATTGCGTTAAGGGTCTCTGAGCGCTCGCGCATCTGCGCGACTATTTTGCGAAGCCGCTCGGAAGACGGCTGGGGGAGCCCCTTTTGCGTGATAAGAGGAACTATTTTCCCTGATATACTTTCCTCGGGCAGGTCCCTTAAGTATTTTCCGTTAAGCCAGAGAAATTTCTGAGGATCAAACACCGAGGGAGACTTTCCGATGCCCTTAAGGCTGAATTTTTCAATAAGCTCCTGCGTTGTGAAGACCTCCTGATCCCCGAAAGACCAGCCCAGTCTCACGAGATAATTAAGCACCGCTTCCGGAAGATATCCGCGCAGTCGGTACTCAGTAACGGATTCCGCGCCATGGCGCTTTGAGAGTTTTTTCCCGTCCGCGCCCAGTATCATCGGAACATGGGCAAGCTTCGGCTTTGAGAAGCCGAGCGCCTCGGCTATCAGTATCTGCCTCGGGGCGTTTATTATATGGTCATCGCCCCTTATGACGTGAGATATATCCATCTGCGCGTCATCAACCGCCGCGGCAAAGTTGTAGGTCGGAAATCCGTCGGCTTTCAGTATCACGAAGTCTTCTATTTCAGAAGAGTCGAAAACTATCCCGCCGCGGACAAGGTCCTCAACGGAGATCCTCTCTCCGGAGGGCACAGAAAGCCTTACGGCGTAAGGTTTTCCAGGAGCCGCGCCGAGCTGCGACCACTCCCTTCTGTACCTGAAAACCTCTCCTTTCTCCCTGGCCTCTTCTCTTCTCCGCCCGAGTTCCTCGGCAGTGACATAGCATCTGTACGCCTTGTCCTCGTCAATGAGCCGCTCGGCAAGCCGACCGTAATCGGCAAGCCGCTCCGACTGCCGGACGATTTCCCCCTGCCACTCAAGTCCGAGCCACTCAAGCGATTCGATAATCTGCCGCTCGAACTTCTCCTCGGAGCGCGCGCGGTCGGTATCCTCGATTCTGAGCAGGAAATCTCCGCCGAGACTCGCCGAAAAAAGCCAGTTGAAAATGGCGGTGCGGGCCGCTCCCACATGAAGAGCGCCGGTGGGGCTGGGAGCGAATCTTGTTACGATCTTCACGGATACTATTTTACACGCCGAAGCGGCAAAAAAAGAAATGCCGCCGAAGGACTTGGGGATTCTTCCCGGTGAATTGTATAATAACTGCCATGAGAATATGTTCGCTTCTTCCGAGCTCAACCGAGATAGTGTTCGCCCTCGGACTTGAGGAGGACCTGGTCGCAGTAACCCACGAATGCGATTATCCGCCCCAAGCACGCGATAAGCCCGTGGTCGTAAACAGCATCCTCAAAGAAAAGGGAGAGCTCTCAAGCGCGCACATAGACGAATTTGTGAGCCGAAGCCGCTCGGAGGGAAAAAGCGTCTACCTGATCGACTCGGAGCGCCTTAGAGAGATAAAGCCGGATCTTATCATAACTCAAGGGCTTTGCGACGTCTGCGCCGTATCCGAAAACGAGGTAACGGAAGTCTGCGAGATTCTTGAGAATAACCCCGAAATACTGTCTCTCGAGCCCTCCACCATCGGGGAGACAATGGATTCCATACTGCTTCTGGGAAAAGTCACCGGAACCCGGGAAAAGGCCTCACAGATCGTAGATGGTCTTCGCAAGAGAATCGAGAGAGTCGAGAAAAAGCTCTCTGGAGAAAGGTACCGGCCGGGGGTTTTCTGCCTTGAGTGGCTTGACCCTCCTTATGCCGCCGGGCACTGGGTGCCGGAGATGGTGAAGACGGCGGGAGGAGAACCGCTAATCTCGAGGGCGGGAGCGCCTTCGTTCAAAACAACCTGGGATGAGATACTCGAGTCGTCGCCTGACTACCTGATCCTGATGCCCTGCGGGTTCGACGTAGAGAAAACGCTTGACGGGATAGAGGATGTGACAAGCAAGGTAAGGCAATGGCACGCGCTGCGCGCGGTAAAAAAAGGTCACTGCTACATAGTGGACGCCAACTCCTATTTCAGCAGACCGTCGCCCCGGATCGTTGACGGAATTGAACTGCTGGCAGGAATAATCCACTCCGACATATTCACGCAGCAACCCAAGGCTAACTCGGTTCTAAACGTGAAAAATCATTTCTACCTGCAGACTTTTCTCGGCTAGGACTTTGGAACCTGAAAAGGATCCATTTCATTTGAGGCAGGATCGAAATCTGAAGGAACTTCGGCACTTGCGGGTGCTGCCGTGGACCGAAAAGGATCTACACCCCCTCTTCCATCTGACATAAAAAACACCCCTATGATTAAAAATATTGAACTTCTGGGGAGTGTAACCCACCCACATATATTCACGCGACGACCGAAGGCCAGCTCGGCCCTAAACGTGAAAAACCATTTCCACCTGCAGACTTTTCTCGGTTATTGCGGGGCCTGAAAGGGATCCGCTTCTCCTGAGGGGGCTGAGGGAGCTGCAGGAGCTGCAGCGCTCGCCTCCTGAGGGGCCGCTTGTGCGGACTGAAAAGGATCCGCATCGCCTTGGGGCTCCTGGGGTTCAGGCGGAGCGGGTGGTTCGGCAGCCTGCTGTCCACCTCCTCCTCCTTCGTTTAACATAAGGACTATCCCTATGATAAGAATTACGATAGCTAACAGCACTAACTCATTGCCTTGTATTGTCATGAGACTATCTATCCTCCTGATACTCTTTATACTACTATGCCAGGACCACGAACCTGAAGTCCGCAAGAACCTTAATCCTACCTTTAATGATACTGATTGATGAAACAATATGTCAAGCATCTTTTCAACCCCTCAAACAACATATGACGCACTTGAGCGGGATGCGGAACTGCAGATAGCGCTCTCCCAAATCCTCTACGGCTGCGTGCCGCACGCAACGGAACAGGAATGTCTGATGATTTTCAAGGAAAGCCCGGAAAAAATCGCCGCGCTTGCCGATATCCGGAAAATATCAACTCGGTTTTTCGCGGTCGAAAAAGAGGAGTTTCCCTCGGTCGCCATGGAAATAAGGATGACAACGGGCAGAAATCTCAGGTTGAAGTACGAATACTTCTTCCTCACCGAGTCTTCGGAGGAGACCTTTTTCCTCTCAACCCTAGTGAAATTAGGGAAATACTCCCTTATTTTTCTCTGCGACGAGACGCATCAATCGGTCACGGCGGAGATGACCGGGGTGGAGATGGAACCGCTTAAAAAGATCGTCACCACGCAAATACAGGCCGGTTGACAAAACTAGGGCTTTAAACTATTATTGCGCTAACCGCTTCGGAGAAAAATTCCAAGTTGAAATACGCAAAGATCATAGGGACCGGTTCTTCGGTTCCCGAGACCGTGCTTTCCAACTCAGATCTGGAAAAGATGGTCGATACTTCCGACGAGTGGATCACGTCCAGGACCGGAATTAAGGAACGGAGAATCGCGGATGAAGACACTGCCGCCTCCGATGTCGCCTATGGAGCGGCCGAAAAGGCTCTCCAAGCTGCCGGCGTAAGCCCCCAGCAGCTCGACGTGATCATAGTTGGGACCATAACCCCGGATTTCCTTTTTCCTTCAACAGGCTGCGTGCTACAGAGCCTCCTGGGAGCAAAAAACGCCTATGCTTTTGATCTTATGGCCGGCTGTTCCGGGTTTCTTTACACGCTTCACGTAGCCGAGGGAATAATAAAATCGGGGGGCGCGGAGAAAATCCTCGCGATAGGGGTTGATACTCTCTCGAAAGTCACCGACTTCGAGGATCGTTCAACCTGCATACTTTTTGGCGACGGGGCGGGCGCCGCGGTTCTCACCGCTTCTGACGAGCCGGGAATTCTCTCATCCATCCTCAGTTCGGACGGAAACGACTGGGACCTTCTCTATGTTCCGGCTGGAGGGTCGAGAACGCCGATTGACGAGGAAGTGCTTAAGAGCAGGGAGCAGTACATAAAGATGAAGGGAAACGACGTCTTCAAAGTCGCAGTCAAGAGCATAGAGTCGGCAACCATAAACGCCATTAAGGAAGCCGACCTTGAGCCCGAAGATATTGATCTTTTCGTTCCTCACCAAGCAAACCAAAGAATTCTGGAAGCAGTAAGAAAGAGGCTGAATTTCCCGGAAGAGAAAGTGTTTGTAAACCTAGACAGGTATGGAAACACCTCAGGGGCTTCAGTTCCGCTGGCACTTGACGAGGCGATTCGCCAAGGAAGGGTAAAAGAAGGAAATCTGGTGCTGTTCGCTGCTTTCGGAGCCGGTTTTACCTGGGGAGCTTCAGTGGTAAGACTCTGAAGACCTTCGCCGACTCCACACCCTGTTTATCCAAGACGTAGCTTTTTCTCTTCACGAAAAAACGCAGAACATGACTCTTTCCTCAATCCCAGAGCTTGCAAACATCGTCCTGCCTGCGTTCCTCGTAATCGCCGCGGGTTTTCTCTTCAGCAGGACGAAAAAAATAGACATATCCTCGATCAACGATCTTGTGGTCTACGTGACCACGCCGTGTCTAATAATCTCGTCTCTCTCGGATTTCACGATGGACCCGTCTGTGACGGCGAAGCTGTTTCTCTCGATATCGGCAGTCATTTTCTCTACCATAATAATCGGCGGGGCGCTTACAAAAGCGCTTCGGCTTGATTCGAGGGTATATCTGCCTCCCGTGGTTTTCGCGAATACAGGGAACCTGGGACTTCCCCTTTGTCTTTTCGCATTCGGGCAGTATGGATTCAACATCGCGATACTTTGTGTCGTATCGACCATGCTGCTTCACTACACGGTGGGAATTCTGATTCTCGGGTCCGGAAAGAACCATCTGCGCGAGATATTCAGGCTTCCCCTGATATACGCCACTGTAGCCGGAATAATCATAAACTCGGTCGGCTTTCAGATCCCGGTAGTTATCGAGAGACCCGTAGCCCTTCTCGGGGATATCACCATACCCGCGATGCTCTTCTCGCTCGGATACAAACTCTCCGAAATGAAGGTCTCCAGACTCTGGCTTTCATTCTTCTTCGGCTCCGCCAGAATATTTCTCGGCGTAATTCTCGGAGCGCTGTTTGTGAACCTGTTCGGTCTGAAGGGAATTGAGGCAAAGGTAGTCATTCTTGAGTGCGCGATGCCACCCGCTGTTTTTAACTTCGTGCTCGCGGAGAAATACGGCAGGGACTCCGAGACGGTCGCGTCAATAATAGTGGCCGGAACGGCCGTTTCCCTTCTGGTTCTTCCGTTCGTTATTTCGTACTTGGTAAATTAGTGAGGGATCAGCGGGTTATGTCTCTGAGGGTAAGACCCTCGTCCCTAAGGTAAGGCATAAGGCCTTTTTTGGTGATTGTTCTCAGCGCGCGGGCGGAGATTCTTATCCTCACGTACCTGTCTATCTCCGGAACGTATATTCTTTTCCAGTGCAGGTTCGGATTCTGACGTCTTTTAACGTGGTTGTTCGCGTGGGAAACGTTGTTTCCGAAAAGAGGCTTTTTTCCTGTTATCGCGCAACGACGGGCCATCGTGATCTCCTCGGACTACTTGGTCTCCTTAAAGACGACGTGCTTTCTTATCACCGGGTCGTACTTTTTCAGTTCAAGGCGGTCCGGAGTATTCATCTTGTTTTTCTTCGTGTAATAGATGTAAGGACTCTCGGTGCTTTTCATCTTGACAAGTACTCTGTTTAAAGACTTTCCCATTACAACCCCCGAAAAAGTGAATGGTTATTATCCACGAAAAAAAACTGTTTTCAAGAAAAAATTTAAATTTCTTTGGGGATCAGTGATCGCAACAGCTTTTCCTGCAAAGCCTGAAATTGCGCAGATGGCCGGAAATCATGACGAAAGCACCGATAAAAGTAAGGATGTATTCTCCGTAGCCCGGCACCGCGAATGCTCCTGCCAGAAGGAAACCCAGCCCCAGGATTCCCAGCATTATCACGTTGAAATCCTTATGGCGTCTGCAGCCGAGAAACATGGCAACCACGCTTGCGGGGATGACCAGAAAAAGCATCAGCTCGTGAAAAACCTCTTGAAACACAAGGGTTGAACCCAAGACCGGGAACAGTATGAGCACCACCGGCGTCAAAAAACAGTGGACGACACAGAGTCCCGCAAGGGATATCGAAGTGTAATCGGTGAGCCTCTGAATCCTTAGCTGGTTCATTGTAATTCTTAGCTGGTTCATTGTATTGTTAAGCAGCCTCCGCGCACTTCACGCACTGGCCGAAAAGCTGTATGAAATGATTCTTCACTCGGAACCCCTGCTTTTCAACCGAAGCATAATCAAAGTTCTCCACCGGACACTCGGGAAAATCGAAAACCCCCCTGCAGTCAACGCACACCATGTGATGAACGTGTTCACCTTGGGAAAACGCGTAGCCATGACCACCGTCGGGAAAATGAAGGCGCTTCACGATGCCCAGACCTTCAAACATCTCAAGTGTTCTGTAGATGGTGGCAAGCCCCGTGGTGCCGAGCATATCCTTCACCCTGTCGTGTATTTCGCCAACCGAAAGCGATTTCCTGCTCGTGTGAAGAACATGAACGACAGCTAGGCGCTGCGCGGTGGACTTAAGTCCCTTTTCCCGCAAAACCTCCCTAGCATACGATTCCTGCGTGCATTCAAAATCTTTCTTCATGAGAATTATCAAATGAGAATAATTTTCAATTGGGCTTTATTCTAAATCAGTTGTTGCCAACCGTCAAGGAGCAAAAACCGAAATTGAGAGGGAGTTTCAGGACCGATCGAGTTTGATGGAAACGGGGACATAACAGCGGGGTGCTATTCCGTCTACACGTACGATGCCGAGGCTGGTCTCCGACAATCACTTAGCTATAATGCCGCCGTCAATTGAAAGCATTGAACCCGTGTTGAACATGACCCTATCATCGCAGAGAAACAGAACCGCTTCGGCTATTTCGTACGGGTCGGCCAGCCGTCCCATGGGGTGAAGCGACTCCATAAAAGCCTGAGCGGCGGCGGAATCCTCAGCCCTCTCAAGATAGGAGTCGAACATCGGCGTCCAGACCCCGCCGGGACATACGGCGTTTATCCTGAGTCCCTTGTCCGCATACTCAAGGGCCATGCTTCTTGTGAGTTGAACAAGTGCCCCCTTGGATGCCGAGTAGGCAGAGAGTCCCGCAAAACCCTTTAACCCTATAACAGAAGAGTTATTCACGATAAAGCCCCTGCCCGCAGAAACCATGTGAGGAATCGCATACTTGCACATCATGAACGCTCCCTTCACGTTTATGTCGAAGATCTCCTGGAATCTCTCGGTCTCGACTTCGTGAAGGGGGCCGGAAAAAATGATGCCGGCGTTGTTAAAAAGAATGTCGATCTTTCCGTGCTCGCGAAGAGCGGTCTCCACTGTGGCCGCGCAATCACCCTCGACGGAAACGTCGCAGACCTTGTATCCTATCGAAAGCCCTTCTGCCTCCGCCCTGCCGCATAGCTCTTTCAGCTTCTCTTCCCTTCTTCCGGTAATCAGAACCCTAGCTCCGTTTCGCGCCAGCAAAAGCGCCGTCGCCTCGCCGATTCCCGTTCCTCCCCCCGTAATAATTGCCGATCGTCCTTTAAATCTCATAGCAGGCTCCGCAGAGAAATCCCCTCTGGCAAATCAGAAACTTATTGGAAAACCGCAAGCAGCACTCCCGCCGCTACGGCCGAACCCACAACCCCGGCCACGTTCGGACCCATGGCGTGCATCAGAAGCACGTTCTGAGGATCTTCCTTGGCTCCCATATCCTGCGAGACGCGAGCGGCCATCGGAACCGCCGAAACTCCTGCCGAACCGATCAGGGGATTTATCTTGGTTTCGGAGAAAACATTCATAAGCTTGGCCATCAGCACCCCGCAGGCCGTGCCTATGCAGAAAGCCACGATCCCCAGAAGAAGTATGCCGAGAGTCTCAAGGGAAAGAAATTCCGAGGCCAGAAGCTGTGACCCGACTCCGAGGCCGAGAAAGATCGTAACTATGTTGATAAGCGCGTTTCTCGTCGTATCCGAGAGCCGGTCGACCACTCCGCACTCCCTCATCAGGTTGCCGAAAGCGAAAAAGCCGATTAGAGGCGCCGCAGACGGAAGAAAAAGAAGGCAGAGAGTAAGAGCAATCAACGGAAACATTATCCTTTCTCTTTTGGCCACCGGACGAAGCTGGCTCATCCTTATCTTTCTCTCCTCAGAAGAGGTAAGAGCTTTCATTATCGGGGGCTGGATTATCGGCACGAGAGCCATGTAGGAATACGCGGCGACCGAGACCGCACCGAGAAGCCTCGGGGATAGCTGCGAAGAAATGTAAATAGAGGTCGGTCCGTCCGCTGATCCTATTATTCCTATCGACGCCGCGTCGCTTAGGGAAAAATCGATTCCGGGCACGAATTGGGTAAGCACAAGCGCGCCGATCAATGTCGAGAAAATGCCGAACTGCGCTGCGCCTCCCAGAAGAACCGTCTTGGGATTGGCCAGAAGCGGGCCGAAATCGGTAAGCGCCCCCACTCCCATGAATATCAGAAGGGGGAAAATACCGGTCTTTATACCAACATCATACACGTAGTAAAGTACCCCGCCGGGGTCGTTTATCCCCGCAAGCGGAATGTTGGCCAATATGCATCCGAAAGCTATCGTAACCAAGAGAAGAGGTTCGAATTTCTTCGCAATCCCCAGGTACAGAAGAAGGAATCCTACCAGGATCATCAAGAACATCCCGAACCCGTTAACCCAGGAAGACGCGTTGCCAGCAATAAACCCGTAGATGCCGGTACTGGTAGCCACGTTTTTCAAAAGCTGGGAAAAAGATGCAAGTTCCTTGGTTTGCTCCGTGGCGGCTGCCACGTCGCTCACCGTCTCCCCGAGACAGTCGGGCGCCCCGGCGAACATTCCCAGGGAAAACGCAAGAACCGCAAAAATAAGTATGAATCTTCTCATGCGCTCAAGAGGGAAGAATGGTGAGGATAAGCTGACCCGTTTCTACTACCTGCCCCTGTTCGACCTCGATGGACACCACTTCCCCGTCGCATGGAGAGGCGACCGGAGTTTCCATCTTCATGGCTTCAAGCATGATCAGCGTCTGATTTTCCTTTATCTTGTCTCCCACGCCGACCTGCACCCTGTACACGTTGCCGGGCACGCTCGCCGTAACGGCCACGACGTCAGGAGAATCTTCATCCATTGCGGATGATGTCTTGGGCGCCGGAGCTTCTGTTACCGAGGCAATCTCCGAAGTTCCTTCCTTTACGGTTACGTTGTGGCTTCTCCCGTCAACCGTAATAACGAAGTTCTCCCCGGCACCGGAAACTTTCGACGCTACGCTCGTGCCGAGACCTCGTTTCTGCTGGGGCTCTTCTCCAGGTTTGTCTTTTCGTATGTTGACGCTGAAATTCCCCTTGAGAAAGTCAAGGCCCTTGTTTCCACCCTGGGTCTGAAGCGCCCCGACTATGAATATGTTTTCTTCGGTAACGGGGAGGTCTTCTTTTTCGAGAATCTCGGTTGCCTTCGGAATTCCGGGCTCAAGTATGTCGAGCGGGTCGCCTTCAAAGCGGGGTTTGCCCATCTGCTCTTCCGCTATGGCCACGACTTCGGGGTCGGGCTCGACGGGCGTGCGTCCGAAGTAGCCGAGCACCATGTTCCCGTAACCGTCGGTGATCTTCTTCCAAGTCCCCTGGGTGACGTTCGCGTAGGCCTGCTGGAAATAGAACTGGGAAACCGGGGTAACCGATGTTCCGAATCCCCCCTTCGCAACGCATTCGCTCATTGCCTCGATCACCTTCGGGTAAAGATCGAGGGTGCCGGTGTCTCTCATCATCATTGTGTTCGCGGTAAGCGCCCCGCCTGGCATCGGGGAGAGAAGAACCTCCGAGGAGACCCGAAGGGCCTCGGGCGGGAAATAGTAACCCGACATGCATTCCTTGAACACGGAATTCGCCTCGAGAACCTTGTTTATGTCCACGTCCAGAGTGTATTCCGTTCCCTTAAGGGCGTTCCACATAGATATAAGGTCGGGCTGGGAAGTTCCTCCGGAAACGGGGGCTCTCGCGACGCAGATTCCGTCGCACCCGCCGTTTATGGCGGCCATGTACTGATTGACTCCCTGGGCGGCCGTCTCATGGGTGTGCACCCAGAGAATGACATTCTCTCCGACCAGCTTTCTCGCGGCCTTCAGGGTCTCGTAAATCTTCTTGGGATTCGAGGTTCCGGAAGCATCCTTGAAGCATATGGAATCGTATGGAAGCCCCGAATCGAGAATTTTCTTCAGCCTGTCTATATAGAAATCCACATCGTGGGCTCCTTCACAGCCCGGAGGAAGCTCCATGAGCGTTACCACGGCCTGGTGATGCAGGCCCGCGTTTTTTATGCACTGACCCGAGTACTCGAGGTTTCTTACGTCGTTTAAGGCGTCGAAGTTCCTTATGTGGGTTATGCCATGTTTCTTGAACATCCTGGCGTGAAGATCTATCATGTCCCTGGGCTGCTGGGACAGGGCTACAACATTGATCCCCCTCGCAAGCGTCTGCAGGTTGGCATCAGGCCCCGCCGCCTCGCGGAAGCGGTCCATCATGTCAAAAGCGGACTCTCCGCAGTAAAGAAACAGGCTCTGGAATCTGGCTCCACCGCCAGCCTCGAAGTGGGTTATCCCGGCTTCCCTAGCGGCTTCGACCGCCGGGATGAAGTCTTCTGTAAGCACCCTCGCGCCGAAAACGGACTGAAACCCGTCGCGAAAGGATGTATCCTGAAACAAAATTTTCTTCATGACAAGACCTTGGGGCTTTTAGGATCAGCCGTCGCCGGCATGTTTCGCCCTGTAGGCCGCAACTGCCGCGGCTATGACCGGAATGACGTCCCTTTTGGATTTCGTGGGCGCTCCGGGATCCGAGGGCGCGCGCGCGTCGCTGTCTTTAAAGAGCTTCGCGGACAGCATCACGCTCAGCATCAAGACAAGCAGGAAAACATATACTATGGCCATACCGATGACCATGAGTTTCACGCCTTCAAGGATCATAGTGGACGAAGAATCTTAAAAACCGTTTGAATTTGATGGGTATCAATTATTTACAAGAACTTGTTTATTGTCAATTTGAACCCGTGCATCGCACGGATGCCGCAGATTCCAGACGGTCTGATTTTCTCTTGACCTTCAAATCCTTACGTGTTATTCTGACCCCCCACTATGAAAAGGACTTATCAACCGCACGTAAAAAAGAGGCTCAGAACGCACGGATTCCGCGCCAGGCTGAGCACAAGGGGAGGCAGGAGCATACTTAGGAGAAGAACTGCCAAGGGAAGATACGTTCTCACGGTTGGGAGATGGAAAAAGTAGCGTTTGAGTCCGACAGCTCGTTTCCCGCAAAATTCAAAATAAAAACATCCCGCGACTTTCGCAACATACTCTCAGAAGGCACTAAAACCCACTCGGAAAACTTCATACTCTACGCAAAGCCCAATTCTCTTGGGTTTCCCCGCCTGGGAGTGTCCGTGGGCAAAAAAGCGTCGGCAAGCTCTGTCAGGAGAAACAGGATGAAAAGGGTGCTGAGGGAGGTTTTCAGGAGGAACAAGCCTGCATTTTCCTCAAACGACGTGGTGTTCGTGATAAAGAACGACGTATCGGGCAAGAAGTTCTCCGAGCTTTACTCGGAGATAAGGAAACTCGCGGGCCGCATTAAATGAAAGGGGAGTTGCAGATTCGCTTGCCCAAAGTCCGGTTTTTCTCAGATTAAGCGGTCCCAGTCTTTTTTCGACATGCTCAACAGAAAAATCTCTGTTCCTGTCTAGATGCGTTTCCTCAAGAAAACAACCGGGAATAAAACGGATGCTATCAGGAACAGGTTAAGCAAGGCACTTCGAGGCGCGTTATCGACCGAAGCAACGGCACACCCGTCATCATCGCCTTCTTCCTCAAGATAGATTCCGGAACCGAAGACAAAGTAAGCTGGCGGGAAGCCAGGAGCACCCCCGGCTACGTCCACTACCTCAAGGTAGCTTTCCTTGATTGAAGTGCCGGGAACCACGCCCTTTGCGATATAGTCCTCGACGTTATCCTCTTCGGTTCTCGGGTCATCCCAATGATATATGACGGTTCCGTTGCTTCCATGGGTTAGATCATCTTCCACGTTTCCGGTCCCGTCTGTCAGTGCCTTCTGGAAAGCGGCCAAGATATTGGGCTCATCTCCAATCGGATTCGGGTCCGTCAGTGAAACACTCAGACCGTGAAGGTCGAAATCAAGCCCGTTCAGAAACGAGACGCCGCGCACCGGATCCATGACGAAGGCGTATATGGAACCGTAATAGAACTGCTCTTCCCTGAAACAGATTGTTTTTTCACGAATCCTTGCGTTCATTTCCGCTCCAAGTCTTTGAAGATCCCCCAGAATAGTAGGATCTTCCGTGGTTATCTCCGCGAGCAAGCTTCCCTGTATCGTAGAAAATACGCCAATAACGCCTTGTACGTACTGTCTGAGGAGATCTCTCTTCGTATCGAGGTCTGTCTCATCCTCGACCTGCTTGGCTGTAACCGCAAGCGTGAAAGCGGAACAGTCGGGAGACGTAAGGACATCTTCCGCGTGGTGAAAGCCTGCTGTGGTCGTTATCACTCCTGAGAGTGAGATTTGCCTGATTCCGCAAGCTATTCTACTCTGACCTTCATATTGATAAGCTGCGCATCTTGGTTCGGCGTTCTCGTCCGAGGAAAGGATGTCAGCGCTGGTTAAAGTTCTTACTGGGTCCTCCTCAAGATCATATCTGCTACTGAACAGATCTTGATAACGGCCATGGTTTCTCACGGCCCCCCTTCGGGTTATTCCTGCGACGTAAGTATCACCGTGATTAAAGGTTCCCAGTTCTCTTGATTTTTTTTCGAATATTACCATTTCTCTTGCGGTCTCTATCAGGCCAAGGCTTTCATCTGCCTGAATCAGATGCAGGTGTGTGGCAGTATGAAGAAGAAACTTTCTCGTCATTTCTTCCTTGTCTGCGGCTGATGCATTCTCCACATCTTCCGCGCTCACATCTATATCCGGACTGTGAGTATAGGTCTTTTGTCCGTCAGACCTTTCATAGTCATGAGCGGACGCTTCGATGCTGAACGA
>JAJECI010000002.1 GCA_022822065.1 Candidatus Dadabacteria bacterium
TTCGTGGTACATGTCGGGAACACCGTTTGACTACATGGGTGGTCAGATACCGGCGACGGAGGTAGTAGGGTTGATAAGCTTCACGTTCAACCTGATCATACCGCCGGCGCTGACGATATGGACGAGGACGGTAGAGAGGACGGCCGATGACATGGGTCATGTGGTATACTCGACACCGTTTGAGTACACGATGCGTCACAGGTTCCTGCTGCCGCAGTATAGCCAGGGATAATGGCGAAGAGCTTGTGTCGAGAGACACAGGTTCTTGATGAGTGAAAAGAGGAGGGAGACCGTAACGGTTACCCCTCCTCTTTTTTTTGTCTGAATTGATTTTTCCGTAAACATGTTTTCTAATATAAGGCGATGCCTTCCAGTACTCTTATAGTGTACGAGCCTTTGGATTCTTTCAGAGAAAAATCTGAATACTGGAACAAATATCTTAAGTTTTATGAACGTTACTGGGGTGGTCCCACTTCTCCTTTCGGAATATGGTTCGGCAATGAGTACAGCGCGTTTCGCCAGGCACTCTCGGACCATCTTGATCTGCCCCACGAAGATCTGCCCGACTGTCTTTTCATGAAGGATGAAGCTGGCAACTATTTTGTCGCGCCCACTTCGGATTCCCTTAATTGCTTCTCCTCTGAAAACGTTGTTCCGTTTGAGTGGTTTCTTCTTTTTTCCGAAGAGGGGAGGAAAAATTTTTATACCCACTGGGGCTTCAACTCAATTCATTACAACTCAACCCTTGAGCAGTCAAAAAGGAAGCTGATTTCCTCACAGGAAAAAATCGAAAAGACGATGTCCGAAGAATCCGTCAATCCTCTTAAGGTTTTCCTGCGCAATCTTGACCGAAGCCTGGAAGACCTTAGAAAATGGCTTGTCCAGTTCGATTCCCAAAGCTATCTGGTACTTAATTACGGCGATATCTGCAATTACATACATCCCTACACGCTGAAAAATGAAAGCAGCGTACCGGAAGTTGCGAGAATTCTGGAGCTTATCTCACTGTCGGACTTCGGCGAGGCCGAGCTTGCGCTTAAGGTGTTTTTTCAGAAATGGGAGGATATAGCAAGCAAGTGTGCCGGCGGTACTGAAGACTCCCGAATCCAGTAAAGTCCCGCTCCCGATTGAGATGACCGCAAAACTCGAGAGTAAGAACATCGGAAGGATACTGGGAGTGCTTAGAAAAGAGGCCGCCGGATGGAACGTTCCCGTGGTTACGCTTACCGCCGTTTCCTCAAAAAGTCCTTTCAGAGTCCTTGTTTCCACCGTACTCAGCCTAAGAACCAAGGACGAGACCACGGCCGGGGCCTCCACCAGGCTTTTTCGCGAGGCTTCGACTCCGCAGGCGGTGCTGGAGCTCGGGGAAAAAAGGGTAAGAGATCTCATATATCCTGTCGGGTTTTACAGGGTAAAAGCGCAGAACATTATCGGGATATGTAAAAGGCTGATAGACGAATATGAAGGCCGGGTTCCGGACAGCATTGACGAGCTTTTAAAATTCCGCGGGGTCGGGAGAAAAACTGCCAATCTGGTTCTTTCTCTCGGGTACGGAAAACCCGCTATCTGCGTTGATATTCACGTGCACAGGATTTCTAACAGGTGGGGTTACGTGGACACCAAAAGTCCTTATGAAACCGAAATGGCTCTTCGGGAAAAACTGCCCCGCAGATACTGGATAGAGTATAATTCTCTCCTGGTGGCTCTGGGGCAGCAGATCTGCAGGCCCGTATCTCCTCTCTGCAGCCGTTGTCCCGTGAGTGGCTACTGTCCGAAGAGAGGAGTTTCCAGAAGCAGGTAGAACCCCTCGACCGGTTTGACTCTGTCCGCATTGTAACTATAATTGATTGCCAAATCTTTTTCCGGAAAACCCGTTGTCTCATACTGTCCTTTTTTATATTTTTTCTACGCTTGCGGTACTCGGGGCCGTTATGGTCGTGAGCCATAAAAACCCCGTTTCAAGCGCTGTTTCGCTTGTCCTTACCCTTTTTTCCACCGCGGTGCTTTTCGTTCTTCTCCACGCCCATTTCATCGCGGCGATACAGATACTGATTTACGCGGGAGCGATAATGGTCCTCTTTCTGTTTACCGTCATGTTCCTCAATATAAGGGACAGCGAGCTCAGGTTTGACAGTATGAACATACCGAAGAGAATGACGTTTCTTTTCCTCTTTATCGCTGTCGTCGGATTTCTCGCCTCAAAGCTCTTCTCGTCTTCTCCGGTCGTTTTTCCGAAGCTTGAGGATCCCGGGAATTTCGGTACCGTGGCCGAAGTGGGAAGATCCCTTTTCAGTGATTATCTGCTCGCGTTTGAGCTTACCTCGGTTCTTGTGGTGATAGCCATGGTGGGTGTCCTGGTCATAGCCAAGGGTAGGGAGTCATAAGATGGAAATCGCGGTCTCTCACTACGTAGTCTTGGCTTGCGTGCTCTTCGCGATCGGAGTTTACGGGGTAATTACCAGAAAAAACATACTGATCGTGCTTATGTGCCTTGAGCTCATGCTTAACTCCTGCAATCTGCTTTTCGTTGTTTTCTCAAGGCTCTACGAAGGTGCCACGGGACATGTGTTCGTTCTGATGTCGGTAACGGTGGCGGCGGCCGAGGTCGCGGTCGGCCTTGCGTTTGTCGTTTCGATTTACAGGCAGAAAGAGAGTCTTGACATCGATCTGCTGAAATTACTTAGAGGTTAATTTATTCTCGGAGGTTTACCTGAGTGCTTGCTCTCATAGTTCTTGCGCCGCTTGCGGGGGCGATTTTCAACGGGCTTTTCTTCGCCACCGGGCTCAGCGCAAAGCTTACCGGGACCGGAAGACACACGAGTGACAGGATCGTCGGGACGGTAGCGTGCGCGGCGGTTCTGGTCTCTGCCCTCCTGTCCACGCGTCTTTTCCTCGACCTCCTCTCGCAGAACCCCGCGGGGTCCGAGCCGATTACGACCGAGCTTTTCACCTGGATGCTCTCGGGCACCCTTAACGTCAGCTTCGAGTTTCTCTTTGATTCCCTCTCCGCCGTAATGGCCCTTGTCGTGACGTGGGTAGGATTTCTCATACATGTCTATTCGATCGGCTACATGCACCACGACCGCTGTTACGCGCGTTATTTCACTTACCTGAACATTTTCGTTTTCTTCATGCTCGTTCTGGTTCTGGGCAACAACTTCCCCATGATGTTTATCGGATGGGAGGGAGTAGGCCTTGCATCCTATCTGCTTATAGGGTTCTGGTATGAAGACTCGTTTAGGGTCTACGCGGGAAGAAAGGCTTTTGTGGTCAACAGGATAGGGGATTTCGGCTTTATCCTCGGCATCTTTCTCATTTTTACCGTGTTCGGATCGCTTAACTACCAGGATGTTTTCTCCCAGCTCGGAGACCCGGCTTTTGTTTCCGGGCTTTCACAGTCGCTTATAACCGCGATGGCGCTTCTTCTGTTTGTCGGTGCCGTCGGGAAATCAGCCCAGTTCCCGCTTCACGTCTGGCTTCCTGACGCGATGGCGGGTCCGACTGCCGTGAGTGCCCTTATTCACGCCGCAACAATGGTTACCGCCGGGGTTTACATGTTAAGCCGCTGCTCGCCGCTTTTTGACCTGAGTCCAGTGGCTCTGAACGTCGTTTTGATCGTGGCGACGTTCACGGCGTTTTTCGCCGCCACGATAGCAATCACCCAGAACGACATAAAGAAGGTGCTTGCTTACTCGACCGTCAGTCAGCTGGGCTACATGCTGATGGCTGCGGGAGCTGGGGCCTATGTGTTTTCTATATTTCATCTGGTTACCCACGCTTTTTTCAAGGCGCTTCTGTTCCTCGGGGCGGGAAGCGTTATACACGCCATGGCCGGAGAGCAGGACATAAGGAAAATGGGCGGGCTTCGCGGGATGATTCCCGTAACGGCCATCACTTTCCTGGTAGCGACGCTTGCGATTTCCGGTTTTCCCCTTCTCTCGGGGTTTTTCAGCAAGGACGAGATCCTGGCTTCGCTTTATAGCGGGGGCCATACCTTTTTCTGGGCCGCGGGGCTTCTTACGGCCGTGCTGACCGCGTTCTACATGACGAGGCTCTACGTGCTTACCTTTGAAGGGGCGGCAAGGATGGACTACAGGACGAAAAGCCGCGTGCACGAATCCCCGGCCGTGATGACCGTACCTCTTGTGATTCTCGCAGTTCTCTCCGTTTTTGGGGGTCTTCTCGGTGTGCCTGGATTCATGGGCGAGAGTGTGGGTTTTCATTACACGGATCTTATTAAGAAGTTCCTTTCTTCTTCAGTGGTAGTACACTACGGCGCAGAACATGCTTACTCCCATTATTTCGGCCACTGGACTCTTGTAGGTTTCTCGGTGCTCGCCGCATTTACGGGGATAGCAGGTGGCATCTTGCTTTATTACCGCAGACAAAGGGAGCCTGCTTTAATTCCGTGCCAAGCGGCCGACGCGGTCCGCAGGGGATCCTTTAACAAGTGGTACGTGGATGAGATCTACGATGCGGTTTTCGTATCTCCGTTTAACTACATTTCGGAACTTTGCTCTGACTTTGACCTCTCCTTTATAGATCGCTCGCTTGACGGGCTCAGCGATTTTGTAAGGAACCTGTCAGGACGCCTGAGTGCGCTGCAGACAGGCCTGCTCAGGTATTACGTAGCGGCCATGGTCGGCGGGGTCGTCGTAATAATCGTCCTTATTTTTATCTACGGTTCCATGGGTTCCTGATTGATTTTTCCTTCTCCTCTTGACAAATGATTTCGTATATGGATATTAACTATCCAGAATATCTTGGATGAAAGATATCCATATTAGATTACCAGGAGGATAAGGTTAATGTTTAACAGGAAAAGCGTATTGTCAGTTCTGGTTACCGTGCTTTTTATTGCGGGTTGCGGGGGAGGTTCTGGAGATTCTGGAAGTTCCGGAAGTTTTATTGACCAGAACTCAGAGCTTGCTGCGACCGTAATTGAGAATTACGTTGATGATGTGGTTATAGCGACTTACTACGATCTAAGGCTAAAAGCCACGGTACTCAGGGAGGCCGTCGAGGACATTGAGGGTGGAACGCAGGCCGATGTTCAAGCGGCTGCGGATGCGTGGACTGCGGCAAGAATTCCTTGGGAACAGAGTGAGGCTTGGCTTTTTGGACCGGTAGATTTCAAAGGGCATGACCCTGCGCTGGATAGTTGGCCTGTAAATCGGACCGATCTCGATACTGTTCTGGCTTCACCCGATGTGCTTACGGAGGAGTATGTCTCCGCACTTCCGCCGGAGGAAAAAGGTTTTCATACAGCTGAGTACCTGCTTTTCAGAGATGGACAGCCAAGGAATTTAAATGACTTTACCACGCGGGAAATTCAATACCTGATAGCTACTGCCAAGGATATAGAATCAACCGCGATAGAGCTTCATGAAGACTGGGCAGAGGGAGCAGAGCCTTACGGGGATGTGCTGAGAAATGCCGGCGGAGACGGAAATACCGTATATCCATCGCTGCTAAGTGGTATCGAGGAGATGATTAATGGAATGTCAATAATCCTTGATGAGGTTGCAAACGGGAAGATCGCTGATCCGTATGATGAACAGGATGTGGAGCTCGTGGAAAGTCAGTTCAGCTTTAACTCGCGGGCGGATTTTGCACATGATATAGTCGGAGTCCTCAATGCCTATAAAGGGTGCAGGGTGGTCAGTCTGGATGAGAGAACGTGCAGTGGAACCGGCGGCCTCAGAGATCTGGTTGTGCAGTCGGATTCAGCTCTGGCGCAAAGGGTTGAAGATGAGATAAATGCCGCAATCGACGCAATTCTCGCTATCTCTCAGCCGTTTCGAGACGCTATCACTGATCCGAGTCAAGCAGATGCGATAGAAGCGGCTCAGGAAGCGATAAATGATGTATTCAATACGTTAAACCGTTCTGTACTGGCTCTTGTGAGGCAGTAGTAATCAAATAAGCCGTAGTATTTATTAAACCGCGCGTGGCGAAAGCACGCGCG
Organism: Candidatus Dadabacteria bacterium; assembly: GCA_022822065.1. Lineage (GTDB taxonomy): Bacteria > Desulfobacterota_D > UBA1144 > Nemesobacterales > Nemesobacteraceae > Nemesobacter. The sequence continues at coordinate 5,969 of JAJECI010000002.1, forward strand.
GTTTTGTTTTAAATTGCTAATTATTCTACAGTGGGCATTATTGAGGGGATCAAAATTGCGCGAAGGTTATATTTACGTGAGATTCAGATTAACCGGTCCTCTCGCCTTGCTTGTTATTTTTATTCTGTCGTGCGGAGGCGAAACAGAAAATGTTTTGATAAGAGCCGGCGGCGACACCAGTGTTAATAACAGGACTTCGTTCGGGTTTGAGGATCCGGCGGCGAATCTGTCGGAGGAGAATCTGGAGAAGCATCTTGACGGTGATCTTGAATTCGGCAATGTTTTCGTAACTGCCCCGGCTCCGGTGAATCCCGGGCTCGGTCCGCTTTTTAACAACGTATCCTGCGAGTCCTGCCACCTAAAAAACGGAAAAGCCCATCCCTTGTTTCGCGACCCTAATTTAAGAAGTCCCGCCCTTGTAATGGTTTCTGATCCTGAAGGAGAACCTGACGTTCCGGGAGGGAATCCTCCGGTCGAGGGAATTGGCAACCAGATTCAGGATCATGCGATATTCGGGGTTGACCCCGAAGGAACGATTTATCTTAGCTGGGAGGAAATTTCCGGTGAATATCCCGATGGAACTTCCTACAGTCTCAGAAAACCCGTCCTCGATATAATTCTTTCTGACGGCTCGTCTCTGGGGGAAGACATTCAGACTTCGATGAGGCTGCCCCTCCCGGTAATTGGTCTTGGGTTACTTGAGGCTATCTCGGATGAAACCCTGTTTGAGCTTTCAGACCCTGATGATTCTGACGGCGACGGGATATCGGGCAGACCTAACATGGTCAGGAACCGGGCAACTTCTTCAACCGAGATAGGAAGGTTTGGACGCAAGGCCGGTGCTCCGAATCTCAGAATGCAGACCGCACGCGCGTACGCGGAGGATATGGGAGTATCAAGCCCCGAACTTACCTTGGGTGACGCCGTGCCTGATATAACCGAGGAGCAGTTGGCACTGGCCACATTCTACGTCCAGACCCTTGCCGTTCCGTTAAGGGATGACGTGGACGACCCGGACGTTGTCGAAGGCGAAGCAATATTTTCCGATATCGGCTGCGCCTCCTGTCACGTATCCGTGATTAAGACAGGCGAACATCCGATTGAAGAAGTAAGTTATCAGACAATACAGCCTTTCACCGATCTTTTGCTGCATGACATGGGCGAAGGGCTTGCGGATAACAGACCTGATTTTCAGGCGACGGGAAGAGAGTGGAGAACCACGCCACTCTGGGGAATCGGTCTTACGAAAAAAATGTTGGGAGAGGAGAATTTTCTGCATGACGGGCGTGCGAGGACGCTTGAAGAGGCTATTCTTTGGCACGGCGGGGAAGCGGAAAGAGTTACGGAGAGATTTAAAAGCCTCCCCAGGCAAAAACGTAACAATCTTATTAAATTTCTGAATACACTCTGAGGATAACACTATGAAGACAAACAGATATTTATTGTCATTATTTGCTTTTTATCTTGCTTTTTTGTTCTTGCCTGGAACGGGAAGCGCCGGGGAGGCGGACGAAATCAGGCAAGAAATAGAAAATCTCAAAAAAGAGTTTCGCGAAGCAAAGCGAATAAGAGAAGAGTACGACAACCGAATGAAGTTCATTGAAAAGAAGTTAAGCGAGCTTACGGCGAAAGAAATGAATGTTGAACATGGAGGAGGTGTTGTCGGCTCGCAGGATGCCGGTGAAGTTGATTTTTCAGAAAGGACGGACAGTGCAAAACTTCACAAAGACCTTCCTCAAGACTCGCCGTTTGAACTTAGTTGGAGCGGATATGCGGACATTCTTTTTTCATGGTTTGATCATGGACCGAACCAAAACCGTCCAGGTGGCTCGGAGTCGGACAGCCGGCTTGAGCTTGACCTCGCGAGATTCATTCTTGAGCTTGAGGGAGAAATGCCTGCGGGGCTGGGTTTTGAGGCGGAAATTGAGTTTGAGCACGGTGGAACCGGTGCGGCTTTTGAGGTTGAGTATGAGGAGTTCGGAGAATTCGAGCAGGAGGTTGAACAAGGCGGAGAGGTATTCATAGAGGAGCTTTACCTGAGAAAGAACTTCGGCGACTGGGGCAAATTGAAAGTAGGACGTTTCTATATTGGATATGGACTTCTCTCGCAGTTATACAAACCTTCGGGATATCTTGCCGCCAGGCGTCCCGAATCCGAGACAATGATAATTCCCGCCGTATGGGATGAGATCGGTATCGGCTTTAACTATTACGTAAACGATAACCTGGATCTTGCTTTTCAAGTGGTAAACGGCTTGGATTCTACCGGGTTCAGTTCTCTTAACTGGGTCAGGGAAGGTCATCAGGGCAAATTCGAGACTATTCAGGCCGACGGGCTTGCCTTTGTAGGACGGGCGGATTACAGATTTACGGGCATAGGCCTTACGGTCGGAAGTTCGGTCTATTACGGTTTGAACACCAACGCGAACAGGCCTAAAGACGATCTTGAAGAAGTTGATTCGCCGCTTCTGCTGCTTGATGCACATGTTGTGTTGAGGCATGACAGATGGTACGGAAGCGGAGTGGTGATGTGGGGGAAACTGTGGAATGCCGATGATATCTCCGCGAGGAATTCAAGGCTCTCCAACAATCTTGGTGTTCCAAGGACTGCGGTGGGAGATAATGCTCTGGCGCTGTGGGGAGAGCTTGGTTACGATGTAGGCCCATATGTGGGATTAGGGCCGTGGAGCAGTCTTAGGCCTTTCTTCCGGGTGGATTATTATGATTCCATGTTTGAGCCGCGCGAATCCCTGTTTGATAATCCCCGCTATGAAAGGCTGGTATTGACAAGCGGTCTTTCCTATTCGTTCGCGGAATCCGTTTTTGTTAAGCTTGATTACGCATACAGGCGGGTTGGCGATTCCACGCTGAATAACGAGGGCACGGCGAATCTTACGCTTGGCTGGATTTACTGATGGAGGTTTTCTGAACCATGATTGAGAAAGTGTTGAGAAGAAGAAAATTGCTGGTAGCGGTTTTGATTGTTGTCGCCATATTCTATTTTCTTCTTGGACGTTATGATGTCTCGGCTACGAAACCGCATCTTGGGATTGTGAATACTTTTTTTCACATGATCGCCGAGAGATCGATACAGAGAAACTCGGCAAGTCTTGTGGTTCCCTACGACATAGATGATAAAGACATATACGTAGAGGGTTTTAAGGAATACGAGGCTATGTGCGTTCAGTGCCACGGAGCGCCCGGTGTTGAGCCTTCATCAACAGGGAAGGGCCTTTTTCCCAAGCCCCCTAAATTTCCTAGCGAAGAATTCAATGAATATTCTCTGAAAGACATCTTCTGGGTCACGAAAAACGGGGTAAAGATGACGGGAATGCCCGCTTACGGACCCACGCACGAAGACGGGATAATCTGGGCGGTTGCCATATTTCTTGATAAGTCGAGAAATTTGTCCGAGGCGGAATATAAAAAGCTCAGGGATAAATATCCTGGTGCTCATCATTAATGTTTCTAGCTTTAACCCACCAGCAAGGGCTTTTTTGGAGGCGCTCCTAGTTTTGTCGGCTATCTGCAGCTAAGGGGATAATTGAAGAGGCTTAAAGCAGTTTGAAAATTGTTTTTTCCCCTTGAGTTGACTTTGTTTGAATAGTGGGAATGATTACCACTTAGATAGCTATTTTATGGATATATAAAGTATACAATAACGTTATGCAGTTAAGCAGAACACTTGACTACGCCGTCAGATGCCTTATCCATATGGGAGGCAATCCGAGGGACAGATTCAGCATGAAGCAGATATCCGAAACCCAGCACATTCCGCAGAATTACCTGGCCAAGGTAATGAGAAGGCTTGTCAATCGCGGAATACTCAGGTCGAAGGTGGGGCCCGAGGGTGGATACATGCTCCGCAAGCTCCCCCACGAACTCACCCTGAGAGAGGTGTACGAGGCCATAGAGGGAGAGATAAGGATAGTCGATTGCATGGACGACGATGGTCCCTGCGCCCTTTATGAGAATTGCGGGCAGCTTCCTCTCTGGGATAAGCTCAAGGTTTCCATGACAAGGATTCTTGAAGATACTACTATCGGGGACATGGTGAACGAAACTCGGGGCGGCAGAAGTCACTAGCAGGAGGATAATTTCTCAATGAGCGTCGATCTTGAAAAACTCGCGCAGGAGGAATACAAGTACGGATTCGTAACTGATGTAGAGCAGGAGATCGCCCCCAAGGGGCTTAACGAGGATGTCATCAGGATGATTTCCTCGAAGAAGAACGAACCGGAATGGCTTCTTGAATGGCGCCTCGGGGCCTATGAGCACTGGCAGAAGATGAAGGAGCCCAGATGGGCTTTTTTAAGGTATCCGAAAATAGATTTTAACGACATAAGCTACTACGCCGCGCCGAAAAGCAACCCCAGGCCGAAGAGCCTTGACGAGATAGACCCGGAGATAAAGGAGACCTACGACAAGCTCGGTATTCCGCTCGAGGAGCAGAAGATGCTTGCGGGCGTCGCGGTCGACGCGGTCTTCGACAGCGTTTCCGTCTTTACCACTTTCAAGGAAAAACTCGCCGAGGAAGGGGTTATTTTCTGCTCCATATCCGAGGCGGTGGAAGAGCATCCCGATCTTGTGCGCAAGTATCTGGGTTCGGTCGTGCCGCGCGGGGATAACTTCTATGCGGCTTTGAACTCCGCGGTCTTTACGGACGGTTCCTTCGTCTATGTTCCCAAGGGAGTAAGGTGTCCCATGGAGCTTTCCACCTATTTCCGCATAAACGCTGAGAACACCGGACAGTTCGAAAGAACGCTTATAATCGCCGAGGAGGGCAGCTACGTAAGCTATCTTGAGGGCTGCACGGCCCCGCAGAGGGACGAGAATCAGCTCCACGCCGCGGTGGTTGAACTGATAGCCCACAATGACGCCACCATAAAGTACTCGACGATACAGAACTGGTATCCGGGAGACAAGCAGGGCAAGGGCGGAATATACAATTTCGTAACCAAGCGGGGAAGATGCGTCGGCAGGGCCTCGAGAATTTCCTGGACGCAGGTCGAGACCGGTTCAGCCATCACCTGGAAGTATCCGAGCTGCGTTCTTGAAGGGGATAATTCGGTCGGGGAGTTTTACTCCGTCGCCCTTACCAACAGGCGTCAGCAGGCCGACACTGGAACCAAGATGGTTCACGTGGGGAAAAACACCAGCAGCACGATTATTTCCAAGGGCATTTCCGCGGGCGAGGGACAGAACGTGTACAGGGGACTTGTTGAAATTGGTAAAAATGCCGAGAAGGCGAGAAATTACACGCAGTGCGACTCGATGCTTATAGGAGACCGCTGCGGAGCACACACTTTTCCATATATAGAGGTAAAAAACTCCACGGCCCACATGGAGCACGAGGCTTCTACCTCTAAAATAGGCGAGGACCAGATGTTTTACTGTCGCCAGAGAGGGCTTTCCGCCGAAGACGCGGTTTCGCTCATAGTGAACGGTTTCTGCAAGGAAGTTTTCAAGGAACTGCCGTTTGAGTTTGCGGTTGAAGCTGAAAAACTGCTGAGCGTAAGTCTTGAGGGAAGCGTGGGTTAATAAGGGTTCCGCCGCAATTCTGAAAAAAAAGGTTTTTAGGAGGAGCTAAGCATGCTCGAGGTGAAGAACCTGCACGTGCAGGTAGATGACAAGGAAATACTGAAAGGGATGGATATTACCGTGGCGCCGGGGGAAGTCCACTCCATAATGGGCCCGAACGGCTCAGGGAAAAGCACCCTTGCCCAGGTTCTTGCGGGCAGAGAAACATACGAGGTTACCGAAGGGGAGATAACGTTCCAGGGCAAGGATATTCTCGATCTTGAGCCCGAGGAAAGGGCGTGCGAGGGGATCTTCCTGGCTTTCCAGTACCCCGTAGAGATCCCGGGGGTCGCGAATACCTATCTTCTTCGCGAGGCTCTTAACGCGAAAAGGGAGTACCGGGACGAAAAACCGCTTAAGCATGTTGAGTTCGGAAAGCTTGCCAAGGAGAAGATGAAAGCGCTCGGTATTGACGAAGACCTTCTTAAAAGGTCCGTGAACGCCGGGTTCTCGGGCGGAGAGAAGAAAAGGAACGAAATATTCCAGATGCAGATACTCGAACCGACTCTGGCGGTGCTTGACGAGACGGATTCCGGTCTCGACATAGACGCGCTCAAGATAGTGGCAAACGGGGTGAATTCGATGAGGGATTCAGGACGCTCCTTTATAGTCATAACCCATTACCAGCGGCTTCTTAACTATATAGTTCCCGATTTTGTTCACGTAATGGTTGATGGAAAAATCGTAAGATCGGGAGGAAAGGAACTTGCCCACGAGCTTGAGGAGAAAGGTTACGCCGGGTTTTAAGGCCTCGGGCGACCTGCAAGGAGCATAATACTATGGCTATTGTTTTTGACGGTACGCGCGAAAGTTACGTCGAGGGGCTCTCCGAGTTTCTCGATAGCGGGCAAAAAGACGCCCCAGAGTGGGTAACCACCCTTCGCCGTGAGGCGATTTCGGGATTCGCCAAGCTCGGATTTCCGACGCTTTCTGACGAAGAGTGGAGATTCACCAATCTTGAGGCACTTCGCAGAGGCTCCTTTTCAATCGCCGAGAATGGAATCTCCGGGGTTTCTAGAAAATCCGTGAATTCCTACGGGTTTCCCGGACTTGATTGCCTGAGACTTGTCTTTGTAAACGGTCGTTTCGCCTCTTCCCTTTCAGACACTGGAGATGCCGGGGAAGGGATACTGGTAAAAAGCCTTTCGGAGGCGATCAGTGAACAGGGCGATCTTGTGAAGGACCACTTGGCGAGATACGCGGATTATGAAAAAGACGCGTTTATTTCCCTTAACACGTCCTATTTTGAAGACGGAGTGTTTGTTTACGTTCCCGACGGGACCGTCTTCGAAAAACCCGTACATGTTCTTCACGTATCGACGGATGAAGGCCGTCCCTTATTCATAAATCCGAGAAATCTCATCATAGTCGGGCAAAGTTCGGCCGCCAAGGTAATAGAACATTACGTATCGGCATCCCAGAGCGTCTATTTCTCAAACGTGGTCACGGAGGTTGTCTGCGGAGAAAACGCGAATCTTGAGCACTACAGGCTTGAGTTTGAAAGCCAGAAGGCGTTTAATTTCACCACACTTAGGGTAAATCAGCAGAAAAACAGCAATATCGCTTCCCACTCGGTTCTCCGCGGAGGGGCCATAGTGAGGAACAATGTTCATCCCGTCTTGGGTGGAGAAGGATGCAACTCCGACATTTACGGTCTTTTCATGTCCGAGGGACGCCAGCACATGGATAATTTCATGCGGGTTGAGCACGCGAGCCCCCATTGCGACAGCCGCCAGTTCTATAACGGCGTGCTTGACGACCGCTCAAAGGGAGTTTTTCACGGAAGAATACTGGTTCACGAGGGCGCCGAGAAAACGGACGCGAAGCAGACCAACAGAAATCTTCTTCTCTCAGACACTGCCCAGATAGACACTAAGCCTCAGCTTGAGATATACAACGACGATGTCAAGTGCACTCATGGCGCCACTATCGGGCAGATGGATGAAGAAGCCCTTTTTTACCTGTGCTCAAGGGGTATTCCCATGAGGAAGGCGAAAATCATAATGCTCCGTGCCTTTACTAACGAGACCCTTGAGCATATGTCGATCGACCCCGTGAGGGAGACTCTTGAGCGCGCGGTCATGAAATGGTTTGAGCAAAGACTCGAAAACGGCGACGGGAGGTAGGCTTGTGTCCGATTACGAGAAAGTGGCAAAGGTTTCAGATGTAGCTGAAGGAGAGGTGGAATCTTTCTTCGTCGGCGGAGAGACGGTTGCCGTATGCAGGGTTGAGGGGGATTTCTATGCTTTTAAGGATGAATGCACTCACCAGTGTTTTACTCTCTCAGACGGCGACCTTGACGGGGAGCGCATTACCTGCTGCTATCACGGCGCTGAGTTCAACGTCAGAACTGGCGAGGTACTCTGCCTTCCCGCTGTCGAACCCCTAGAAACTTACCCGGTGAAGATTGACGGGGACGACATACTTATAAAGCTTGATGACTGACCGTTCCCGCTTTTTTATCCGGCTGGTTTGAATTTGGGGAGCGTGACCTCATCGGTAACGTCATCGAAGCAGACCTGCACCTCCATTCCTATGGACACGTCATTGGGGTCAACGTCAATCACGTTTGACATCATCTTGACTCCTTCATCCATCTCGATAAGGGCCACTACATAGGGAGGCTCACCCTTGTAGGCCTTAGAAGGTCCCATGTGGTGTATTGAAAAAGTCCACACCTTACCCCGTCCCTCGCTCTCAACCCACTCTATGTCCTCGCTCATGTCCCCTCCAGGGGAAAGAGCTCTCGGGTAAAAGAAAAACTCTCCCGTTTCCCTCGACCTCGGGATAACCAGCTTGTGCTCCTTCGCCGCATCCCAAAAAGGCTTTGTCTCGGGCCTGAATTCAGGCAAGGGCTTGTTGTACTCTTTTTTCTCTTCTGACATCTTCTCTTTCTCCTTGTTTGTTAACTAGTTAAGCGGCTGGCTGCCAAGAACCACCGTGCTGTGAGCTGACACTATCCCTCCGTTTCCATGCACAACCGCAACCTCCGGATCCTCAACCTGCCTGCACCCCGCGTCCCCTCTTAACTGAAGGGTGGCTTCCACAACGTGATGCATGGCCCCAAGGTGAGCCTGGGAGAGAAGTCCCCCGTGGGTGTTAACCGGAAGGTCCTTCCCTATCTCCATCCTTCCCTCAAGCGCGAACGCTCCGCCCTCTCCCTTGGGAACAAACCCCAGTCCCTCGAGTTCAAGCAGCACTGTTATGGTGAAGCAGTCATAAAGAAACGCTATGTCAACGTCCCTGGGTTCTATTCCGGCGGTGTTAAACGCCTTCTGCCCCGATCTCTCAACA